>NZ_JBFMVT010000002.1:1546696-1856035 GCF_040786275.1 Buttiauxella gaviniae
GATAAAGCCCTGCCAGGCCAATTCGAAATCACTGTTTTCTGCGAAGAACCGCGCAAAGCCTACGATCGCGTGCACCTCTCTTCCTATTTTTCTCACCACACTGCTGAAGAATTATCTCTGGTTCGTGACGGCTACTATGAGAAGCATGGCGTACAAGTGCTGGTGGGCGAACGCGCCATCACCATCAACCGCCAGGAAAAAGTGATTCATTCGAATACTGGTCGCACCGTCTATTACGACAAACTGGTGATGGCAACGGGTTCTTATCCATGGATCCCGCCAATTAAAGGTTCTGAAACACAAGACTGTTTTGTTTACCGCACCATTGAAGATTTAAACGCTATCGAATCCTGTGCCCGTCGTAGTAAACGTGGCGCGGTTGTCGGTGGCGGTTTGCTGGGTCTTGAAGCTGCAGGCGCATTGAAAAATCTTGGCGTAGAAACTCACGTTATCGAATTCGCTCCAATGCTGATGGCCGAGCAGCTCGACCGTATGGGTGGCGAGCAGCTTCGCAACAAAATTGAAAGCATGGGCGTGCGGGTTCATACCAGCAAAAACACCCAGGAAATCGTTCAGGAAGGTAAAGAAGCCCGTAAAACCATGCGCTTTGCCGATGGTTCCGAGCTTGAAGTCGACTTTATCGTCTTCTCCACCGGTATTCGTCCACGCGACAAACTGGCGATCCAGTGCGGCCTGGAAACAGGGCAACGCGGCGGTATCGTTATCAATGACAGTTGCCAGACTTCTGACCCGGATATCTACGCTATCGGGGAATGTGCTAGCTGGAATAATCGTACATTCGGCCTGGTAGCCCCTGGCTACAAAATGGCTCAGGTTACTGCTGACCACCTACTCGGTACTGAAAACGCCTTTGAAGGCGCAGACATGAGCGCCAAGCTGAAGCTGCTGGGCGTTGACGTTGGCGGTATCGGTGATGCGCACGGCCGCACACCAAATGCGCGCAGCTACGTTTATCTCGACGAAAGCAAAGAAGTTTATAAGCGTCTGATTGTCAGCGCTGATAACAAAACGCTGCTCGGTGCGGTTCTGGTAGGTGATACCAGCGATTACGGCAACCTGCTGCAACTGGTTCTGAACGCTATTGAACTGCCGGAAAACCCAGACGCGCTGATTCTGCCTGCACACGCAAGCTCCGGTAAGCCAGCGATTGGTGTCGATAAACTGCCAGACAGCGCGCAAATCTGCTCCTGCTTTGATGTCACCAAAGGGCATCTGATCAAAGCCATCAATAATGGCTGCCATACCGTTGCTGCGCTGAAAGCGGAAACCAAAGCGGGTACCGGCTGTGGCGGTTGTATCCCGTTGATCACTCAGGTATTGAACGCTGAGCTGAGCAAACAAGGTATCGAAGTTAACAATAACCTGTGCGAGCACTTCGCGTTTTCTCGCCAGGAGCTGTATCACCTGATTCGCGTTGAAGGCATCAAAACTTTCGATGAGCTGCTGGAAAAATACGGCAAAGGCTACGGCTGTGAAGTCTGTAAACCGACGGTCGGTTCTTTGCTGGCGTCTTGCTGGAACGATTATGTGCTGGCGCCTAAGCACACGCCGCTTCAGGACACCAACGACAACTTCCTGGGCAATATTCAGAAAGACGGTACCTACTCTGTTATCCCACGTTCAGCAGGCGGGGAAATTACCCCAGAAGGTCTGATGGTCGTTGGTCGTATCGCACGCGAATACAACCTGTATACCAAAATCACCGGCTCTCAGCGTATCGGCCTGTTTGGCGTACAGAAAGATGATTTACCAGAAATCTGGCGTCAACTGATTGATGCTGGTTTTGAAACCGGCCACGCCTACGCGAAAGCACTGCGTATGGCGAAAACCTGCGTAGGCAGCACCTGGTGCCGTTACGGCGTGGGCGATAGCGTGGGCTTCGGCGTTGAGCTGGAAAACCGTTACAAAGGCCTGCGTACTCCGCACAAAATGAAGTTTGGTGTTTCTGGCTGTACCCGTGAATGTGCGGAAGCGCAGGGTAAAGACGTGGGTATTATCGCCACTGAAAAAGGCTGGAACCTGTACGTGTGTGGTAACGGCGGGATGAAACCGCGTCACGCAGATTTGCTGGCGGCAGATTTAGACCGTGAAACGCTGATCAAATATCTCGACCGTTTCATGATGTTCTACATCCGTACCGCTGACAAACTGACGCGTACCGCTCCGTGGCTTGAGAGCCTGGAAGGCGGTATCGACTACCTCAAGCAAGTCATCATCGACGACAAGCTGGGCCTGAACGCTCAACTGGAATCTGAACTGGAACGTCTGCGCGAGAAAGTAATCTGCGAGTGGGCTGAAACGGTTAACACCCCAGAAGCTCAGGTTCGCTTCAAACACTTTATCAACAGCCCACAGCGCGATCCGAACGTCCAGGTCGTGCCTGAGCGTGAACAACATCGTCCGGCTACGCCTTACGAACGTATCCCGGTTACTCTAGTAGAAGCAGTGGAGGAAAATGTATGAGCCAGTGGACTACCGTTTGCCAGTTAAACGACATCCTGCCTGCTACCGGTGTTTGTGCATTAGTGGGTGACGCGCAGATTGCTATTTTCCGTCCGCGCAACGATGAGCAGGTTTTCGCAATCAGCAATATCGACCCGTTTTTTGAGGCGAGCGTTCTGTCTCGCGGGCTGATCGCTGAGCACCAGAATGAACTGTGGGTTGCCAGCCCGTTGAAAAAGCAGCGTTTCAGACTGCGTGACGGCCTGTGCATGGAAGATGAGAGCTATTCTGTGGCGCACTACCCAGCGCGCGTTAAGGATGGCCAGGTTCAGATCAAAGCATAAGACTTAAAAAGCCCTCACCCCGGCCCTCTCCTCAGGAGAGGGAGAAAGTCAAAAAGGCTTCTCCGGATAATACCTCTCCTCCAGGGAGAGGATTAGGGTGAGGGTCGCTTTCCAAATTTTTTAAATTTCTACTTTTCTTTCACTTTGTTGGGATAACAAAAATGTTCACCGATACCATTAATAAATGTGCGGCGAATGCCGCTCGCATTGCACGATTATCAAAAAACAGTCCGCTCGGATTCTGGATAAGCTCCGCTATGGCGGGTGCTTATGTAGGCCTTGCGATCATCCTTATCTTCACACTCGGTAATCTGGTTGATCCTTCGTTGCGACCACTGGTGATGGGCGCGACCTTTGGCATCGCCCTGACCCTGGTCATTATCGCAGGTTCTGAACTGTTTACCGGCCACACCATGTTTCTGACGTTTGGTGTTAAAGCTGGCACGATCACCCACGGTCAAATGTGGAGCATTTTGCCAAAAACCTGGCTGGGCAACCTGATCGGTTCCGTGTTTGTCGCCCTGCTTTATCACTGGGGTGGCGGTAGCCTGTTACCGGTCGATAAAAGCCTGATTCACACCGTTGCGCTGGCAAAAACCACCGCACCGGCAATGGTGCTGTTCTTTAAAGGTGCTTTGTGTAACTGGCTGGTTTGTCTTGCTATCTGGATGGCCGTTCGTACCGAAGGTGCCGCGAAGTTCATCGCTATCTGGTGGTGTCTGCTGGCGTTTATCGCATCCGGTTATGAGCACTCAGTCGCTAACATGACGTTGTTCGCCCTGTCCTGGTTTGGCAATCATAGCGACGCTTATACGCTGGCTGGCATCGGCCACAACCTGCTGTGGGTAACGCTTGGGAATACCCTGTCTGGTGTAGTATTCATGGGCCTGGGTTATTGGTATGCTACGCCGAAAGCCGAGCGTCCACAGCCTGAGCGAATCGCTAAGCCGGAGACTGTTCGCAACTAATTTCTTTTGAGGATTGACCGTGGATCACCTGCCTATATTTTGTCAATTGCAAGGTCGTGCCTGCTTACTTGTTGGTGGTGGCGATGTTGCAGAACGTAAAGCGCGTTTATTGATGGAGGCAGGTGCACAGGTCACTGTCAATGCCCTGGACTTCTCCCCGCAGTTCCATGCGTGGGCTGAACAGGGCATGATCGCTCTGGTTCAGGGCGAATTTGACCCCGCACTGCTTGATGTTTGCTGGCTGGCGATTGCCGCCACAGATAACGATGCCGTGAATCAACACGTCAGCGATGCGGCGGAATCCCGCCGTATTTTCTGTAATGTGGTCGATGCCCCTAAGCAAGCCAGCTTTATCATGCCATCGATTATCGACCGTTCACCGTTGATGGTGGCGGTATCGTCCGGTGGCACCTCCCCTGTTTTATCCCGCCTGTTACGTGAAAAACTTGAAGCGTTTCTGCCGCTGCATCTGGGCAAAATCGCCTCTTATGCCGGAACGCTGCGTGGCCGGGTAAAAGCCAATTTCAAAACCATGGGCGAGCGTCGCCGCTTCTGGGAAAAATTCTTCTCTAACGATCGTCTGGCGCAATATCTGGCGAACGAAGACCAACTGGCGATCGATAAAGAAACAGATGCGATGTTTACCACACCGCTGGATCATCGCGGCGAAGTCGTGCTGGTCGGTGCAGGGCCTGGGGATGCAGGTTTATTGACGCTGAAAGGTTTACAGCAAATCCAGCAGGCTGATGTAGTGGTTTATGACCGTCTGGTATCCGATGACATCATGAACCTGGTGCGCCGCGATGCTGACCGCATATTTGTTGGTAAACGTGCGGGCTATCACTGCGTTCCACAGGAAGAGATTAACCAGATTCTGCTGCGTGAAGCGCAGAGCGGAAAACGAGTGGTGCGTCTGAAAGGCGGCGATCCGTTTATCTTTGGCCGTGGTGGTGAAGAGTTAGAAACGCTGTGCGAAGGTGGGATTCCGTTTTCCGTCGTCCCAGGCATTACAGCCGCATCGGGCTGCTCTGCCTATTCGGGTATTCCGTTAACTCACCGCGACTATGCACAGAGCGTGCGCCTGGTGACTGGCCACCTGAAAACAGGTGGTGAACTGGATTGGGAAAACCTGGCTGCAGAAAAGCAAACGCTGGTGTTTTACATGGGCCTGAACCAGGCTCCAGCGATTCAGGAAAAACTGATCGAGCATGGAATGTCTGCGGATATGCCGGTTGCGCTGGTGGAAAATGGCACTGCCGTTAACCAGCGTGTTGTCAGCGGAGCGCTAAGTGAACTGAGCGGATTATCGACCCAAGTCAAAAGCCCGGCGCTAATTATTGTTGGCAGAGTGGTTGCATTGCGAGATAAGCTGAACTGGTTCTCGAATCACTAAAAAAGTCATCTTTTGAAAAAGGCTCGTTATATATTATGGCGAGCCTTTTTTATTTATGTTTTTTTAATAAGCAAAGGAAATCGTGTATTCAGGCAGTAAGATTCCGGACTTAGCAATGTCATTAGTAGCTCCTATACTGAGCAGCCTTTTTTATATGTAAATATCGTTTCTATTACTAATGACATGGAATCAAAATGATTAAATTCGTGAAAGTCGCCGTCCTCTTTACCGCAGTAGCAACTCTTACCGCATGCTCTGGCCACGTTGAAAATAAAGACAAAAGCTGTGGATATGATTATTTCCTGCATCCAGCTATCTCTATATCTAAAATCATTGGCGGTTGCGGACCCGCGGTGGAACAACCTGTTAAATAGTTCGCAAAAATACATCACCCTTTCACAAGGGTGATGTATTTAATGTTCGCAGAATCAACAGAAATACTCCCCAGACAGGAAGAGTATATTAGCGGTGGGTTATTAAGGCTGGGCCACAAACCCAATCACGTCATAAACTTTCTTCAACGTAGCGCTCGCATGTGCACGCGCTTTCTCTGCCCCGTCTTTCATCACTTGCTGCAAGTAGGCTTCATCGTTACGGAAACGGTAAAAACGTTCCTGCAACTCGGTCAACATGCCGGATACCGCCTCAGCAACTTCACCTTTCAGATGGCCATACATTTTGCCTTCAAACTGCTGTTCGAGTTCCGGGATAGATTTACCCGTTACGCCCGCCAGGATGTCCAACATGTTGGAGACACCCGCTTTGTTAGCGGTGTCGTAGCGCACAACAGGCGGCTCGTCTGAGTCAGTTACCGCACGTTTGATTTTCTTCACTACCGCTTTCGGGTCTTCCAGCAGGCCGATAACGTTGTTGCGGTTATCATCTGACTTAGACATTTTCTTGGTTGGCTCAAGCAGAGACATCACACGCGCGCCGGATTTCGGGATAAACGGCTCTGGTACTTTGAACACATCGCCATACAGCGCATTGAAACGCGCAGCGATGTCGCGACTCAGTTCCAGGTGCTGTTTCTGATCTTCGCCCACCGGCACCAGGTTGGTCTGGTACAGCAGAATGTCGGCGGCCATCAATACCGGGTAGTCAAACAAACCGGCGTTGATATTCTCGGAATAGCGGGAAGACTTGTCTTTAAACTGAGTCATGCGGCTCAGTTCGCCGAAATAGGTGTAGCAGTTCAGCACCCAGCCCAACTGTGCATGTTCTGGCACATGGGACTGTACGAAGATGGTGCTTTTAGCCGGATCAATACCACAAGCCAGATACAGCGCCAGCGTATCGAGTGTACGCTTACGCAATTGTGCCGCATCCTGACGTGCGGTAATCGCATGCTGGTCTACGATGCAGTAAATGCATTCGTAATCGTCTTGCATATGGACCCACTGACGCAGCGCACCCATGTAGTTACCGATGGTCAATTCACCTGATGGCTGTGCGCCACTAAAGACGATGGGCTTACTCATGTTCTGATTCCTGATGTTCTTTGTTAGAGAGCCCTAATGCGGGCAATAACTCGTTGAAATGGTTAAATACGTAATCGGGCTTGCTCAACTCGATGGATTCACCGTAGTTGTAGCCGTAGGTCAGGCCGATGGAACAACATCCTGCCGCCTGTGCTGCAAGAATATCGTTGCGGGAATCGCCCACAAACAGCAATTCTTCTGCGCTCAAATTCAACTGTTCCATCACTTTGTGTAGCGCTTCAGGATGCGGCTTTTTATTTTCCACATCGTCGCCACCAATAATGACCTTGAAGTAATGCGCGATGCCTAATCTTTCCAGCATCGGTAAGACAAACGGAGTCGGCTTGTTAGTTACCAGCCCCATTGGAAGACCTTTTTCCGCCAAAACCGCCAGGGTATTAGCCACTTCCGGGAACAGGAAGCTGCCTTCTTCCGTGGTTTGTGCGTAGAAGGTATCAAATAATTTGCGTGCCATACGGCATTTATCGGCTTCGGGTTCTTCGCCTTTTAACGCCCATGTGAGCGCGCGCTGAACCAGCACATCGGCACCGTTGCCAATCCACTTTTCGACTTTATCTTCACCCGCAGTCGGCAACTCCAGCGCATAGAGCGCCTGGTCCAGGGCCTCGGTCAGACCCAGCGCGGTGTCAACCAACGTACCGTCTAAATCAAAGGCGATACCGCGAATTTTATTTAACTTATCCATGACTTACCTTTGCCAACTCACTACGCATATGATCAATAACGGCTTTGTAATCTGGCTGATTGAAAATGGCTGAACCCGCGACAAACATATCCGCGCCTGCTGCAGCAATTTCAGCAATATTGTCAGCCTTAACGCCACCGTCCACTTCCAGACGAATGTCATAGCCAGAAGCATCAATACGCTCACGCACCTGGCGCAATTTTTCCAGCGTATGAGGAATAAATGACTGACCGCCAAACCCTGGGTTTACGGACATCAGCAAAATAACATCCAGCTTATCCATCACATGATCAAGCCAACTAAGCGATGTAGCCGGGTTAAACACCAGGCCCGCTTTGCAGCCATGCTCTTTAATCAGTTGGAGGGAACGGTCGACGTGCTCAGAGGCTTCGGGGTGGAAAGTGATGATGTTGGCACCCGCCGCGGCAAAATCCGGAATAATACGGTCAACGGGTTTTACCATCAGATGCACGTCAATAGGGGCAGTAATACCGTAATCGCGCAAGGCTTTTAACACCATCGGGCCGATGGTGAGGTTAGGTACATAATGGTTATCCATAACATCGAAATGGACGACATCCGCACCAGCAGCCAGCACCGCCGCCGTGTCTTCACCCAGGCGGGCAAAATCGGCTGAGAGGATTGAGGGGGCAATCAAAAACTGTTTCATCCGCTTCTCCAATAGCAAATCATTAACGACTGCGGACGAAACGGCTCAGGCATTCACTTTATAAAGTGCCAGCAGTTCGTCCACCTTGTTACGCGTTCCGCCATTTCGGCTAATACTGCGTCGCACTTGCACCACATGCAGTTTTGCCTGTTGGTACCATAACCGAGTGAGTTCCGTGTCATGGTTAGAAATCAGCACCGGAATGCGATTTTCCTGCAAATCTTCGGCTAGCTGCGCGAGGTGTTGCTGCTGCACAGCGTTAAAGCTGTCGGTGTGATACGCAGTAAAATTAGCCGTTGCAGACAAAGGCGCGTAAGGCGGATCGCAATAGACCACCGATCCCGGGGCAACATCTGCCATGCTGACATCATACGACTGACACAAGAATGTGGCGTTTTGTGCTCGTTCGGCAAAATGATACAACTCTTCTTCAGGGAAGTAGGGTCTGATGTAGCGGCCAAACGGGACATTGAATTCACCACGTAGGTTATAACGACAAAGGCCGTTGTAACAATGGCGATTCAGATATAAAAACAGCAGCGCGCGACGAAACTCATCTTTGCACTGATTAAATTCGGTACGATTCAGATAGAACGCCTGCTCATCGTTTTGCGCGGCGCTAAAGAGTTTTCGAGACTCCTGAACGTACTCATCCGTGCGAGTTTTGACGATATTGTAGAGGTTTATCAGATCGCTATTAATATCTGCGAGGATATAACGGGAGTAATCAGTATTCAGAAAGACTGAGCCGGCGCCGACAAACGGCTCAATCAGACAATCACCTTTCGGCAGATACCTTTTAATGTCTTCGAGCAGGGGGTATTTCCCCCCCGCCCATTTCAGAAAAGCGCGATTTTTTTTCATGCTGCCTAACTATTTACACCTTTTCCTGCTGTGGAAAGGTTCCAACAGCGGCTGCGCTTGTTCATCACTTCAGATCAGACTGAACCTGATGGATAGGTTTTGCCCATGGGTTCTTGGCCTGTACATCTGCTGGCAATGTTGCAACGGCACGTTTAGCTTCATCTTTGTTGGCATAGATGCCGCTAACCAACACATACCATGGCTGACCATTACGTACAGTCTGGTAGACCATATAGTGTTGCAGATTCTCTTTCTTAGCCCATGCATTCAAGTTTGCTGAGTTAGAAGAAGAGCTGAGCTGCAAGGTGTAATGGCTACCTGGCGCGCCTTTAAGTGCGCTTACATCGCCAGAAACCGCGCCGCCTGCCGCAGCTGCAACAGGTGCTGTTGCAGTTGCTTTTGGTGCTTGAGCAGTTGCTGCTGGTGTAGTAGTGGTTGCTTTAGGTGCCACGGCGGTAGCGGGTGCTTTAACCGGAGCGGTTGAAGTCGCCGCTGGTGCAGTAACTGGCTCGCTACGTTTCGCGGTCGCTACCGGTTTTGATTCCGTTTCGGTACTTTTCGCGGCAGGCTGTTGCTTCGCAGGCTGAGCTTTATGCTGCGGCTCAATCACCGTTGTTTTACGTTCCTGACGAGGAGCTGCTTGCTTCGCAGGCTCTGATTTCGCTACCTGGCGCGGAGCCGTTGTTGCACCATTGCTACCGGCAACGGCCGCAACAGTTGCAGGCGCCGTTGGTAAAGTAGAGCTGGTTACCGCGTTATCAATCTGGCCTGATTGTTGAGTCAGAGCATTATTCAGATCGCCCGGGACTTCAACACGCTGCTGCCCCTGAGGTGCAGGCTGAGTTTGTGCATCAGTTGGGGTAGAAGAGATAGCAGGAAGCGTCACTTCTTGTGGGTTACCTGCATTTTCTGTCTGATTAACCGCAGACGTCGAACCCGGTTGAGGTTGTGCACCATTAGCCTGATCGGCAGTATTGCCATTCGCACCAGACAAATCGATATTTTTCTCAGCACCCGGTTGCTGCTGTGCAGTTTCAGTGGTGTCTGAAGGAGCTTTCAGGGCCGAGCCGATGCCGATGATCAACAGCAGCAGGACAAGAATACCAATGCCCATCATGATGTGTTGGCGGGAGACCGGAACTTTCTGTTTAGCGGATTTTTTACGAGCACGTGCCGGACGACGTTCTGAGGATTCTACCTGAAGTTCCTCATCATCATTTTCATACTCTTCTTCGTCACGAGAACGGCGAGAACGCGCAGGACGAGGTTCCTCGGCGTCTAACTCAACATCATCGACATTGATTTGCGGCTCATTGTCGCGCTCATCAGCTTTACGGGAACGGTTTGAACGACGATCGCTAGGATCGGGTTTCAGCTCGTCTTCCGGTTTAAACTCATCCATTTAACACCCCACTCAAAGGCATGTGCCAGTGATTCGAACTCAGCACATAACCCGAAGTTAAAAATCGCCTGATTTCAGCGACCGAAATTTCTAATAATTAAGCCTGCTGACAATCAGCAATAGCGGACAAAACGACATCGTGTGGCACTCCGCCACGCACTTCACTCTTCCCGATTGCCAGTGGCAACACTAAGCGCAGCTCACCAGCCAAAACTTTCTTATCACGCAACATGTGGGGCATATACGCGTCTGCTGACATTTCTTTCGGCCCGGTAACCGGTAGCCCGGCTCGTTGCAGCAGTTTAATGATTCGCTGCACATCTGCCTCACTGAAGTTCCCGAGACGCTGTGCTGTACGTGCGGCCATTACCATACCTGCAGCAACAGCTTCACCATGCAGCCAGTTGCCATAGCCCATCTCAGCTTCTATAGCGTGACCAAAGGTGTGACCCAAATTCAGTAAAGCACGTAAGCCGCTTTCGCGCTCGTCAGCGGCAACAACTTCTGCTTTCAGCTCACAACAACGGCGAATACACCAGGACATCGCTTTACCATCGAGGGCAAGCAACGCATCCAGGTTTTCCTCAAGCCAGTTGAAGAATTCACCGTCGAGGATAATGCCGTACTTAATCACTTCCGCCAGGCCAGACGCCAACTCCCGCGCCGGTAAAGTATTGAGACAGTCAAGATCCACCACTACCGAAGCAGGCTGGTAGAACGCGCCAATCATATTTTTACCGAGGGGATGGTTAACGGCTGTTTTACCGCCAACAGAAGAATCCACTTGCGAAAGCAATGTGGTTGGAACTTGAATAAAACGTACGCCGCGTTGATAACTCGCCGCAGCAAAGCCAGTCAGGTCACCGATGACACCACCGCCGAGGGCAATAAGTGTCGTGTCACGACCGTGTGGCTTTTCAAGCAACGCAGTAAAGACAGTGTCTAATACAGCGAGGCTTTTAAATTGTTCGCCATCCGGAAGGATGACGGAATCGACTTTAACGCCCGCTTGCTCCAGCACGCCACGCACCTTTTCCAGGTAGAGCGGCGCCAGGGTTTCATTGGTCACCAGCATCGTCTGGTCGCCAGCTTTCAGCGGCCCAAAAGATGCCGAGTCACTAAATAACCCAGCAGCAATGGTGATAGGGTAACTACGTTCCCCGAGAGTGACTGTTAACCTCTCCATAACGCGAAGTCCACCTTGATGTTGCTTAGCCCGCAGGCGTTAATTCGATTAAGCCAGAATCAGTTGCTTTCCAACATATGAATAATCTGGTTAGCAACCACTTTGGCACTTTGGTCGTCGGTGCGAATCGTCACATCAGCAATCTCTTCATAAAGAGGATTGCGTTCCTGAGCTAACGCTTCAAGAACTTCACGCGGTGGAGTCTCAACTTGCAGCAGTGGGCGTTTTTTATCACGCTGTGTACGAGCAAGCTGTTTTTCAATTGTGGTTTCAAGATACACCACAACTCCACGGGCGGAGAGACGGTTACGGGTCTCACGAGACTTCACAGAGCCGCCGCCAGTTGCCAGCACAATGCCCTGTTTTTCAGTGAGTTCGTTGATGATTTTTTCTTCGCGATCGCGGAAGCCGTCTTCGCCTTCAACGTCGAATACCCAGCCCACATCAGCTCCGGTACGTTTCTCAATCTCTTGATCAGAATCGAAAAATTCCATATTGAGTTGCTGAGCTAACTGACGCCCAATAGTGCTTTTGCCGGCACCCATAGGCCCAACCAGAAAGATATTGCGTTTCTCTGCCATTTTTTCGGTACTACTAAGACAATTCGTTGATGATAAACCCGCCCTGTTACAACCAGGTGCAGCGGGACATGAACTGAAACCTCATAAGCGATAGTGCGAGAGTCAGACTGAAAATTATCTCAATACTCAAGGTAGTTTGGCAACCGATTATATTCCCCCGCGTCGCTATGGAGTCGAAAACGCATAAATCAGGGTTATCTGTCACAAGACTTGAGCAACCAGCCTCTCGAAACGGTACACCTTGTAAGCTAATTCCTCTCTGGCGTCAAACACCTGGGCACCGTTTCACAGAAAAACTCCACAATGATGAAACAAAACGCTACGGAACAGGGATAAGTCGTGGCGTAATAAATACCACTAACTCGCGACGTTGATGGTTCTTTGCATCATGGCGAAGCAGGCTCCCGACCAGTGGTAACGAGCCTAGAACAGGAACGATATCGCTGCTGTCTTTATTGTGTTGCTGGAAGATTCCACCCAAAGCAAGGGTTTCACCATTTTTTACCGCGACGACGGTTTCAATCTCCTGCTTATCAATCGCCAGCACTTCGCCATCGGCTTGCTGGATGCTTCGGCCCGGCATATTTTGGCTAATACGCAGCTTTAAGTGGATATTGCCGTGGGGCTGAATCGTCGGCGTAACTTCCATCCCTAAAACCGCCTCTTTAAATTCAATGGCTGTAGCCCCGCTTTCGCCGCTGGAAACCTGGTAAGGAATTTCAGTGCCTTGTTTAATGCTGGCAGGTTGTTGATGCGCGGCCATCAGGCGCGGGCTGGCGATAATCTCCAGTTGCTGCTGTTGCTCCAGAGCCGATAACTCCATTTCCAGCAGCCGCCCATCGATGCGGGCAATGTTGAAACCTACTTTTGTGCTGGCGGTACTGACGGAAAGATCCGCCGAAATGCCCGTCGGCTGATAGAGTTTGCTTTCACCCGCCGATTCTGCCGCAGACCACTTCACACCCAGCTCACGGAGCTTATCCTTATTAATAGTGACGATATGCGCCTCGATTTCCACCTGCCCGATGGGTAAATCCATCTCCTTAACCCAATCTGCAAGCTGTTTGAGCACCATTTTATTATCACTAACAATCAATCGATTAGTCCGTTTATCGACGATAAGATTTCCCTGAGGGCTTAACAGCTTATTACCCGTCGATTTTAATGCCGCTGCAAGTTCAGCAACATCAGCATGATGTGGGGCAAAAACCTGGTGCAACATCGGCTGGTCAAGCTGCTGCTGTTTACGTTGTTCTGCGGCAGAGGCTTGTTGTTCCCGCAGGCGGGCTTTGGGCAAAATCTGAATAACATTTCCTTCCCGTTGCTGGCTCAGTTCCGCTGTGTTCAACACCAACTGGAACGCCTGTTTCCACGGGACGTTAATCAAATTGAGGGACAGTACGCCTTCCACGCCGGGTGCGATCATCAGGTTGATATTTTGGCTTTCAGCCATTGCCTGTAAAACCTGTGCAACTGGCGCGTTATCTAGCACCATTGAAATACCTTTATCTACCTGATTTGTCTGATTCGCCTGGCTTGCGAATGGCAGAGCCAGAGTCAGAAGTAATACCCGAATCCATGGCATATGTTTTTCCTTTTAGTTCCCAACGGTAAGAAGAGGGTTGGCAGGCAAGCTCAAGCCTGGCGTTTACAAAACCCGTTCCGATACTTTCAATTTTCGCCCCTGGTATAAGCTCCATATCAACCTTCATTCGCCGCCATGCACCTTGCGGGCTAAGCATTAACGCCGTATTTGTCCTCGGCGAACTGATCACCCCCTGCAGTACCCAGGTGGAAAGTTGCCCGGTCAGTTTTTCACAAGGGGAGATTTGCGGCTGAAAAGGGTTGGGTGGCATCGCCCACACGGGTGCCATCGCTATGAAAAATCCCCAACAAAGGCTACGGTTCATGAGGAAACTCCATCGTCAGTGCAAGTTTCAGCCAGTCACCTTCAGGCGTGACAGTGAATGAATGTCCAGCCACAACGCGATATGCCGCAAGCCTGGCAAATAAGCCGGGTAATTTTTCCCATGGAACGCGCATTTCCAGAGCGCCCTGCTTTTCATCAGGTTGCCACTTCACCAGTTGCCCATTTGCCAGCGCAACAAACTCCGTAACGGAAAACACCGGAGACTTGGGCTCCATAAGCGGCTGTTCTTCTGACGTAAGCTGACGGATTTTTCTTCGCAACTCAGAGATTCGCTGGCCCGTTTGCTCGTTTTCAGCGGTTAGCTGCAGCCCCCGCAAATGCTGCGGGCGAATAAGGGACAACCATGCCACAAGAGCGATTGAGAGGATGACGCCAACAAACAACGCCAGGCGCAGCCAGCTTGGGCCACTCAACCAACGTTCAATTAGCCACGGCATTTGCCACCTCAGATAGCGTTAACGTAAAAGTAAACCCAAACCCGCCTGCGGCTTCGTGCTGGAGCGCTCCGGCTTTCACACCAGAAATGCCTTCGAGCTGCGCGAGCCCCTCCTCCAGACGAAGCATATCGTCCAGAACAGGTGCGTGGCCTTTCACAACGCATTGTCCTTTTTGCAGCGTTAAGGATGATAGCCATGCCCCTGCCGGTAAAATTTCAGCTATCCGTAATAATCGCCTTTCCCACAACTGAATTGCACGCTGCTGTACATCGCGAATTTGCTGTAAAAGCCGCTCTTTTTGGTGTTTTTCAGCAACGACCTGCCGCTGCTGAAACACGCGTTGCAAAGCGGAATGGGTATTCACCAGGTAGGCGTTTTGCGCCTGTCGCACGTTGTTCTCCCCGGCCGATAACAATCGCGCGTAGAGGATCCCAAAAAGCACAATGAATAAAACCAGAGCCAGCAGCACAACCCAACGATGTGCTCGCTGCTGGCGCAATGCCTGACGCCAGGGGAGTAAATTAATCAACGGCGTCATCTGGATACCCTGCAAATAGCCAGACCGATAGCAACGGTAAAAATTCCTCCATGACGCGGTAATGGCGGTTGCAGACGTGAAAACGTGCGCCATGCGTCCAACGGTAATACCCCCTCGGGAAGCGGGGCGGGCAGCGCATCACTTAACGCAATAAGCTCAGGCCCTGTTTTCAACTGCTGGCATAAGTCGAAAATCGTCGGTGTGGCCTGAGTATCGGCCCATCCCCAGCGGGGAGGAGTATCGGTGGAAGCCCACAGCCAGTGATTACCTTCGTGGTGAACCAAATACTGGCATTTCTCCAATTGGCACGGCGTAACCAAAGCCGGTAATGCACAGGCTCCTGGGGTCAACGCTGCTGGATAAAGCCTTATCGCGGCCAGGCTTTTTAGCAACGCAGCGACATCTGTCTGACGTGCAGCTACTATCAAATGCGGGGCAGCTACATCTTGTGACGGTAAATAATCCCAACACAATTGCCCCAGAGACATTTGCAACTGCCTCGCCGTTGCGGAGGAGATATAAGCCTCACATGCCGGTTCAGCCAGGCGCATATCCGGGGCGGGTACCGAACGTTGCAAGGTGCGCTGTGTAGGAAAAGAGACGCGAAGCTGGTGGCGTACAGGTAACTCTTTTCGCCAGTCTGCCAGGGTTTTAGTGAAAGCCTCCGCGTTCATTAATAAACCATCGCGAAAGGTTCCTTCGGGTAATGAAATCTGCCACCAGTGCCTGAGCTGCCAGCCTTGCCGCTGCCGTTGAACAGCTACGGCACGAATACTTTCATGCTGAATATCCAGGCCTATTTGCCAGGTTGCGAACATCATGATTACGACCTCCTTATCTCCGTACGAGGAAAATGCCATACCAATGCCACTGGCTTGCCTTTATACTACCGCGCGGTTGTTTATAAACTGCCCAATGGAAACGTAATGGGAAATTTAAGGTGAAGTTCGTAAAGTATTTATTAATCCTTGCAGTGTGTTGCATTCTGCTGGGAGCAGGCTCGATCTTCGGGCTCTACAAATTTATTGAGCCGCAGTTGCCTGACGTCGCCACGCTGAAAGATGTGCGACTCCAGATTCCTATGCAGGTTTATAGCGCCGATGGCGAGTTAATCGCCCAATACGGTGAAAAACGCCGTATTCCCGTCACGCTCAATCAAATCCCGCCGGTCATGGTGAAAGCCTTTATTGCGACCGAGGACAGCCGTTTCTACGAACACCACGGCGTTGACCCCGTCGGGATTTTCCGCGCTGCAAGCGTGGCGCTGTTTTCCGGCCATGCTTCTCAGGGTGCAAGCACCATTACGCAGCAGTTAGCGCGTAACTTCTTTTTGAGCCCTGAACGCACATTGATGCGTAAGATAAAAGAAGTGTTCCTGGCGATTCGCATTGAACAGCTGCTGACTAAAGATGAAATTCTCGAGCTTTATCTCAACAAGATTTATCTCGGCTACCGCGCTTATGGCGTCGGTGCCGCCGCTCATGTCTATTTTGGTAAATCAGTCGACCAGCTTTCGCTGAGTGAAATGGCAGTGATTGCCGGTTTGCCAAAAGCGCCTTCTACTTTTAACCCACTTTATTCACTCGATCGTGCCACTTCGCGTCGCAATGTGGTGTTATCACGTATGTTGAGCGAAAACTACATTACGCAAGCGCAATACGACGAAGCGCGTAATCAGGCGATTGATGCCAACTACCACGCACCAGAAATCGCGTTTGCAGCACCTTACCTTTCTGAACTGGTGCGCCAGGATATGGTCGCGCGTTACGGTGAAAAAGCTTACGAAGATGGTTATAAGGTTTACACCACCATCACCCGTAAAACCCAGCAGGCCGCGCAGCAAGCCGTTCGCAACAACGTAATGGCTTACGATATGCGTCATGGTTACCGTGGCCCATCAAATGTGCTGTGGAAAGTGGGTGAAACACCGTGGGATAAAACGAAGATTGTCGATTCGTTAAAAAACCTGCCGGTCTACGGCCCGCTTTTCCCGGCGGTAGTCACGGAAACGTCAACTAACGAAGCTACAGCGTTAATGGCTGACGGCAGCGCCGTTTCCATCAGCATGGATGGCATGCGCTGGGCGCGCCCTTATCGATCTGATACTGCCCAAGGCCCAACGCCGCGTAAAGTGACGGACGTGGTCCAGTCGGGTCAACAAATTTGGGTGCGTAAAGTCGATGAAAGCTGGTGGCTTGGGCAAGTCCCGGACGTGAACTCCGCTCTGGTGTCGATTAATCCGAACAACGGCGCGGTCGTCGCTCTGGTGGGCGGGTTTGATTTCAATCAGAGCAAGTTCAACCGTGCAACGCAGGCGTTACGTCAGGTTGGCTCTAACATCAAACCCTTCCTCTACACGGCGGCAATGGATAAAGGTCTAACGCTTGCGAGCGTGCTGAACGATGTGCCTATTTCTCGCTGGGATGCAGGTGCGGGTTCCGACTGGCGTCCGAAAAACTCCCCGCCTGAATACGCAGGCCCAATTCGATTACGTCAGGGTCTGGGGCAGTCGAAAAACGTAGTGATGGTGCGGGCAATGCGTGCGATGGGCGTAGACTACGCCGCCGAATATCTGCAACGCTTTGGCTTCCCTGCTGAAAACATTGTGCATACCGAATCCCTCGCATTAGGTTCAGCCTCATTTACCCCGATGCAAGTGGCGCGCGGCTACTCCGTGATGGCTAACGGTGGCTTCCTGGTTGATCCGTACTATATCTCTAAAATTGAGAATGAAATCGGTGGGACTATATTTGAAGCAAACCCAAAAGTGGCCTGCCCTGACTGTGATATTCCGGTGATTTACGGCGAAACGCCGAAATCTAACGTTCTGGAAAATCAGGATGTAGAAGACGTCGCGCAATCTGAAGAGAAGCAAAACGCCAGCGTTCCCATGCCAAAACTTGAGCAAGCGAATAGCGAACTGGTCGCTCAGAGCAGCCCGCCTGAATATGCGCCCCACGTCATTAATACGCCGTTGGCGTTCCTGATTAAAAGTGCGCTTAACTCGAATATCTTCGGAGAACCAGGCTGGCAAGGCACTGGCTGGCGCGCAGGTCGCGATCTTAAACGTAATGATATCGGCGGTAAAACGGGCACCACAAACAGTTCCAAAGACGCCTGGTTCTCAGGTTACGGCCCTGGTGTGGTCACTTCGGTCTGGATTGGTTTTGACGATCATCGCCGCGATCTTGGACGGACATCTGCTTCAGGGGCCATCAAAGATCAGATCTCAGGCTATGAAGGTGGGGCAAAAAGTGCCCAGCCAGCATGGGATGAGTTTATGAAAGCGGCGCTGGAAGGTGTGCCGGAAGAGCCATTAACGCCGCCGCCGGGTGTCGTCACCGTGAATATTGACCGTTACACCGGGCAATTAGCAAATGGCGGAAGTAGTCGCCCAGAATTCTTTATTGAGGGTACCCAACCGACGCAGCAAGCGCTGCATGAGGTAGGGACAACGATCATTGATAACGGCGAAAGCCACGAACTGTTCTGATTATTTGTGGTAGCCCGTCTCAAGGTGAGGCGGGCTACAAAAGAAAGCTATAAACGTCCCTGCTCTTTCAGCCATTCCCGTACCAGGAAAAGCGCACTCACATTTCGCGCCTCGCTAAAATCTTCTTCATCAAGCAAATCAAGTAACGATTCCAGCGGCCAGCGTACCTGCGGCAACTCTTCTGGTTCGTCACCCTCCAGAGATTCTGGATAGAGATCTTCAGCAATCACAATATTCATTTTGCTGGAGAAATAGGACGGAGCCATAGTCAGCTTTTTCAAAAACGTGAGCTGATTTGCGCCGAAGCCCACCTCTTCTTTAAGCTCACGGTTTGCCGCTTCAAAGACGGTTTCACCCGGGTCAATCAGCCCCTTAGAAAAACCAAGCTCATAGGATTCCGTGCCAACCGCGTATTCCCGGATCAAAATCAAATGGTTATCAACGATAGGGACTATCATTACAGCTTCGCGGGCAGACGGCCGCATACGCTCATAAACACGGCGCACACCGTTGCTGAATTCCAGGTCCACCGTTTCGACATTGAACAGCCGTGAACGGGCCACGGTTTCAACATGTAAGATGGTCGGTTTTTGTAATGGTTTACTCATCGTGGCTGGGCTAACAGTGAATGCAGGTATCTCATTGTGCGTTATGCCCCATATCTCGCGCAACGGACATTGGTTATTATTTACATTTTTGCAACTTTAAGTAAATTTTCAAAGCCTCTGAAACTTGTCAATAGGTCGAAAATGAAATAGGAATTTGCTGATATTTCTCGTAAAGTCGCTTTGCTAACATTATGTTACAGCAGGCTATACAGATAAAAATGTCTCAAGATTGAGGCCATGCCTGCCGATAATGTTTTTACACCCGCATGCTGTAAGGGGTGCAACTTGCTGCGTTTTAATAAGAAAACCAGTGTTTGATGGGGAAGGCATGAGCACCTTATTACTTCTTTTAGCTGCTATGCTGGCCTGCATCTTAATTGCGGGGTGGCTCATCTGGCGCAGCCTGCGACTACGCGCTCGAGTTTCACAAACTCAATCCTTTAGTGGTGCAACGTCGCGCAAGCTAACCGCTGATGAACGCGCCGCAGTTGAAAACTACATTGAATCGTTAGACCGCACGCAGAATATTGTTGGCCCTTCTGGGGCCAGCGCAGGCCCAACTAAACTGGTCCTTAATGCGTTGAGCAACACCGCGCTTTCACTGACCCGCTCCATCACCCGCTATGGTTTATCAACAGACGACCCTAATAAGTGGCGCTATTACCTTGATTCTGTAGAGGTTCACCTTCCACCCTTCTGGGAACAGTACATCACCAACGATAACTACGTTGAATTGATTCGCACTGAAACCATGCCGTTGGTTATCTCCCTTAACGGGCACACGCTTATTGATTACAGCAGCGAATACCGCGGTTTCGCGCTGGAACAAAATCCTCATAGCCAGGCCTCTATTCGTGGTGAAGAAAGCGAACAAATTGAACTGCTGAATATTCGCCAGGAAACCCCCGAAGAGTACGCGTTAAGCCGCCCCGATGGGCTGCGCGAAGCCGCACTTATTTGCGTCGCCTTTATCATGCTGTTTTTGTGCCTGGTGACGCCTCCTGTCGTTTTGCCGTGGTTGATTGGCGGGGCTTTCATGCTGCTGGCTGCAAGTTTGTGGGGTTTGTTTGCTCCACCGGCTAAAAACGCACTGCGTGAAATTCACTGTTTGCGAGGAACACCCAAGCGCTGGGGGCTTTTTGGCGAGTCAAATCAGGATCAGATAAACAATATCTCTTTGGGAATCATTGATCTGATCTACCCTCCTCATTGGCAACCGTATGTGGCGCAAGATCTCGGGCAAAAAACCGATATTGATATTTATCTCGACCGCCATGTTCTGCGCCAGGGGCGCTTTCTGTCATTGCATGACGAAGTCCGTAATTTCCCTATCCAACACTGGGTACGCAATCTGGTGATTGCCGCCGGAAGTCTGATAGTTCTGATGATGCTCACCCTTTGGGTGCCGCTGGAGATGCCGCTGAAATTGAGCCTGTCATGGCTAAAGGGCGCGCAGACCATAGAAGCCACCACAGTTACCGATCTGGATAAAACCTCCCTGCGCGTTGGCGATACGTTGAAAGTAAACGGCACGGGTATGTGTAATATCCACACGCCAGGCAACTACCTCACGCGGCAAGGGTATCCGTTTACACCGTTCGACTGTTCACAAATTATCTGGAATAACGCGCAGGCTTTACCGCTTCCTGAGTCCGACATTATGGATAAAGCCACCGCTTTGACGCAGGCAGTTAGCGGGCAAATCCATCCGCAAACCAGCGAAGATTCCAAAGTGAATCCGCAATTGCGCAGCGCTATCCAAAAATCGGGCATGGTATTGCTGGATGATTTCGCGAGTATCGTCCTGAAAACGCAGGCGCTTTGCACCGCAGAAGATGAATGTGTGCGCCTTAAAAATGCGTTGGTAAACCTTGGCAATACTAAGGACTGGAACACGCTGACCAAAAAAGCCGATTCTGGAAAACTTACCGGGGTGAATGTCCTGCTTCGCCCGGTCAGCGCTGAGTCGCTCGATAATCTGGTCACCACCTCTACAGCCCCGTTCTTTATTCGTGAAACCGCGCGTGCGGCTCAGGGGCTTAATAGCCCGGCACCGGGCGGGTATGTGATTATAAATGACGAGGGCAGCGACTTGGTTGACCAGCCTTTGCCGCCGGTTCCGCTGTATGACATTCCCGCACAGGAACAATGGAGCGAATTCCAGCGCCTGGCTGAAATGCTGCTCAAAACCCCGTTTAGTGCTGAAGGAATTATTACCGGTATCCATCAGGATGCTAACGGAACACAGCACATCACCCTGCACAAAATCCCGGATACCAGCAGCTTGTGGCGTTACATCAGCACCGCATTACTGCTTATCAGTATGATTGCCTGTCTGGTGATTAACGGTGTGCTGGCGATTCGCCGCTACCGCCGCAGCCGCAGCCGCCTTGCGCAAATCCAGCAGTATTACGATAACTGCATGAATCCATCGTTAACCACAATCTCAGCCGTCCGTCCGCTGTTCTAAACTTCACGCGACAGGTTGTGCTAACCTGTCGCGCAGATTCTCTTAATCAGGCCTGAACCTATGCATATTGATATTGCCTGGCAGGATGTTGATACCGTATTGCTGGATATGGACGGTACGCTGCTGGATCTCGCGTTCGATAATCACTTCTGGCAAAAACTGGTGCCAGAAACGGTCAGTGAACTAAGATCTCTGCCACTGGATGAAGCCCATCAGCTGATCGCCCGCGAATATCACGCCGTGCAACATACGCTAAACTGGTACTGTCTGGATTACTGGAGTGAACGTCTGGGGTTGGATATTTGTGCCATGACCACGGCGCAGGGGCCAAACGCGGTGCTACGTGAAGATACCGTCCCGTTTCTTGATGCCCTGAAAGCCTGCGGCAAGCGTCGCATTTTACTGACGAACGCCCATCCCCATAATCTGGCCGTCAAACTTGAACATACCGGTTTGGCACAGCACCTTGATTTATTACTTTCCACCCACACATTTGGTTATCCGAAAGAAGATCAGCGGTTGTGGCAAGCCGTTGCCGAACACACGGGGCTGGAACCTGCGAGAACGCTATTTATTGATGATAGCGAACCAATTCTGGATTCCGCCGCGAAATTTGGCATTCGTTATTGCCTGGGTGTCACCAATCCAGATTCAGGCCAGGCCGACAAAACGTATCAACGTCATCCGGCATTGAACGACTATCGCCGACTACTCCCGAAGTTGATGTCTAAGGAGTCGTGATGAAAGAAAAAGCGTCTGACGGTGTGCGTCTCGACAAATGGCTGTGGGCGGCGCGTTTTTATAAAACCCGTGCCATTGCCCGAGAAATGGTGGAAGGCGGCAAAGTGCATTACAACGGGCAACGCAGCAAGCCGAGTAAAATCGTCGAACTGAATGCCATGCTGACACTGCGCCAGGGCAATGATGAGAAAACTGTCAAAGTGCTGGCGGTTACTGAGCAGCGTCGTCCGGCCTCTGATGCCTCACAGCTCTATGAAGAGACGCCCGAAAGCATTGCTAAGCGGGAAAAAGTGGCGCTGGCACGCAAGATGAATGCGCTGACTATGCCCCATCCCGATCGACGCCCGGATAAAAAAGAGCGTCGCGACTTGATGAAATTTAAACACGGTGGCAACGAATAGACCCAATAGATTTCGAGATGCAGGAAGGCAGCAAACGAGCGAATCCCGATGACCTTACTCAAGTAAGTGAGTCGGGTGAGCAAGAGCAGCTAACGCATCTGCAACTTGAAAGACGAAGGGTATAGCTGCCATCTGAATGAGAGAAAATTATGACCCAACACGACCAACTGCACCGTTACTTGTTTGAAAACTTCGCCGTGCGCGGTGAACTGGTAACGGTTTCTGATACCTGGCAGCAAATCATGGAAAACCATGATTACCCAGCACCGGTGAAAACTATTCTCGGTGAATTACTGGTCGCAACCAGTTTGCTGACGGCAACCCTGAAATTTGATGGCGACATTACCGTGCAATTGCAGGGTGATGGCCCAATGAGCCTCGCGGTAATTAACGGCAACAACAACCAGCAAATGCGTGGCGTTGCACGCTTTAAAGGTGAGATCCCTGCCGATGCAGATTTGAAAACGCTGGTAGGCAATGGCTATCTGGTTATCACCATCACACCGGCTGAAGGCGAGCGCTATCAAGGTGTTGTTGGCCTGGAAGGCGATACATTAGCGGCCTGCCTGGAGGATTACTTCCTGCGTTCCGAACAGCTACCAACGCGCCTGTTTATCCGTACCGGTGACGTAGAAGGAAAACCTGCGGCTGGCGGTATGCTGCTGCAAGTTCTGCCAGCGCAAGACGCACAGGCTGATGATTTCAATCACCTGGCCGCGCTGACCGAAACCATTAAAGCGGAAGAGCTGTTGACCCTCCCGGCTAACGACGTGCTGTGGCGTTTGTACCACGAAGAAGAAGTGACGCTTTACGATCCGCAAAACGTTGAGTTTAAGTGCACATGTTCGCGCGAACGCTGTGCCGATGCGCTGAAAACCCTGCCGGATGAAGAAGTGAATAGCATCATTGCTGATGAAGGCGAAATCGATATGAACTGCGATTACTGCGGTAATCACTACGTGTTCACTGCCATGGATATCGCTGAAATTCGCAACAACGCCTCTCCGGCTGACCCGCAATTACATTGATCCCTTTTGCCCTTTCATGAGAGAGGGCAACTCACCTTTCATTTAAAACGCGCGCTCGCTCACACCTCGTCCGTTTATCGCACTATTTTTTAACATATTCAGAATATTTTCCCTGCCTTGCCAGCATTTCCTGCCATACTCTCACCCCGTTGTGACTCGCTTCACAGCGTTTTCCGCTATATGGATGTGAGTGGATACTCAAATCTATGATAGGTGTCGCGGTTAACAACCAATAAACAACCCTACAATATTCAGCAGTACAAATTGGCTAAGGAGCAGTGAAATGCGAGTTAAAGGCATAACCCCGCAAGATCTCAAGGCTTATGGCATTCATGATGCAAGTGAAGTGATTTATAACCCTGATTACGACACCCTATATCATGAAGAGTTAAACCCCAATCTGGAAGGTTTTGAGCGCGGCGTAGAAACAACTCTCGGTGCGATTGCTGTTGATACCGGTATTTTTACCGGTCGTTCCCCGAAAGATAAATACATTGTTCGCGACGAAACCACCCGTGACACCTTGTGGTGGGCCGATAACGGCAAAGGCAAAAACGATAATAAACCGCTCAGCGAAGAAACCTGGCAGCACCTGAAAGGCATCGTCACCAACCAACTCTCCGGCAAACGCCTCTTTATTATCGATGCTTATTGCGGCGCGAATGCAGACACCCGTCTCTCCGTACGTTTTATTACCGAAGTGGCCTGGCAGGCTCATTTCGTTAAGAATATGTTCATCCGCCCAACTGACGAAGAGTTAGAAACCTTTGAAGCTGACTTTGTGGTGATGAATGGTGCGAAGTGCACCAACCCACAATGGCAAGAACAGGGACTAAACTCTGAAAACTTCATCGCATTTAACCTGACCGAACGTGTACAACTGATTGGCGGCACCTGGTACGGCGGAGAAATGAAGAAAGGGATGTTCTCTATCATGAACTACCTGTTGCCGCTCAAAGGCATTGCTTCAATGCACTGTTCGGCAAACGTCGGTGAAAAAGGTGATGTTGCGGTATTCTTTGGCCTGTCCGGCACCGGCAAAACGACACTCTCCACCGATCCGAAACGCCGTCTCATTGGCGATGACGAACACGGTTGGGACGATGACGGCGTGTTTAACTTCGAAGGCGGTTGCTACGCGAAAACCATTCGCCTGTCGAAAGAAGCAGAGCCGGAAATCTATAATGCGATTCGTCGTGATGCGCTACTGGAAAACGTCACCGTACGCGATGACGGCTCAATCGATTTTGACGATGGCTCAAAAACCGAAAACACCCGCGTGTCCTACCCGATTTACCACATCGACAATATCGTTAAGCCAGTTTCTAAAGCAGGCCACGCCAATAAAGTTATCTTCCTGACCGCTGATGCCTTCGGTGTGCTGCCTCCGGTTTCACGCCTGACGGCAAACCAAACCCAGTACCATTTCTTGTCTGGTTTTACCGCCAAACTGGCCGGTACCGAGCGCGGCGTGACCGAACCGACGCCGACCTTCTCGGCCTGTTTCGGAGCGGCATTCTTGTCTCTGCATCCGACACAATACGCAGAAGTATTGGTGAAACGTATGCAGGCTTCTGGCGCGCAGGCTTATCTGGTTAACACTGGCTGGAACGGTACCGGGAAACGAATCTCTATCAAAGATACGCGCGCGATTATCGACGCAATCCTTGATGGTTCCCTGGATGATACCGAAACCTTCACACTGCCAATCTTTGGTCTTGCGGTTCCAACCGCGCTTGAAGGCGTAGACGGTAATATTCTGGATCCACGTAAAACCTATGCGTCACCTGAACAGTGGCATGAAAAATCAGAGCTGCTGGCTAAGTTGTTTATCGAGAACTTCGATAAATATACCGACACCCCAGCAGGCGCAGCGCTAGTGAGCGCAGGGCCGAAGATCTAATCACGAGCGGCTTTTAGTTTCAGCCATTACCGTAAAACCCCTGACAAATACGTCAGGGGTTTTTGTTATGTATGGGCCACAACCACTTCATTTACTTTTCTCTCGCTTCTCCGTATTCGTTTTCCTACTTTCTGATACGTGACTTCCATCACAGTCTCTGCCCGAGCCTACCCCTACCCTTAAATCAATTATCACATTGATTTAGTTATATTTATCAGAATTATAGTTCAGCAGTGGCTGTTAATTCTGGTCAATACATCCACGGACAGGAAAGGAATAACAAAATGGCCTCAGACGGCACCCGCTTCACCTTTACCGCCGGACGGGGAAATTAAACGCCGCCTGCGCGGTATTGTGACCTTCAGTGAGCAGGGTAACAGCGATATTAGGATTAAACGCTGATATAGAATTACGTATCGGAAAATACGAGACACATGAAGAAAAATCAAAAAAGATGCAAGGAATAATATTATTTGGTTTACCAACTGTTATCATTGGAGGATGACAATTGTCTAAATTATTGAAAGCAATTGCGGCATTTAAGCCAATCGCAAATAATCCAGTAGTCAAGTTTCTGGTTGGTTGCCCGTTAGCAGTTTGCGTCATGCAAAGTTCAGAATATTTTTATAATAATGGATTAATTTTTCTAGGGAAAACATCACTCACTTTAAGCATATTTATAGTTTATTACTTTATATATCTTTCTATAATCAATCAAATGTCCGATAAAATATATTCCTTTCATAAAGAAAAAAATTCTGCCAACCTTCATAAAAACCCAGTTAAATTTGCATTTAAACATAAAAATAAAATAAACCTATTCTATAAATCATTTTTCTTTATTGCTGCTTTATATATACTTATTGTTATATGGATTATTAAATAAATCCAAAATTTGAGGACGTCATACATGAGCAAGGAAATGGAAAATCACAATCCACAAACATACCCCTTCCCAGATGAAGTGTCTTATTCAATCGAATATCAAAAGGAACACTTCTGGCGCTGTGTCTATACATCAACGCCTAACGAATCGCTGCACTACAAGATTGTGCTCCCTATGCAGGTAAAACCCGCAGCCGTTAAACCTAAAAAATAGAAGGACTGGGAATAACAATGATTGGTTTGTACCGAACGTCTGAAGATGCAGATCGTTACCTCGAAGTTGTCGTTGCTTATGAAACGCTGACTAAAGAGATCAATGGCAGTGACTGGTTGTATCACATCCTGGAATTAATGGGTGAAACCATTATTGATAAACAGGAATCCTTTTTTGAGTCAGGCAATTACACGGATGTTCTAACTAAAAAAACATTCGGTGATGAAACCATGATTTCCCGCTTTAAAGTCATAAAAGACTCTGATGAGGAAAGCGGTGGCGCGAATTTATTTCTCATAAAAGCCACCTGTCATGAGAAAAATTATATTGCGTTACATGAAGATATGCTGCAAAGCATTTCCTGGCTATTTATTATTAATGGTAATGAGTGGAAGTTAGCTGAAATTCTTAAAAGCATTACCATTAAAATCCCCGACAACCTATATTTTTATTATCCTGGTTCATGGAGTGTTCGCAAAATAGATATACAGATGGAGAATTTCAGCCATTATGTATTATCTCGAGAAATAGAAAGAAAACCAAAAACCATGATGAATCTATTTTTCATGATTTTGAATAAGGATGATACTGTACAGTTTGTATTTGAAACAATGTATAAGCGGATTGCAAAGATAGCATCAACAACTATCCCCACTCTAGTAAAAGTTGATAATGTATTTAATAAACATATAGATGAACTCTGGCATGGAGAGGCTCAAGCTACTACGGAAGACAATCTCAGCCACACAGTATTAAACGTTTATGTAGGAAAAACAGGAGGGGTTTGGTTTTATGCCGAAGCTATATCCCCACGTCAGGAAGATAGTTTTTATATCTGGGCTGTAAATAAACGAGCGCTTGAAATTGTAGTTAACTCTCTCAATAACAGCGATTTGATTTAGAAAGTGAGAAATAATATTTCCGCCCAGAGCATAGTTCTAAACAACTATACCCTGGTACGGAAAACATCAATCTTTAAGAACAACCTGAACCGTTCTATTCACCGGCAACGGCAAATAAGCCCGTATCCGCAAACCGCCCCGCTCGCTCACACCAATATCCAGCAAGCCGTTATGGTTATCGATAATACGTTGCACAATCGCCAGCCCTAATCCGGTACCGCTGGTGGTGCGTGCGCTATCGCCTCGTACAAACGGCTGGAACAGATGCTTCAGTTGCTCCGGTTTGATTCCTGGGCCGTCATCTTCCACCTGGAACCAGGCGCGATTGACTTCACCGCCGCTGCTGACTTTGATCCAGCCATTGCCATATCGGGCAGCATTCACCACCATATTGGCTACCGCACGCTTGATCGACAGCGGATGGATATTCACCAACAGCTCACCGGCTTGCAGATCGGTATCGATTTCACGCTCATAGCCACTTTCCGCAGCCACAACTTCGCCTAACACATTATTGAGATCGGCGGTTTCCAACGGCATCTCTTGCCCGGTACGCAGGTAATCAATGAACTGCTCGATTATCGCGTTGCACTCTTCGATATCTTTATTAATCGATTCAGAGAGATAACCGTCTTCTTCGCTCATCATCTCTGTTGCCAGACGAATGCGCGTGAGTGGCGTACGTAAATCGTGACTCACCCCCGCCATCAGAAGCGTTCGGTCATCCGCCAATTGCTTCACACCGGCGGCCATATGGTTGAACGCTCTGGTTACAGAACGCACCTCAGAAGCGCCATATTCACGCAGCGGCGGCGGAATAATGCCTTTACCCACCTGCAAAGCGGCATGCTCAAGGTCAACCAAGGGTCGGTTCTGAATACGGATAAACAGCCACGCCCCACCTATCGCCAGCAGCATTATTGCCAGCGTATAACGGAACAGCGGCGAAAAATCGCCCTGATGAATCTCAGTAAGAGGGACACGAACCCAGATATTTGGCGACAACCATGTCTTCAGCCAGACAACAGGCGAGCTTTTGTTAACCTCAACGCGAACTTCCGTTGGGCCGCCCAGTTGCTGCGCCATTTGGTGACTAAGGAACTCGTAATGCTGCGCCCAGCGCAAACCCGCGTCTTCCGCCGCTTCATTGGAATAAAGAGAAATGCCCAACTCACGGTAGATTTCACGCCGAAACGCAGGCGGAACCACCAGTTGCGTACCATCTTCGAGTTGGAGTTTGTCAGTCATCAGCATACGGACTTCGTAAGCCAGGACCTTATTAAACTGCTGCAAACTCGGCAGAATGGCGAAGTTCAACACCACAAGGTAAGTCGTCACCAGGCTGACGAACAGCAAGGTGACGATCAATAACAGCGTGCGGGCAAACGAGCTTCTGGGGGAGAAGCGGACTCGCCTCATGCTTTGGAACCGTCCGGCACGAATACGTAGCCCAGGCCCCAAACGGTCTGGATATAGCGTGGATGCGCAGGGTCTTCTTCAACCATGCGGCGCAGGCGAGAAATTTGCACGTCGATAGAGCGTTCCATCGCACTGTATTCACGGCCACGCGCCAGGTTCATCAGTTTATCGCGTGATAGCGGTTCGCGCGGGTGGCTCACCAGCGCTTTCAGCACCGCGAATTCGCCGCTGGTTAATGGCATAGGCTCATCTTCACGGAACATCTCACGGGTACCGAGGTTCAGCTTAAACTTACCAAAAGCAATGACCGCTTCTTCCTGCGAAGGCGCGCCCGGCAGTTCGTTAGCCTGGCGGCGCAGAACAGCACGGATACGAGCTAACAGTTCGCGCGGGTTAAACGGTTTTGGAATATAGTCATCGGCACCAATTTCCAGGCCAACGATACGGTCAACCTCTTCGCCTTTCGCGGTAACCATAATGATTGGCATTGGGTTGCTTTGGCTGCGCAGACGGCGGCAAATCGACAGGCCGTCTTCGCCAGGCAACATCAAATCAAGCACCATCAGGTGGAAGGACTCGCGAGTGAGCAGGCGATCCATCTGTTCTGCGTTAGCTACGCTACGGACCTGGAAGCCTTGTTCGGTGAGATAACGTTCTAACAGCGCACGCAGGCGCATGTCGTCATCCACGACCAGGATTTTATAATTCTCTTGCATTCTTATACTCCCAAAGGCTCGAACAGTGAGTGCGTATTCTTAAAAAACTGCGCCGTTACGACCAGTCAAATCTGGTATATATTCTAGTCGAAATTGTTACAAAGCATATTAAACAGATGGTTATAGGCACTTTTTAACACAGAATAATGACTTACTTCGCAAATCGACGGGATTGCCATCACCCTGATATTTCGGTTTAAATCACCCTAATCGTTTTACCCATTCAAGGCTTGATGATGAAAACGCCATTAATTACCCGCGAAGGCTATGAAAAGCTCAAACAAGAAAAGGACACCTTGTGGCGCGAAGAGCGACCAGAGGTGACAAAAAAGGTCACCTGGGCTGCAAGCCTTGGCGATCGCAGTGAAAATGCCGACTACCAGTACAACAAAAAACGGCTGCGAGAAATAGATCGTAGAGTGCGTTATCTCACGAAATGCCTCGAACAGTTGAAAATTGTCGACTATTCGCCGCAGCAAGAAGGCAAAGTGTTCTTTGGGGCCTGGGTTGAAATCGAAAATGACGACGGCAACCAGCTGCGTTTTCGCATCGTCGGCTATGACGAAATTTTTGGCCGCAAGGATTACATCTCTATCGATTCCCCCATGGCTCGCGCCCTGCTGAAAAAAGAAGTCGGCGACCTTGCCATCGTGCAAACACCTGCGGGCGAAGCGCAGTGGTACATCAATGAAATCGAGTATGTGAAGTAACCCACGCAGCCAGCAACAGAACTGTCCGATTCACCATCTCTCGGGCGCTGTGGCTGGCATTTTCACCCTCCAATCCGTATAACTATCCCCTGAAATTTCGCCCTGAACAGATGACAAACCCATGATGAATGATTCTCTCTGCCGCATTATTGCAAGTGAACTTCATGCCAGAAACGAACAGGTAGATGCCGCCGTTCGCCTGCTGGATGAAGGGAATACCGTGCCGTTTATTGCACGCTATCGTAAGGAAGTCACCGGCGGTCTGGATGACACGCAACTGCGTCAGTTAGAGACCCGCCTGAGCTATCTGCGTGAATTAGAAGACCGCCGTCAGACGATCCTAAAATCCATTACCGAACAAGGTAAATTGAGTGACGAACTCGCCGCGGCCATCAACGGCACGCTGAGCAAAACCGAGCTCGAAGATCTCTATTTGCCGTACAAGCAAAAGCGCCGCACGCGCGGGCAAATTGCTATCGAAGCCGGTCTTGAGCCATTGGCCGAGTTGCTTTGGAACGATCCATCGCATACGCCTGAAGAAGCCGCAGCCCGTTACGTTGATGCCGATAAAGGTGTGGCCGATACCAAAGCCGCGCTGGATGGCGCACGCTACATTCTGATGGAGCGCTTCGCGGAAGACGCCCAGCTTCTGGCAAAAGTGCGTAATTATCTTTGGAAAAACGCGCATCTGGCTGCCACCGTAGTGAGTGGCAAAGAAGAGGAAGGTGCGAAATTCCGTGACTATTTCGACCATCACGAGCCGATTGCCACCGCCCCTTCTCACCGTGCGCTCGCCATGTTCCGTGGCCGCAACGAAGGTATTTTACAACTGGCGCTGAATGCCGATCCGCAGCACGACGAACCACCGCGTGAAAGCTACTGTGAACAGTTGATTATCGAACACCTCGGCTTGCGTCTTAATAACGCACCCGCCGATGCCTGGCGCCGTGCCGTTGTAAGCTGGACGTGGCGCATCAAAGTGCTGATGCACCTCGAAACCGAACTAATGGGCACCGTGCGCGAACGTGCCGAAGACGAAGCTATCAACGTTTTCGCCCGTAACCTGCATGATTTGCTGATGGCGGCACCTGCTGGCCTGCGCGCAACCATGGGCCTCGATCCAGGTCTGCGTACCGGCGTAAAAGTCGCGGTGATTGATGCCACCGGCAAAGTCGTCGCCACCGACACCATTTATCCCCACACCGGGCAAGCTGCAAAAGCCGCTGTTGCGGTTGCAGCCCTGTGCGAAAAACACAATGTTGAATTGGTCGCTATCGGCAACGGCACTGCATCGCGTGAAACCGAGCGTTTCTTCCTCGATGTGCAGCAGCAGTTCCCGAAAGTTACCGCGCAGAAAGTGATTGTCAGCGAAGCGGGCGCATCCGTGTATTCTGCTTCCGAACTGGCAGCGCTGGAATTCCCCGACTTAGACGTTTCGATTCGCGGCGCAGTATCTATCGCCCGCCGTCTGCAAGACCCGCTTGCCGAGCTGGTTAAAATTGACCCGAAATCCATCGGTGTCGGCCAGTATCAGCACGATGTTAGCCAGTCACAACTGGCGAAAAAGCTGGATGCGGTGGTAGAAGACTGCGTCAACGCCGTAGGTGTGGATCTGAATACCGCATCGGTACCGCTGCTCACTCGCGTAGCGGGTTTAACGCGCATGATGGCGCAGAACATCGTCAACTGGCGCGATGAAAATGGCCGTTTCCAGAACCGCCAGCAGTTGCTGAAAGTCAGCCGTTTAGGGCCAAAAGCCTTTGAGCAATGCGCGGGCTTCCTGCGTATTAACAACGGTGAAAACCCGCTCGATGCCTCGACCGTTCACCCGGAAGCGTATCCGGTGGTTGAACGCATTCTGGCCGCAACCGAACAAGCGCTTGCGGATTTGATGGGTAACGGTGAAGCGCTGCGTGGCCTAAGCGCGCGTGAATTTACCGACGAACGCTTCGGTGTGCCGACCGTTACCGACATCATCAAAGAGCTGGAAAAACCAGGCCGTGACCCACGCCCTGAGTTTAAAACCGCGAAGTTTGCGGACGGCGTGGAAACCATGAACGACCTGCAGCCGGGCATGGTGCTGGAAGGCGCGGTCACCAACGTGACCAACTTCGGCGCATTTGTGGATATTGGCGTACATCAGGATGGTTTAGTGCACATCTCTTCGCTTTCCGACAAATTCATCGACGATCCGCACAAAGTGGTGAAAGCCGGTGATATCGTTAAAGTGAAAGTGATGGAAGTCGATTTGTCGCGTAAACGAATTGCGTTAACGATGCGTCTGGACGAGCAACCTGGCGAATCCAACCGCCGTAGCAGCGCCCCGCGTGAGCAAAACGAGCGCCGCCCTGCTCCAGCCCAAAAACCTCGCGGGCGTGATAATGCCAGCAGTAGCGCAGGTAACAGCGCGATGAGTGATGCGTTGGCTGCGGCACTCGGTAAGAAGCGTTAGAGCCACACCCTCTCCCCCGGGAGAGGCGACGGATCGGTCTTCTCCCTCTCCTGAGGGAGAGGACATTCCCACCCAATAATTATTTCACCCTCCCTCTTATTTATAAAAAAACAGAATGAATTTGCGATAGATCAATTTATCTCACGAATATAAAACCACACCAATATTTATCAAACACGTAACACATGAAATATTCAGACAACATTAACAGAGATAAAATAATATATTTATCATTTTAAAATAAATACAACACATTGTTATTTATATGATTTCAATTAAATCCACGCTTCAGGCACGTCAGGTAAATTAAACAACCTATCTTCGTTAAATAAGAAAACAGGCGTTATTCATCACAAAAATAATTATTGATGACGGAAACCATTCTCATTATCATTGATTTGTTCGTTATTTCTCCTCTACTCACAGATAACTTTCGTTCGAGTAAATATCAGAGCCCAGCTCTAAGTAGGTCCTATGCGATTCTTACCAAGTAGTGCGTGGAAAATTACTGGTTTTGCTAAAGAAATTAGCCCGTCATATCGCCAAAAACTTTTATCGCTCGGTATGTTGCCCGGCTCATCATTTAACGTTGTGCGCGTTGCGCCTTTAGGCGACCCGATTCACATCGAAACACGTCGCGTCAGTTTGGTATTACGTAAAAAAGATCTCGAATTACTGCACGTTGAATCGATCGCCTGATTGGTGGGGTGGGCGCTTGCGCTCGTTGTTCTTTTCTTCTTTAAGTTCACGAATAAAATGAAAAAATTAACTATCGGCTTAATCGGTAACCCTAATTCCGGAAAGACTACGTTATTTAACCAGCTCACCGGCTCTCGTCAGCGAGTCGGCAACTGGGCGGGCGTTACCGTAGAACGTAAAGAAGGTCAGTTTTCAACGATTGCGCATCAGGTCACGCTTGTCGACTTGCCAGGCACCTACTCCCTGACCACCATTTCATCGCAAACCTCTCTCGATGAACAAATCGCCTGCCACTATATTTTGAGTGGCGATGCAGACCTGCTGATTAACGTCGTCGATGCCTCAAACCTTGAGCGCAATCTGTATCTGACATTGCAACTTCTCGAGCTGGGCATTCCGTGCGTAGTCGCACTCAACATGCTCGACATCGCCGAGAAGCAAGATATCCGTATTGATATCGATGCCCTTGCCGCACGCCTTGGCTGCCCGGTAGTGCCGTTGGTTTCAACGCGTGGCCGTGGTATGGAAGGCCTGAAACTGGCTATCGACCGCCGCCAGCCAAACGCGCATACCGATTTAGTCCTTTACCCACCCAAACTGCTTGAAGAAGCCAACACCCTGGCCGCTGAAATGCCTGGCGAAATGCCTGCACAACAGCGTCGCTGGCTGGCGCTGCAAATGCTGGAAGGCGACATCTACAGCCGCGAATATGCCGGTCATGCAACGGAAAAACTGGATGCCATTCGCGCCCAACTGGCGCAAGAAAATGAAGATCCCGCACTGCTGATTGCCGATGCCCGCTACCAAACGATTGCCGCTATTTGCGATTCCATCAGTAACAGTCTGACGGCTGAACCGCACCGTTTAACGGCGATGATGGATAAAATCATCCTTAACCGTTTTCTCGGCCTGCCTGTGTTCTTGCTGGTGATGTACCTGATGTTCTTGCTGGCGATTAACATCGGCGGCGCTTTACAGCCCATTTTCGACGGCGGCTCAGCGGCCATCTTCATCCACGGCATTCAGTGGATTGGCGCTACCCTGCACTTCCCAGGCTGGCTGACAATTTTCCTCGCCCAGGGTATCGGCGGCGGTATCAACACCGTGCTGCCATTGGTACCGCAAATTGGCATGATGTACCTGTTCCTGTCGTTCCTTGAAGACTCAGGTTATATGGCTCGTGCGGCTTTCGTGATGGATCGCCTGATGCAATCCCTCGGTTTGCCGGGTAAATCATTTGTACCGCTGATCGTCGGATTCGGCTGTAACGTGCCGTCCGTAATGGGCGCGCGTACTCTGGATGCCCCGCGTGAACGCCTGATGACCATCATGATGGCACCGTTTATGTCCTGCGGCGCACGACTGGCGATTTTTGCGGTATTTGCCGCAGCTTTCTTCGGTCAGCAAGGCGCACTGGTTGTCTTCTCGCTCTACATTCTCGGCATCGTGATGGCGATTCTGACCGGCCTGATGCTCAAACACACCATTATGCGTGGCGAAGCAACGCCATTTGTGATGGAACTGCCGGTGTATCACGTGCCGCATCTGAAAAGCCTGCTGCTGCAAACCTGGCAGCGCCTGAAGGGCTTCGTGCTGCGTGCCGGTAAAGTGATCGTTATCGTCAGTATTTTCATCGGCGCACTGAACAGCTTCTCGTTTAGCGGCAAAGAAGTGGACAACATCAACGACTCCGCGCTGGCGTCCGTCAGCCGTGTGCTGACCCCGCTGCTGAAACCGATTGGCGTACATGAAGACAACTGGCAAGCAACGGTTGGCCTGTTCACTGGCGCCATGGCGAAAGAAGTGGTTGTGGGTACGCTGAACACTCTCTACACCGCAGAAGATATGCACGAAGAAGCGTTTGATGCAGCGAACTTCAATTTGCTCGATGAGCTGAGTGGTGCGGCGGGCGAAACCTGGCAAAGCCTGAAAGATACTTTCAGCCTGAGCGTACTGGCGAACCCAATCGAAGCCAGCAAAGGCGACGGTGAAATGGCAAGCGGCGCGATGGGCGTGATGAGCAGCAAATTTGGCAGTGCGGCTGCGGCCTACAGCTACCTGATTTTCGTTCTGCTCTACATCCCATGCATTTCGGTAATGGGTGCCGTTGCCCGCGAATCAAGCCGTGGCTGGATGATGTTCTCCGTCTTATGGGGGCTGAACATCGCTTACTCACTTTCCACGGTTTACTACCAGACCGTAACGTTTAGCGCCCACCCGCAATTCAGCCTGGTCTGTATCCTTGCGGTGGTGCTGTTCAACGTACTGTTGATCGGCGGTTTACGCAGGGCACGTAGCCGTGTAGACGTAAGCCTGATGACATCGCGTAAAACCGTAGCGGCAGCCTGCTGTAAAAGCACCGCTGGCGATTGCCACTAGGAGGGCGTATGGCAGCGAGCTTAATCGAAATTCGTAATGCCCTGGCGCTGCAAGGCCGGCTGGAAGCAACGCAAATTAGCCAACAGCTCGCCACGCCTCTGCCGTTGGTCAACGCCATGCTAAGTCGCCTTGAAGCGATGGGCAAAGCGATGCGTATCACCGAAGATCCGAGCGATTGCCTGACAGGCAGCTGTAAAAGTTGCCCGGAAGGGAAGAAATGCGCCCGTGAATTATGGGCGCTGCGGGCATAAAAAGTATACGGCGGGTGCGCTTCGCTTACCCGCCGTTCCACCGCTTTCGTAGGTCGGATTAGCGTTAGCGTCATCCGACATTAACCTAATCCGCAATCTGCTTTTGAAATTCTACAAGAACCTGGCACACATCCTGCGGATGCGAAATAAACGGCGCATGAGCCGCCTTCGGGAAAATCACCGTTTTACTCTGCGGCCATTGCTCATCCAACAAGCCAGCGATTTTACGCGGCACTAACCCATCCAGATGCCCGTAAAGCCGTAAGAACGGCACGGTGAGGTTGCTCAGCGAATTACGCAAATCTGCCGTTTTCAGGATTTCCAGGCCGCCATTTAATACTTCAACGCTCGGCATCGGCTGCTCAAGCACCACTGATTTCAGGCGGCGAGCATCCTGGCGTGCGGTTTCCGTGCCGAGAGTTTGCAGCGACAAAAAACGCTCAACGGTACGCTGAAAATCTTCGCTCAACTGTTGTTGGAAGTTCGCCAGCACTTCAGGTTTGATGCCCGGCCAGTCTCCGTGTGCAGCGAAGCAAGGAGAAGATGCGACGGTGACCAGGCCTTTCACGCGCTGCGGATGTTGCAATGCAATCTGGCTCGCCACCAACCCGCCTAAACTCCAGCCCAGCCAAATCGCTTTTTCAGGCGCTTGCGCCAGGACTAACTCAGCCATTTCCTCAAGCGTCAGCGCGCCAAAACCCTGGCTGCGGCCATATCCCGGTAAATCGACAAGATGAAGCCGAAAATGCGAGCTCAATTCCTCACAAATGCAATGCCACACTTCCGCATTCAGTCCCCATCCGTGCAGCAGCACAAGATCGTCTTTTCCTTCACCTTTTGTCTGCCACCAAAGCGTGCTCATCAGTTACTGTTCTCATTTTTCTGCGTAAGGAAGCGAATATGCTAACAATCCCGGGCCTGTGTTGGCTATGCCGGATGCCACTCGCGTGCGCACACTGGGGAATTTGCTCAAGGTGCTCCCGGGCACTACCTGCTCCACCGCCCTGCTGCCCGCGCTGCGGATTGCCCAGCGCAAACACCCATTTGCCTTGCGGCCGCTGCCTGCAAAAACCACCCGTGTGGGATTCACTGGTTTTCGTTACGGATTACAGCCTGCCACTAAAGCGCCTGGTTCATCAGTTTAAATTTAATGCCACCATAGCGCTCGCTCCGGCGCTGGCGCGTTTACTGCTGTTGAGCGTGCTTGAAGTAAGACGACGTACCCGGTCGCCAAAACCCGATTGTATCGTGAGCGTCCCACTGCATTCGCGCCGTGCCTGGCATCGGGGATTTAACCAAAGCGCACTGCTGGCAAGCCATCTTTCACGCTGGCTGCAATGTGATTATTTCCCGCAGGGGATCAGGCGGATACGCGCCGCGCAAACGCAGCATCAGCTCAACGCCCGGATGCGCCGCAACAACCTTAAAGGTGCTTTCAGGGTTGATTTTCCGGTGGCGGGCCGCCATATAATTATTGTGGATGATGTCGTCACGACGGGCAGTACGGTGGCGGAAATTGCGCGGCTGCTGAAAAAGCAGGGCGCGGCGACTATCCAGGTGTGGTGCCTTTGTCGAACCTTGTAGACCCTCGATGATGGGCGTATTATAACCGACTAAAATAGTCAACTATTGAGCAATCGTTATGATCCGTATTTCCGATACAGCACAATCCCACTTTGCCAAACTTCTGGCAGGTCAGGAAGAAGGGACGCAAATTCGCGTATTCGTCATCAATCCTGGTACTCCAAATGCGGAGTGCGGGGTTTCTTACTGTCCGCCGGATGCGGTAGAAGCGTCAGATACTGCCCTTAAATTTGAGCAGTTGACCGCGTATGTCGATGAGTTAAGCGCGCCTTACCTTGAAGATGCTGAAATTGATTTTGTTACCGACCAGCTCGGTTCACAGCTGACGCTGAAAGCACCAAACGCCAAAATGCGTAAAGTGTCTGACGATGCGCCACTGATGGAGCGCGTTGAATACATGCTGCAAGCGACGGTAAACCCGCAACTGGCAGGCCACGGCGGTCGCGTTACGCTGATGGAAATCACCGATGAAGGTTATGCCATTCTGCAATTCGGCGGCGGCTGTAACGGCTGTTCAATGGTTGATGTGACTCTGAAAGAAGGCATCGAGAAACAACTGCTGGCAGAGTTCCCGGAACTGAAAGGCGTGCGTGATTTGACCGAGCACCAGCGCGGCGAGCACTCTTACTACTGATGCAAAATAGCGGTGGATGGCGCTTGCGCTTATCCACCCTACAACACCCTATTGTACCTCGGGTGGCGCTCACCCGCCCTACGACAACCCGTGTGTCGCAATACGCATAACGTTTTGTATTTTGTAGGTCGGGTAAGCGCCAGCGCCACCCGACATATCAAAAACGTCTATCTCTTTTTCCGCCGCTTATCCAAATCCTTCAGCAGCTTATTAACGTCCTGGTCAGCAAACATCTTCTCCAGCGATGTCGATAGCTTGCGCCGCCAGTTTTTATACTGGTAGCTGGTGCCCGGAATATTCACCGGCTCCGCCATACCCAACCAGTCTTCCGGTTGCAGGCCCAATAAGGCGCTGTTGCTGTCGGCAATATAACGCTGCATTCCGCGATTTAGCGTGGAAGTCATCGCCATCAGCGAAGCTTTGTGGCCCGCGCGTTTTGGTAAGCAGCCGTACTCATGCAAGCTATTCAGCAAACCTTGTTTAGCCCGTTCGCGATCCTGATACAGCTCAGTCAGCATCTCTTCATCAGGATAAAGGCCAAGCGTTTTTCCCAGCGTTAAATCGCCGCTCTCCCAGTAACCGCGCAGCGTCGGGAGATCGTGAGTGGTGGCGACCGCCATTGACTGCCTCGGCCATGCTTTAGGTGCGCGAAATTGCTTCTCATCGTCATGCTCGAAATAGAGCACTTTGTAAGAATAAACCCCGCTATCCCGCAGCTTACCGACGATCTCAACCGGCACCGTCCCGAGATCTTCGCCGATCACCATGCATCTGTGACGCTTACTTTCCAGCGCCAGGATCGAGAGCAGATCGTCGACCGGGTAATGTACGTAAGCGCCTTTGTCTGCGGTTTCGCCGTAAGGGATCCACCACAAACGCAGCATCGACATAACGTGGTCGATGCGTAGTGCGCCGCAACTGGTCATATTCGAGCGCAATAGTTCGATAAATGGCTGATAGGCGCGCGCGGTAATCACATGCGGGTCCATCGGCGGTAAGCCCCAGTTCTGGCCGAGCGGGCCAAGAATATCCGGAGGCGCACCGACCGAGGCTTTCAGACAGTAGAGTTCACGGTCACACCAGGTTTCCGAGCCCCCTTCTGCCACGCCAACCGCCAGGTCGCGATAGAGGCCGACAGGCATTTTGAAGCTCTGGCTGGTTTGCCAGCACATCTCAAACTGGACGTGAGCCAAATATTGCAGCCACAAATAGAAATTCACTTCGTCACTGTGTTCCGTGCAGAAGGCTTTTACTTCCGGATTATGTGCATCGCGGAAACCTTCCGGCCACACGGGCCAGCCCCAACGCATTTCATCTTCTTTGACCTGGTATGCGTGCAGCGCATCGAATGCCGCCTGGTAATAGAGGCTATCGCCGCCTTCTTGCACAAATGCCTGGAAGGCAACAACGTGTTCGTCACGGGCACCGCGCATGGAGAACTGCTTCCACGCCATGCGCAACGCCGCCATTTTCAGCACCGTGACGGTGGCATAATCGACCCATTCCGCATCACGCACGTCTTGCAGCATATGCTGTGTGGTGGGCATTTTCCACCACGTCTGCGCTTCATCGCTCAGTAAAAAATCATCGACCGCGTTCACGTCGATATAAATCACGTTCAGCCAACGGCGGGACGAAGGGCTATACGGGCTGGCGCTTTCAGGATTGGCAGGATACAACGCGTGAATCGGATTCAGGCCGATAAACGAACCGCCGCGTTTTGCCACATCCACCAGCATGCGCTGCAAATCACCGAAATCACCGATCCCCCAGTTATTGGCGGAACGTAAGGTGTAAAGCTGCACACAGGCGCCCCACAGTTTTTCATCCTGCAAAAGTGCCGCGGGTTCATAGCAACGCTTCGGCGCTACAATCACGCGGCACTGCCAGTGATGCTCATTCTGGCTGACGGTGAGGTCGTGGTAGCCTTCCGGCAACAAGGCAGGCAGCGTCAGTTTTTTGCCCGCCAGCGCGTGGCCTTTGTGCTGCTTCCCGTCCTCGGTAATTAACTGCCAGGTGTAATCGCCGTTCCCTTCCAGCACCGTCGCCATGCGCGTGCCTGACGTAAACACCAGCACATTTGCCACCGGAGTGACAGCCACCTTTTTCAAGGTGGTGGTGCGGCTCATGGCCTCCAGCAAACGCTGCTTGGTATCCACAGGAATAGCCTGCGGTTTGCCGTGGGCGTTAATGTAGTTTGGGCTAATTCCCGCCTCCAGGGCGGCGTTATCAAGACGTTTGCTGTCCATCGCGTTCCCTTAGCGTTTTGCCTGCCAGATACGTTGCTGATAATCACGAATAGAGCGATCGGAGCTAAACATACCGCAGCGTGCCGTGTTCAGAATCGCGGCGCGAGTCCAGGCTTCCTGGTCGAGATACAACGCATCCGCAAGTTTTTGCGCTTCTGCGTACGCGGTGAAATCTGCCATCACCAAATACGGGTCGCCGCCTTGTTTGCCGATGCTGTTCAGCATCTGGTCAAACGCGTATTTGTCGCCGTCGCTATAAACGCCCTTCTCCAGCTCTTTGAGCACCGCATCCAGGGCTTTATCTTTCTTACGCCATTTCACCGGGTCGTAGCCTTTAGCTTTCAACGCCTTCACTTCTTCCACAGTATGACCAAAGATAAAGATGTTTTCTTCACCCACTTTCTCGGCGATCTCAACGTTTGCCCCGTCCAGCGTGCCGACGGTCAGCGCACCGTTGAGCGCCAGTTTCATGTTACCGGTGCCGGACGCTTCTTTGCCTGCGGTGGATATTTGCTCAGAAATATCCGCCGCCGGAATCATCACTTCAGCCGCAGAAACGCAATAATCCGGCAGGAAAACGACTTTCAGTTGGTCGCCAACAACCGGATCGTTGTTGATGGCGTGGGCAACTTTGTTGATGGCGAAGATAATGTTTTTCGCCAGGTAATAACCCGGTGCCGCTTTCGCACCAAATAGATACACACGTGGCACGCGGGCAGCCGTTGGGTTTTCACGAATTTCTTTGTACTGCGCCAAAATGTGCAGCAGGTTCAGGTGCTGACGTTTGTACTCGTGCAGGCGTTTGATTTGCACATCAAACAGCGCGTCAGGGCTGATAACAATCCCGGTGCGCACTTTCACAAACGCAGCCAGCTTCACTTTGTTCTGGTATTTAATGTCGCGATATTCTTTGCGGAATTTCCCATCGTCGGCGTATTTTTCCAGGCCTTCCAGCACGTCGAGATCGTTCGCCCACTCTTTCTTGAGCTTTTTGTCGAGCAGCGCCGCAAGCGCCGGGTTGCACTGTTTGATCCAGCGGCGCGGCGTGATGCCGTTGGTGACGTTATGGAATTTGTTCGGCCATAGCTGGTGGTATTCAGGGAACAGATCTTTCACTACCAGATCTGAGTGCAGCGCCGCGACGCCGTTGACCGCAAAACCGCTGACTACGCACATGTTCGCCATACGAACTTGTTTATCGTAAACCACCGCCAGTTTGGCCCACACGGCTTCATCGCCCGGCCAGGTTTTATCCACGAGTTTTTTAAAGCGGGCATTGATCTCATTGATAATTTGCATATGGCGCGGCAACAGCGCTTTCACCAGTTTTTCGTCCCAGCACTCCAGCGCTTCAGGCATCAGGGTGTGGTTGGTGTAGGCGAACGTTTTGCTGGTGATGGCCCAGGCTTCGTCCCAGCCCAATTGATGCTCGTCGATCAGCACGCGCAGCAGTTCAGGAATGGCGATTGTCGGGTGGGTGTCGTTAAGCTGAATCACTTCATAATCAGCCAGTTCGGCCAGCTTTCGGCCCGCCAGATGGTGGCGGCGTAAAATATCCCCCACGGAACACGCGCACTGGAAATACTGCTGCATCAGGCGCAGTTTTTTACCGTTCAGATGGTTGTCGTTCGGGTAGAGAACTTTCGTCAGTTTTTCCGCGTCGATACCCTGCTGTTCTGCTTTCAGGAAATCGCCGTCGTTGAATTTGGTTAAATCAAATGGATGGGCGTGTTTTGCCTGCCACAAACGTAGCGGCTGTGCTACGCCATTACGGTAGCCGATAACCGGCAAATCCCAGGCTTCGCCGTGGAAGATAAACGCGGGCTCCCAACGTACGTTTTTACCGTCTTTAATCACTTTGCCGCCGACGCCCACCTGCACGTCGAGCGCTGAATTATGCTGGAACCACGGGTAGCTGCCGCGATGCCAGTCGTCTGGCGCTTCCATTTGCTGCCCGTCTTTGAAGGACTGGCGGAAAAGGCCGTATTGATAATTCAGACCGTAACCAATCGCCGACTGGCCAACCGTCGCCATTGAGTCCAGGAAGCACGCTGCAAGACGCCCCAGGCCACCGTTGCCCAGCGCCGGGTCCGTTTCTTCTTCCAGCAAATCTGTCAGATTAATATCAAACGCTTTTAGCTCATCGGCCACGGCCTGATACCAGCCGAGGTTTAGCAAGTTGTTGCCGGTCAGGCGGCCAATCAAAAACTCCATTGAGATGTAGTTTACGTGGCGCTGATTTTTCTCAGGTTTGGCAACGGGCTGCGCCGCCAGCAGTTCTGCCAGCGCACCGCTGACCGCATTCCACCACTGCTGCTGGGTCATTTCGGAGGCTGACTGTAGGCCATAACGCTGCCACTGACGGGTCAGTGCAGCCTGAAATTGTGCTTTATCGAAGGTCGTCTGTGACATAGGGGCTCGGGTCCTGTGATGTTCTAATTTTCATTACCCGCTAGTGTGCCTGGTGGTCTGGTCTAATTCCTCCTCCTGAGGGGGATTAGGGAGGGAGGAGTAGCGGGGAGTAGCTAAAAATGTGATCGCCGACACTTAACTGTAGAGGTATTATGTCTCAAACACCCGCCAGCTCTGGCTTTGCTTATCCAGCCGTGACTATTTCAGTTTGCATTTATCTAATGAATGGATTTGTGACCAGTAGCAACTTAATACTCCTCAAACTCTCAACAATCTTGCAATAACCTGCAATCTGACCGACCTTGTAGTAAGCATTAATTACGAAGCGTAAAAAAAATCACATTCGTACATAAATCATACACAGTGAAGTGAAAGACCATGCTGATCCCCTCCAAATTGAGTCGTCCAGTACGTCTGGAAAATACAGTGGTCCGCGACCGTCTGTTGATGAAATTATCAACAGCGAATAACTATCGACTGGCACTGATAACCAGCCCGGCGGGTTATGGGAAAACAACACTGGTTTCTCAGTGGGCGGCAGGGAAAAATGAATTAGGTTGGTACTCTTTGGATGAGAGTGACAACCAGCAGGAACGTTTTGCCAGTTATTTGATTGCGGCAATTCAACAAGCCACTTCGGGTCACTGCGTGACCAGTGAAGTGATGGTGCAAAAACGTCAGTACTCGAGCCTGACGGCCTTATTCGCCCAGCTTTTTATCGAAATGGTGGAATGGCATCGTCCGCTATTTTTGGTCATTGATGATTACCATCTGATTACCAATCCCGTGATTCACGAAGCGATGCGTTTCTTCATTCGCCACCAGCCAGAAAACCTGACGCTAATCGTGTTATCACGCAATTTACCGCAGTTGGGCATAGCCAATTTACGCGTACGCGATCAACTTCTGGAAATTGGCAGCCAACAACTGGCCTTTACCCATCCGGAAGCAAAACAGTTTTTCGACCATCGCCTGAACTCACCGCTTGAACATACCGAAAGCAATAGCCTGTGTGATGATGTCGCCGGTTGGGCGACCGCCCTGCAATTAATCGCACTATCTGCCCGGCAGAATAGCAACTCTTCGGCGCACCATTCGGCACGTCGGCTTTCAGGCATTAACGCCAGCCACTTGTCAGACTATCTGGCTGATGAAGTGCTGGATAATGTTGATGTCCAGACGCGTAACTTCTTATTGCGCAGTTCGATTCTGCGTTCGATGAATGATGCTCTGATTGTGCGCATTACCGGCGAAGAAAACGGCCAGATGCGCCTGGAAGAGACCGAACGCCAGGGGCTGTTTATTCAGCGCATGGATGACAGCGGCGAATGGTTCCGTTTTCATCCCCTGTTTGGCAACTTTTTACGCCAGCGCTGCCAGTGGGAACTGGCGACAGAGCTTCCGGAAATTCATCGCGCCGCGGCGGAAAGCTGGATGGCGCAAGGTTTCCCAAGCGAGGCAATTCACCACGCGCTGGCCGCAGGTGACGCCAGCCTGCTGCGCGACATTTTGCTGCATCACGCTTGGGCGCTGTTTAATCACAGTGAATTGGCGCTGCTGGAAGAGTCATTAAAAGCGCTGCCGTGGGAAAGTTTGCTGGAAAATCCAAAACTGGTCTTGCTGCAAGCGTGGCTGATGCAAAGCCAGCACCGCTATAGCGAAGTGAATACATTGCTGGCTCGCGCCGAGCAGGAAATGAACGTCGTGATGGACGATACCATGCACGGCGAATTTAACGCGTTACGCGCCCAGGTTGCTATCAATGACGGCAACCCGGATGAAGCAGAACGCCTGGCCATGATCGCCCTTGATATGCTGCCGCTCGCCAGCTTTTACAGCCGTATTGTCGCAACGTCTGTACACGGAGAAGTACTGCACTGCAAAGGCGAGCTCACCAAATCGCTTTCCGTGATGCAGCAAACCGAACAGATGGCGCGCCGTCATGACATGTGGCATTACGCGTTATGGGGTTTATGCCAGCAGAGTGAAATTTTACTGGCGCAGGGTTTCCTTCAATCAGCCTGGGAAGCGCAAGAAAAAGCGTTTGCACTTATCGAAGAGCAGCACCTCGAACAACTCCCGTTGCATGAGTTTTTGCTGCGCATCCGGGCCCAATTACTCTGGGCGTGGTCGCGGCTTGATGAAGCAGAAGCGACGACGCGCATGGGTCTGGAAGTGCTTTCAGAATATCAGCCCCAACAGCAATTACAGTGCATGGCGTTGTTAGTGCAATGTTCGCTGGCGAGAGGCGATCTGGATAATGCGCGTAATCACCTCAACCGCCTGGAAAACTTGCTCGGCAATGGTTCGTTCCACAGCGACTGGGTTTCTAACGCCGATAAAGTGCGGGTCATTTACTGGCAAATGACAGGAGATAAACAGTCCGCCGCCAACTGGCTGCGCCTGACGCCGAAACCTGAATTTGCCAATAACCACTTCCTGCAGAGCCAGTGGCGCAACATCGCCCGCGCGCAAATTTTGTTGGGCGATTTTGAGCCCGCTGAAATCGTGCTGGAAGAGTTAAATGAAAATGCGCGCAGTCTGCGCTTGATGAGCGATCTCAACCGCAATCTGCTGCTGCTCAACCAGCTTTACTGGCAGGCCGGGCGTAAGAGCGATGCTCAACGGGTGTTGCTGGAGGCGCTCGCGCTGGCAAACCGCACCGGGTTTATTAGCCATTTCGTTATTGAAGGTGAAGCGATGGCGCAGCAACTGCGTCAGTTGATTCAACTCAATACGCTACCGGAACTGGATCAGCACCGTGCCCAACGCATTTTGCGTGAGATTAACCAGCATCACCGTCACAAGTTCGCGCACTTTGATGAGAACTTTGTGAACCGTTTGCTGACGCACCCGGAAGTGCCGGAGTTAATTCGCACCAGCCCGCTTACGCAGCGCGAATGGCAGGTGTTGGGGCTGATTTATTCAGGCTACAGCAATGAGCAGATCGCCGGTGAGCTGGACGTAGCCGCCACGACGATTAAAACACATATTCGTAATTTGTATCAAAAGCTGGGTGTGGCACATCGTCAGGATGCGGTGCAGCACGCGCAGAATTTGCTGAAGATGATGGGGTACGGGGTTTAAAACCCTCCTTACCGTGGCTCGGACCCCACCCCAGCCCTCCCCTTATGTACAGTCCGGGGACATGGTAGACAGGTGTTCGGACACATGGTGAACACTTTTTAACATCCTTTACCCATCGTGATCGACCTGTTTTTCAGGTCGATCACGCCCACTCTTGTGCTGTACCACCACACTTCATATTGTCCCTCTCCTGTCTCCCTCAACCCGACATGCTCGCCGATAAACGCCTTACCCGCCTTCAGTTGCATCCCCTTAATACTGAGTTTTCCGCTTATATCCACCTTCCTGACCATCATCCCGGCATCATACTCTGCCGCCGCCGGACGGGCCTGATACTGCCGCGATGAGGGCTGGTAGCGTGATGCCGGCACCTGCATTCCCAGGGCCTCATGAGGCCGTTCCAGGTTGTATCTGTCCCGCCAGCTGTCGAACGTCTGCTGCAGCTGCTCGCTGTTGAGGAACCAGCGCCCCTGCAGCAGTTCAGCCTTCAGGCTGCGGTGAAACCGCTCCAGCTTGCCCTGGGTCTGCGGGTGATAAGGCCGTGAGTGCCCGACGCAGATACCCTGGCGCATCAGCCACAGCTCCAGCGCTGTCCACGTTCCGGTGGTATCTCCCCAGGGCGCGCCGTTGTCCATGGTCATCCGCTCCGGCAAACCGTAGCGTTCGAAGACCTGCCGCAACTGAGCCTGTACGGTCCCGCGGCGCTCGTCGGCACAATGGGCCAGGCACAGGGAGAAACGGGAGTGGTCATCGAGCAGGGTGAGTGGATGGCAGCGACCGGCGGCAAACGGAAAATGCCCTTTAAAATCCATCTGCCAGAGCTGGTTAGGGGCAGCATGTTCGAAACGCCCGGTGGCAGGAATGCCGGACGGGAGGCCGGGCAACAGCCCATGGCGTGCCATCAGGTTATGGACGGTGCTGAAGGCAGGCAGGGTGTGGCCCTGGCGCTCGAGTGCGACCTTTATCTTGCGGGCGCCCCATGCCGGATAGCGTGCGTGAGCCTGGCGTAACAGGTCGACAACAGTCTCAGGCGTGCAGTGGGGAGAATGACGGGGTGTTCGCGGGCGCTCAGTGAGGCCCGCGTGGCCTTCAGCCAGCCAGCGGCGCAGCCACTTGTAACCTGTGGCAGGCGCAATGTTAAAGCGACGACAGAGCGCCCGGATGTTGGCCCCGTCCTGCGAGGCAAAGTGAACGAACTCGGTACGTAATGACATGGTATCTCTCGCATCCCACGGCATAAGCGGCTCCTGAAAGAAGTACTCATGCCTTAGTTGTAAGTGTCTACCATGTCCCCGAACAAGTGTTCACGATGTCCCCGGACTGTACACCTTACCCAGGGGAGGGAGCGTTAACTCCTCCACCTGGCAAGGGAGAGGGAGCAGAAGAGGTTAATATCTTTTAGCTCCTCCCCCTGGCAAGGGGGAGGTTGGGAGGGGGTCGGGCTAACTCAAGACGCCAGCGACAATTGCGCCTTACCGCCCCGCTTTGCCAGCCACTGCGCCACACGCGCCTGCTGCTCTTCACTCAACCACATTCCTAATTTGGTACGGCGCCAGATGGCATCGTCCACGCCACGCACCCACTCATGCTCGACCAGGTAGCGCAGCTCGGCTTCATAAAACTCATGCCCGAAGTCTTCACCCAATTCACTCACGCTACTCTTGCCCGCCAGAATCAAATCACTGTTGCTGCCGTAAGTACGTGAGAAACGGCGCGCCAGGCTTTCACTCAGGAAGGTATAGCGGCGGCGCAGTTGTGCTGCGTAATCGTCACGGTCGCCGTTGATTTCACCGCCCGGCAACGTGCTGCCTTTGGTCCAGGCTGGCCCCATTTTCGGGTAATAGCCTTTCAGCTTATCCAGCGCGTGCTCGGCGAGCTTACGGTAGGTCGTGAGTTTGCCACCAAACACGGAAAGCAACGGCGCTTTGCCCTGCTCGTCATGAATATCCAGCGTGTAATCGCGAGTAATCGCCTGCGGAGAATCAGATTCATCGTCACACAGCGGACGCACGCCGGAGTAAGTCCAGACAATATCTTCGCGGCTCAGCGTCTTTTTAAAGTGCGCGTTGTAGGCACTCAGCAGATAGTTAATTTCTTTATCATCGATGTGAACGTCTTTCGGGTCGCCCTTATATTCCACGTCGGTGGTGCCAATAATTGAGAAATCATCCATCCACGGGATCACGAACACAATTCGCTTATCTTCATTTTGCAGAATGTAAGCCTGTTTCTGGTTGTGCACGCGCGGCACGACAATATGGCTGCCTTTAATCAGGCGAATGCCGTATGGCGAAGGTAATTTCAAACCATCGTCGAAGAAGTTTTTCACCCATGGGCCGGTCGCATTGACCAGGCCACGCGCACGCCAGGTGAACGTTTCACCGGTATCAATATCCTGTGCTTCGACAATCCAGTAGCCATTTTCACGGCGGGCGCGGGTTGCGCGGGTGCGCGTTTTCACTTCACCGCCTTCACGCGTCACCATTTGCGCATTCGCCAGCACCAGACGCGCATCGTCTACCCAACAGTCAGAATATTCGAAACCGCGCACAATATTTGATTTGAGAACGGAATCTGCGCCAAAACGCAAACCGGTGGAAGCAGGCAAACTAGTACGCTTACCGAGGTGGTCGTACATAAACAGACCAATACGAATCATCCATGCAGGGCGAAGATGTGGGCGATGTGGCAGACGGAAACGCATCGGGAAAGCAATGTGCGGAGCCATATTCAGCAGCACTTCACGTTCGGCTAACGCCTCACTCACCAGCCGGAACTCGTAATGTTCAAGGTAGCGCAGGCCACCGTGAATCAGTTTCGAACTCGCTGAAGAAGTTGCGCTTGCCAGGTCTTGTGCTTCAAGCATCAACACGGATAAACCACGGCCTGCGGCGTCAGCGGCGATACCAGCCCCGTTAATCCCTCCGCCAATCACAATCAGATCTTTAGTTTCCATGTTGCCCTCACACGCTTTCGTTAAAGTTCAAATATGTTCGTTATCGCTCATATTAGCAAGCTCACGCGCGCTTTGTAACGAAAAAAAAACATTACTGCGTGATATGGATAACATAATGACGTTAATATCAGCGGCGAAAGGGCAGATTCCCTTAATATGGCGCAAGCCGATTCAATAAAGTGATGAGCAAATCCATGGAAACTTTTGAGTGTATTGGTGTGGAAGAAGCGCACCAGAAGTTGCAGCAAAAACGTGCTGTGTTAGTTGATATCCGCGATCCGCAGAGCTTTGCGATGGGTCACACCCCGGGCGCGTTTCATCTGACCAACGATCGCCTGGTGGCCTTTATGCAACAGACCGATTTTGAAACGCCGGTCATGGTGATGTGCTATCACGGCAATAGCAGCAAAGGGGCCGCGCAATACCTGCTGCAACAAGGTTACGATGAGGTGTATAGCGTCGATGGCGGCTTTGATGCGTGGCATCGCCACTTCCCGGCGGAAGTCGCACACGGCGCGTCTTAAATTGCTGCATTAAAGGTATACTGATTTCTTTTGTACGGATTTAGTTGAAACCTTATGATCATGATTACCTCGTTTGCCAACCCGCGAGTAGCGCAGGCATTTGTCGACTATATGGCGACGCAGGGTATTATCCTCACGATTCAACAGCATGAACAAAGTGATATCTGGCTTGCCAATGACAGCCAGGAATCCCGCGTGCGTGCCGAACTTGAGCAATTCCTCGCAAATCCTGGCGATTCTCGTTATCTGGCGGCAAGCTGGAATACCGGCCATACCGGCAGCGGTTTGCGCTACCAGCGCTACCCCTTCCTCGCCACTATCACGCAGAAAGCGGGGCCATTCACGATGGTTATCATGGCCGCCTGTGTGCTGGTATTCATACTGATGCAAGCCGTGGGCGATCGCGCAGTTATGGTCTGGTTAGCCTGGCCGTATAAAGACAGTTTGCACTATGAACTGTGGCGCTATTTCAGCCATGCCTTAATGCACTTCTCGATATTGCATATCACCTTCAACCTGCTGTGGTGGTGGTATCTCGGCGGCCCGGTTGAAAAACGGCTTGGCAGCGGCAAACTCATCACGCTCACCCTGGTTTCTGCCCTGCTGAGCGGCTTCGTGCAGTATAAATTCGGCGGCCCGCTTTTCGGCGGTTTATCAGGCGTGGTGTATGCGCTAATGGGCTATGTCTGGCTGCGCGGCGAACGAGATCCTGAGAGCGGCATCTACATGCAACGCGGTCTGATGGTCTTTGCGGTGCTGTGGATTGTGATAGGATTTTTCGATGTTTTAGGAATGTCGATCGCCAACGCCGCACACATTTCCGGCCTGGTGGTTGGGCTTGCGATGGCGCTGGTTGATACAATGCATGCGCGAAAACGAACATAGCATTTCAGGAGAATAAAACAGCGTGAAGCAAACACAACGTCATGATGCGATTGTCGAACTGGTAAAAAAACAGGGTTATGTCAGCACGGAAGAGTTGGTGGAAGAGTTTGCCGTCAGCCCGCAAACCATCCGCCGCGATCTGAACGATCTGGCAGACCAGAACCTGATCATGCGCCATCACGGCGGTGCCGCGCTGCCTTCAAGTTCAGTGAATACGCCGTGGCATGACCGCAAAGCGACACAAACCGCAGAAAAGGAGCGCATCGCGCAAAAGGTGGCGAGCCAAATCCCCAACGGTGCCACGCTGTTTATTGATATCGGGACCACGCCGGAAGCGGTCGCTCATGCATTGTTAAATCACAGCAATTTACGCGTGGTCACTAACAATCTAAACGTGGCAAACACGCTCAAGGTTAAAGAAGATTTCCGCATTATTCTGGCGGGCGGTGAATTACGCAGCCGTGACGGCGGAATTATCGGCGAAGCAACGCTCGATTTTATCTCTCAGTTCAGGCTGGATTTCGGCATTCTGGGGATCAGCGGCATCGACGGCGACGGTTCATTGCTGGAGTTCGATTACCACGAAGTGCGTACCAAACGTGCAATTATCGAAAACTCACGCTGCGTGATGCTGGTTGTCGATCACTCTAAATTTGGCCGTAATGCGATGGTGAATCTTGGCAGTATCGGCCTGGTGGATCAGGTTTACACCGATATCTTGCCCCCTGCGGGCGTGATGCAGGTGATTGCGGAGAATAATGTGCAGTTGGAGCTGTGCTGAGCTCGAGAATAGCCAAATGTAGAAAATAAAAAAACCGCCATGAATGGCGGTTTTTTTATTTTTGCTGGTCCGGTAAGCGGCCTTTCCAGCGATTTTCTTGTATTGCAATAGCAATGCAGGCACAACCTAGTGGGTAAAAACTACCCGAACCAAGTCTTTCTGTCAAGATAATAGCCATACATACTTAATGGTTTCTAATATATAAACCAACCGGCCCTTTCCGCCGCCATAAGCAAGCGGGCACTGGTTTTCAGGAAAGGCTGTTTAACGGCCGTAGCAGCAGGCACAACCTAGTGTGCTTGCTATCACGGCTATGTCGCCAGTGGTGTGGTCGTGATGCGGTCTGATGCAGGGACCGCACGATGAAACGATACTTATGTATCGTGCTCATTGTCACCGGTATGTTAGCGTCGCCTGGAAAAGAAGGCTGGGTCGTTTCCAGCAACTCTATTCAGTTGATCATTAACGTTTCGGGCAAGTGAGCCTGGATGCCGCCCCTCGGGGCGGCTTTCCTTTGTTGAACTACAATCTCACCGGCTTAATATGCCAAATCTCATCGGCGTATTCCTGAATCGTCCTGTCAGACGAGAAATAGCCCATATTGGCAATATTATGCATGGTACGAATGGTCCACTCTTCCGGCTGGCGATACAGCTCATCCACTTTGTCCTGACAATCTACATAGCTCCGGTAATCTGCCAGCACCTGATAATGGTCACCAAAGTTAATCAATGAATCCAGCAGGTCGCGGTAGCGCGTTGGCTCGCCAGGGCTGAAGGTGCCGGTACCGATTTGCGTTAGCACCTGATGCAACTCTTCATCATTTTCGTAATATTCACGCGGTTTATAGCCTTTGCGCCGCAGCTCCTCGACCTCTTCCGCCGTATTACCAAAGATAAAGATATTCTCTGCCCCAACGTGCTCCAGCATTTCAACATTTGCCCCGTCGAGAGTGCCAATAGTCAGCGCCCCGTTCAGGCCAAATTTCATATTACTGGTGCCTGATGCCTCGGTACCCGCCAGAGAAATCTGCTCGGAGAGATCCGCCGCCGGGATAATGATCTGCGCAAGGCTGACGCTGTAGTTTGGAATGAACACCACTTTCAGACGATCTTTAACATCCGGATCGTTGTTGATCACCGCCGCCACATCATTGATGAGGTGAATGATGTGTTTTGCCATGTAATACGCTGACGCCGCTTTACCCGCGAAAATATTCACACGCGGCACCCAATCGGCTGTCGGGTCGGCTTTAATGCGGTTATAACGCGTAATCACATGCAGCACATTCATTAGCTGGCGCTTGTACTCGTGAATACGCTTAATCTGCACATCAAACAGCGCGTTCGGGTTCACCACCACATTCAGTTGCTGGCCGATATAACTTGCCAGCCGCTTTTTGTTCGCAAGTTTCGCCTTGCGCACATCCTGATGCACCGTCGGGTAATCAATATGCTGCTTCAGGTCGTTTAGCTGGCTGAGATCGGTACGCCAGGTGCGGCCAATGTTTTCATCCAGCACTTCGGAAAGCGGTGGATTCGCCAGTGCCAGCCAGCGGCGCGGCGTCACGCCATTGGTTTTATTGCAAAAACGCATCGGGAAAATGGCGGCAAAATCGGCAAACAGCGACTGTACCATCAGGTTGGAGTGCAGTTCAGAAACACCGTTCACTTTATGGCTGGCAACCACGGCAAGCCACGCCATACGCACTTTTCGACCGTTCGATTCATCGATAATCGAGGTGCGCCCGAGCAGCTCGGTATCGTTCGGATACTGTTCCTGCAAGGTTTTCAAGAAGTAGTCGTTAATCTCAAAGATTATCTGCAAATGGCGCGGCAAGATTTTGCCCAGCATGTCTACCGGCCAAGTTTCCAGCGCTTCGCTCATCAGCGTATGGTTGGTGTAGGAGAACACCTGGCAGGTCACTTCAAACGCATCTTCCCAACTGAACTTATGTTCGTCGATCAGCAAACGCATCAGTTCAGGAATCGCCAGCACCGGGTGCGTGTCGTTGAGGTGAATGGCGATTTTATCCGCCAGGTTACTGTACGTTTTATGCAGTTGATAATGGCGGCTGAGAATATCCTGCACGGTGGAGGAGACGAGGAAATATTCCTGGCGCAGGCGCAGTTCGCGGCCTGAATAAGTTGAGTCATCCGGGTAAAGTACGCGTGAAACGTTTTCCGAATGGTTTTTATCTTCTACCGCCGCAAAGTAATCACCCTGGTTAAATTTACCCAGATTGATTTCGCTGCTGGCCTGCGCATTCCACAGGCGTAGCGTGTTGGTTGCATCGGTGTCGTAGCCGGGAATTATCTGGTCATACGCAACCGCTAAAATCTCTTCGGTTTCTACCCAGCGGAATTTTTTACCCTCCAACTGCACACGCCCGCCGAACCGCACTTTGTAGCGCGTGTTGTGGCGCTTAAACTCCCATGGATTGCCGTATTCAAGCCAGTAGTCCGGAGACTCTTTCTGACGCCCATCAACAATATTTTGTTTGAACATCCCGTAATCGTAGCGAATACCGTAACCACGCCCAGGTAAGCCAAGTGTTGCCAGTGAATCGAGGAAACAGGCGGCGAGACGACCGAGCCCGCCATTGCCAAGGCCGGGGTCGTTCTCTTCGTCAATCAACTCTTCGAGATCCAGGCCCATCTCTTCCAGCGCGTTTTTGACATCTTCATAAATGCCTAATGAAAGCAGGGCGTTAGAAAGAGTGCGGCCAATCAGAAACTCCATCGACAGATAGTAAACCTGGCGAACCTCCTGGGAAAGCTGGGCACGATTAGAGCGCAGCCAGCGCTCCACCAGCCGGTCACGAACGGCAAATAGCGTGGCGTTCAGCCACTCATGTTTGTTTGCAATGGCAGGGTCTTTCCCAACCGTAAACATCAGTTTATAGGCGATTGAGTGCTTTAGCGCCTCAATACTGAGCGTCGGTGATGCATAGGAAAAGGGTGCGTTCATATCAGTGATTCCTGGTGGATGTCTACAGCAAACGTTGGTACAGATCGCGGTAGGAGTGCGCCGCTACCTGCCAGCTAAAATCCATGCCCATGGCCTGACGCTGAACAAATCGCCACAGCGAAGGGCGAGACCACAACACGAAGGCACGCCGAATCGCTCTTAACAGCGACCAGGCATTACTGTCTTCAAACACAAATCCACTGGCGATACCGTCAGCCAGGTTTTCCAGCGAGCTATCAGAAACCGTATCCGCAAGCCCACCCGTGCGCCGCACCAGCGGCAACGTGCCATACTTCAGACCGTATAATTGCGTTAAACCACAGGGTTCAAATCGGCTCGGCACCAGAATCACATCCGCCCCGCCCATAATGCGGTGCGAGAAGGCTTCGTGATACCCGATTTGCACGCCCACCTGGCCCGGGTGCTCTGCCGCTGCTGCCAGGAAACCTTCCTGCAATACGGGGTCGCCCGCCCCAAGCAACGCTAACTGCCCGCCTTGCTCGAGCAGCCCCGGCAGCGCTTCCAACACTAAATCCAACCCTTTCTGGCTGGTTAAACGGCTCACCACCGCAAACAGCGGGACTTTGTCGTTAACTTTTAAGCCCATCGCCACCTGCAACTGGCGCTTATTCTCAGCCTTCTCTTCCAGCGTATCGCGGGTGTAACGGGCGGCCAGAAGCAGGTCGTGCGCCGGGTCCCAGATTTTTTCATCCACGCCATTAAGGATGCCGGACAAGCGCCCTTCGCGATGGCGCTGGCGCAAAAGCCCTTCCATGCCATAGGCAAACTGCGGCTCGGTTATCTCACGCGCATAGGTCGGGCTGACCGCCGTAATATGATCAGCATAGTAAAGGCCCGCTTTCAAGTACGAAATTTGACCGTTAAACTCCAGGCCGTTTATGTCGTAGAACGACCAGGGCAGATCAATTTCATTCATATGATGGGCGTAAAACAGCCCCTGATAAGCCAGGTTGTGGACGGTAAAAACTGACTTTGCTGGCCGACCACGCGCTGCCAGATACGCCGGAACCAGGCCCGCGTGCCAGTCGTGAGCATGCACAATATCCGGATGCCAGAAGGGATCCAGGCCACATGCCATTTCAGCGCCCACCCAACCCAACAGCGCAAAACGGTGCACATTATCGGTGTAAGCAAACTGGTTAGTGTCGTGATACGGGCTGCCCGGGCGGTCGTACAAATGCGGTGCGTCAATGAGGTAAATTCCCACGCCGTTGAAATGACCATATAACAAAGTCATATGACCCGCGAAGGTGTCGCGATGCGCCACAACCTGCGCATCGACGATCCCGCGACGAATGTCAGGGAAAGCGGGCAGTAAAACTCGCGTCTCAACACCGTCTGCAATTTGTGCCGCCGGAAGCGCGCCAAGGACATCCGCCAGGCCACCCGTTTTCAACAATGGAAAAATTTCAGAACATACATGTAAGACCTGCATTATCGCTCCCGTGTGGAAAGTCGTCGCACGCTCTTGAATTAAACGTCAGGCGCGCCAAACGATAAAATGACACGCGCAGCATCCGCCGCGCGGAGGTCAATCAATTGTTAACCCGGCAGTTTGGCCAGCATTTCCCTTGTAACCAGCACAATGCCTTCTTCAGAACGATAGAAACGGCGCGCATCCTCTTCGGCATTTTCTCCCACCACCATGCCTTCAGGAATGACGCAGGCGCGGTCGATAATGCAACGACGCAAACGGCAAGAGCGCCCAACTTTGACATCAGGCAGCAGGACCGAAGAGTCAATGTTGCAGAACGAGTTGATGCGTACGCGCGGGAACAGCACCGACTGCACGACAACCGAGCCGGAAATAATGCAGCCACCTGAAACCAACGAGTTCAGCGTCATGCCGTGGCTGCCGGAGCGGTCTTGCACAAATTTCGCGGGCGGCAGCGGTTCCATATGGGTGCGGATAGGCCATTCCTGGTCGTACATATCCAGCTCAGGTGTGACCGAGGCAAGGTCGAGATTCGCCTTCCAGTAGGCTTCCAGCGTCCCGACATCACGCCAGTACGGCTCAGCATCCGGGTCAGACTGCACGCAAGAAAGTGGGAATGGGTGGGCAAACGCCTCGCCGGATTTCATGACGTACGGAATAATATCTTTCCCGAAATCATGGCTTGAGGCGTCGTCTTTGTCGTCGGCTTCTAGCAGCTCATACAGGTAATCTGCATCGAAAACGTAGATCCCCATGCTGGCGAGCGCTTTAGTGTCGTCACCCGGCATGGACGGGGGATTAGCCGGTTTCTCAACGAATTCGATAATTTTCTCTTCGCTATCAACCGCCATTACGCCAAATGCCGAGGCTTCATGGAGCGGCACAGGCATACATGCCACCGTGCAACGCGCGCCTTTTTCCACATGGTCAATCAACATGCGCGAGTAATCTTGCTTATAGATATGGTCACCCGCGAGGATCACCACATACTCCGCTTTGTAGCGACGGATAATATCGAGGTTTTGCGTGACCGCATCCGCCGTGCCGCGATACCAGTTTTCACCGTGTACACGCTGCTGCGCCGGGAGCAAATCAACAAACTCGTTCATCTCTTCGCTGAAAAATGACCAGCCACGCTGGATATGCTGCACCAGAGTATGGGATTGATATTGGGTGATTACGCCGATACGGCGTATACCCGAGTTAATACAGTTCGACAGCGCAAAATCAATGATACGAAACTTGCCACCGAAGTGAACGGCGGGCTTAGCGCGCGTTGAAGTTAAATCTTTCAATCGAGTACCACGCCCACCAGCCAGAATCAGGGCTACAGATTTATTTGGCAGTTGTCTTGCCAACATCAGAGGATCGTTCTTCTCAAACCTAACCATGACTGACTCCTTTTTTATGACTTCTGGAATACGCATACTCCGTGCGCTGGACCATGCCATACAGCCATCACCACCGGGTTGTCCTCACCGGCAAACGGAGGAATAGCACGCCATTCCCCTTCAGGTAGTACGATGTCAGCCAATTCTTCGGTGGCGTTAATCGTAATAAGCCAACGTTCTGAAAGCTGGATTTGCAGGCGGTGAATCCCGTTCTGCCACTCGTCAGCACTCAGAGGCTGTGCCTCTTTATTCCACCAACGAACATTGTCATCACCTTCCTTCCACCAGCTATTCCGGGTAAGGGCCGGAATCGTCTTGCGGAGATGAATCAATGCCGCGGTAAATGTGGTTAAGCCATCGTTACAATGTTCCCAGTCAAGCCATGTCAGTTGGTTATCCTGGCAATAGGCATTGTTGTTACCGTGCTGGCTATGACCGTGTTCGTCCCCGGCCAGAAGCATCGGCGTCCCCTGAGAAAGCAGTAACGATGTGAGCAAGGCGTGAACGCTGTCGCGCCGCCGTTCTTTGATATTTAGCGAGGCTTCCAGCCCCTCAAATCCATAGTTATTGCTGTAATTATTATTGGTTCCGTCGCGGTTATCTTCGCCGTTGGCTTCATTGTGTTTTTGATTGAAGCTGACACAATCGCGCAGCGTGAAACCGTCATGGGCAGTGATCAAATTGATGCTGGTCGAAGGGCGACGATCGCCATGCTGGTAAACATCGCTTGATCCCGCAAAACGGCACGCAAATCCCCCTAACGATAAATCTTGTCGCAACCAGAAACGGCGCATACCGTCACGAAAATGATCGTTCCACTCCGCAAATAGCGGCGGATAATTCCCCACCTGGTACCCACCGGCGCCGATATCCCACGGTTCAGCGATCAATTTTATTTGCGACAACACAGGATCGTTTTTGATCGCCTCAAACAGCGGCGCATCCTGCCGAAACTCCGGTGTGCGCCCCATAACGGAAGCCAGATCGAAGCGGAAACCATCCACATGGCAGCTATCGACCCAATAGCGCAGGCAATCCACAACCTGCGCAACCACACCTGGCGTGCTCAAATTCAACGTGTTACCGCAGCCCGTCCAGTTCTGGTAATCACCATTGTCCATTAACCAATAATAGCTACGGTTATCGATTCCGCTCAGTGAGAGGGTCGGCCCGTCGCGATCAAGTTCGGCGCTGTGGTTAAGAACGATATCCAGGATCACTTCGATACCCGCGGCGTGCAGGGCTTTCACGGCCCCGCGCAGCTCGTTAGCCGCTGCCAGCGGATCGTGATTTATTGCGTAATAACCTTCGGCGGCGTAAAACGAGCGCGGGTTATAGCCCCAATAATTACTGAGCCCCAAATGCGCGACACGCGGCTCGGTAATAAAATGCGCCACCGGCAGCAGCTCCAGCGCGGTAATCCCCAGCCGCTTGAAATAGTTAATCATGACCGGATGGCCGAGCGCGGCATAGGTTCCCCGCAGCTCTTGCGGGATTTCGGGATGCAGCAGAGTCAGGCCACGCACATGCGCTTCGTAAATAACGGTATCACCCCACGGCGTGCGCGGGTGCTCGTCAGCTTCCCAGTCGAATTTGTCCTGCACCACCACGCATTTCGCCATGTGCGGCGCACTGTCTTCCAGGTTCGGCTCGTCATAACCCCCGTGCAGATGGGGATGGTTATCCACGCCTCCCACCACGACCCGCGCGCAGGGGTCGAGCAACAGTTTTGCCGGGTTAAAACGATGGCCGTTTTGCGGCTCCCACGGGCCGTGAACGCGGTAGCCGTACTTCAGGCCTGGTTTTGCATTGGGCAGATAACCGTGCCAGATATCACCGGTACGCATCGGTAAGTCGTACCGGAGTTCGTGGCCGTTTTCATCAAAAACACACAGCTCAACTTTATGCGCATTGGCGGAGAACAGCGTGAAATTCACCCCTCGCCCGTCATAATGCGAGCCATACGGCGCGGAGTTTCCGGCGTGCAATAGCGTCATTCCCCTCCCTCCCGTACCAGCCAAATCGTGGCGAGCGGCGGCAGCGTCAGATTCAGGGAATGTTCGCGCCCGTGGCTTGGAATAGCGTCGCTATGCACCGCCCCGCTATTCCCGGTATTACTGCCGTGATAATGCATGGAGTCAGTATTTAACTCTTCGCGCCAGCGGCCCGGCTGGTTAATGCCAAAGCGATAGTTGTAGCGCGGCACCGGCGTAAAGTTACTGGCAACGATAATTTCATTGCCCTTCGAATCGCGGCGCACAAAAATAAATACCGAGTTAACGTGGTCTTCAACCACCAGCCATTCAAAACCGTAGCTGTCAAAATCCAGCTCATGCATCGGGGCATGGTGACGGTAAGTATGGTTCAAATCGCGCACCAGGCGCTGCACACCGTGGTGCCAGTTGTCGCCGCCTTCCAGCAGATGCCAGTCGAGGCTGCTGTCGTGATTCCACTCCCGCCCCTGGGCGAACTCATTTCCCATAAAGAGTAATTTCTTGCCGGGGAAAGCCCACATCCAGCCGTAGTAGGCGCGCAGGTTGGCGAATTTCTGCCAGGCGTCGCCCGGCATGCGATCGAGAATGGATTTTTTACCGTGCACCACTTCGTCGTGTGACAGCGGCAAAACGAAGTTTTCGGTGCTGTTGTAGAGCATGCCGAAGGTCATTTTGTCGTGATGGTACTGGCGGTGAATAGGGTCGAGTTTCATGTAATCGAGGGTGTCGTGCATCCAGCCGAGGTTCCATTTAAACCAGAAACCCAGGCCTCCCATCGACGGTGGGCGCGACACGCCCGTAAAATCGGTCGACTCTTCCGCCATGGTGACCGCACCCGGCGTTTGCTCGCCGATAATCCGGTTGGTGTTTCGCAGGAACTCGATCGCTTCAAGGTTTTCACGCCCGCCTTTATCGTTCGGGATCCACTCCCCAGGCAGGCGGCTGTAGTCGCGGTAAATCATCGACGCCACCGCATCAACGCGTAAACCGTCAATGCCGAAGCGCTCAATCCAGTAGAGCGCATTGCCCACCAGATAGTTGCTCACTTCACGCCGCCCGTAGTTATAAATCAGCGTGTTCCAGTCCTGGTGATAGCCTTCGCGCGGGTCGCCGTGTTCGTACAGCGAGGTGCCGTCGAATTTCGCCAGACCCGCATCGTCCGTCGGGAAGTGGCCAGGCACCCAATCAAGCAGCACATTCAGGCCCGCAGCGTGCGCGGCGTTAATAAAGTAGCGGAAGTCTTCACGCGTGCCGAAACGGCGTGTCGGGGCGTACAGGCCCTGTGGCTGGTAGCCCCAGCTCCCATCAAACGGGTGTTCGTTAATTGGCAGCAGTTCGAGGTGCGTAAAACCCATTTCTTTGACATACGGCACCAGTTGATCCGCCAATTCGCGGTAGCTGAGCCAGAAATTGTTGTCGGCATGGCGACGCCATGACCCGAGATGCACTTCATAAATTGAAATCGGTTGGTCAAAACCGTTGGCACGCTGGCGTGCGGGGCTAAGCGTGGTTTTCTCCGGTAGCCCGCAAATCAGCGATGCAGTTTCCGGGCGCATCTGCGATTCAAACGCGTACGGGTCAGCCTTCAGGCGCAGATGCCCATCGGTATCAATCAGCTCGAATTTGTATAACTGCCCAGGATGAGCGCCGGGAATAAAGAGTTCCCAGATGCCGCTTTCACGACGCAAACGCATCGGGTGGCGACGACCATCCCAATAGTTGAACTGACCCACCACGGAAACGCGACGGGCGTTAGGCGCCCATACAGAAAAGCGCGTTCCGGTTACACCGTCCATCGTATCGGCGTGTGCGCCGAGCGTTTCATAGGGGCGTAAATGCGTGCCTTCGGAGAGCAACCAGCTATCCATTTCCTGAATCAGTGGCCCAAAGCGATACGGATCATCAATCAGATTTTCATGACCGTGCCAGACGACGGCCAATTGGTAACGGAAGAGATTTTTACGACGGGGGATCACCCCACAAAAGAAACCACGTGAATCAATACAATCCAGCTTACCGACCTTCCCACCTGTTTTAGGTTCGATAACCCATACTTCTGTAGCGTCGGGTAACAGGGCGCGAACTTCCAGCCCGGCTTCCGTTTTATGCATTCCCAGTAGCGAAAAAGGATCGGCAAAATGACCCGCAATTAGCGCATTTATCACGTCTTTATCTGGATGAACAGACATGGCATTCGTCCCGTTTTTTTTATGTGACCCCAACAGGCAGCGTAATCATTAACTCCTGTAAGCTGCTCTGCCCAAAAAACCTGGCAAGGCGATTTTCATCGCCCTTGATAAAGCATAGCCAACGCGCTGTTTTGCTCCCGAAAATTAATTAATGACGCATACATTCCTTGTATGAGGCAAAAAAAAAGGGGCTGCAATGCCCCTTGTGTGTGTAAGTGTAATTATGCGAGCAAGCGCAGCATTCTTCGCAATGGCTCTGCGGCACCCCACAGTAACTGGTCGCCAACGGTAAAGGCAGACAGGTACTCAGGGCCCATATTCAGTTTACGCAAACGCCCAACTGGCGTGGTAAGCGTGCCGGTCACCGCCGCAGGCGTTAGCTCGCGCATCGTGATATCACGATCGTTCGGCACCACTTTCACCCAATCGTTATGCCCCGCCAGCATGGATTCGATGGTTGGCAGAGAGACATCTTTTTTCAGTTTGATAGTGAATGCCTGGCTGTGGCAGCGCAGTGCGCCAACGCGAACACACAGGCCATCAACAGGAATCACGGTGCGGGTATTCAGAATTTTGTTCGTCTCAGCCTGGCCTTTCCACTCTTCGCGGGTCTGGCCGTTATCACGCTGTTTGTCGATCCACGGGATCAGGCTGCCGGCCAAAGGCACACCGAAGTTATCCGTTGGCAGGCTGCCGCTACGCGCAAGATCGGTTACTTTGCGTTCGATGCTCAAAATAGCAGACGCCGGGTCGGAGAGTTCGCTGGCAACGTGGCTATGCAGTTGGCCCATCTGGGTCAGCAGTTCACGCATATGACGCGCGCCGCCGCCGGATGCTGCCTGGTAAGTCGCAACGGAAACCCAATCAACGAGGTCGTTAGCAAACAGGCCGCCGAGGGACATCAGCATCAGGCTGACTGTGCAGTTACCGCCCACAAAGGTTTTCACGCCGTTGTTCAGACCTTCCTGAATAACGTGCTGGTTTACCGGGTCGAGGATGATAATCGCGTCATCTTTCATGCGCAGGGAAGAGGCCGCATCAATCCAGTAACCTTGCCAGCCGCTTTCACGAAGCTTTGGATAGATTTCGTTGGTATAATCGCCGCCCTGGCAGGTGATGATAATGTCCAGCGCCTTCAACGCTTCCAGATCATACGCGTCTTGCAGTGTGCCATTGTTCTGGCCTGCAAAAGACGGGGCCGCAAGGCCTAACTGAGAAGTGGAGAAGAAAACCGGACGAATGGCGTCAAAATCACGTTCCTCGACCATGCGTTGCATGAGAACGGAACCGACCATACCGCGCCAACCGATAAAACCAACATTTTTCATAGCGACTAATCCTGCGGGGGTTTGCATTGTGTGCGTTAATTGGAATTACCGTCCACATTACAAAATGCAGCCAAAGTCGCAAGTGAAATTAATCAATGATATGCAAGCTATTAGAAATACAGCTTATTAGAGAAAACCATTCATGACCGAAATCATTTCTGCGGCAGTATTGTTAATCCTGATTATGGACCCGTTGGGAAACCTGCCGATTTTTATGTCAGTGCTCAAGCATACCGAGCCGAAGCGTCGCCGGGCCATCATGATCCGCGAACTGCTTATTGCGCTGATTATCATGCTGATTTTCCTGTTTGCCGGGGAAAAAATTCTCGCATTCCTTAACCTGCGCGCAGAGAGCGTCTCGATTTCCGGCGGGATAATTCTCTTCCTGATTGCGATTAAAATGATCTTCCCAAGCCACGAAGGGAACGCATCGGGCCTGCCTGCGGGTGAAGAGCCGTTTATCGTGCCACTGGCGATCCCCCTCGTTGCCGGGCCAACGCTTCTGGCAACGTTAATGCTGTTATCGCACCAGTATCCGAACCAGATGGGGCATTTAGTCGCAGCTCTGCTGCTGGCCTGGGGCGGCACCGTGGCCATTTTGCTGCAATCGTCTTTGTTCCTGCGCCTGCTGGGCGAGAAAGGCGTGAACGCGCTGGAGCGTTTAATGGGGCTGGTGCTGGTGATGCTGGCGACCCAAATGTTCCTGGACGGCCTGCGGATCTGGATGAAGGGATAATCTGTTGATTCCCTCTCCCTGTGGGAGAGGGCCAACCGTTGTAGGGCGGGCAAGCGCAAGCGCCCCCGCCACAAAAACTAAAGCTCGATAACCAATCCCGCCGCGTGCGAATCCGGCGTAATCACCACGCCCTGCTCGCCCGCCGCACTCTTACCTTGCTTCACACCTTTCACGCTGCTGATATTGCGCAGACACAGCGTCCAGTCTTTTGCCTGGCCGTCGCCCTGAACCGTCAGCGCGTTGCCTTCGCGCTTAACTTTCAGCGTAAAGATAACTGAGCCGTCCGCCGCCGGGACTTCGCAAACCGCTTCACGTCCATCATCCAGGTTAAATAGCTGGAAGGCGGTGCCTTCGTGCCAGGCGTAATCCGGCTTCTGGTCGTTATTGCCGAGCGCTAACAGCGTGTTGTCACGCACATAAACCGGCAGGCTCTGGAAATCGTGTTTCTCTTTATGCCAGCGGCTGCCCTGCGCTTCATGGTTAGAGAACAGATGCGTCCAGCAGCCTTCCGGCAGATAGAACTGCACATCGCCCGCCTCCGAGAACACCGGCGCCACCATCACGGAATCCCCCAGCATGTACTGGCGGTCAAGATAATCGCAGCCCGGATCGTCCGGGAACTCCAGCATCATGGCGCGCATCATCGGCGTACCGAACTCCGCCGCGTAGGCCGCCTGGCGATATAGATACGGCATCATGCGTGATTTCCACTGCGTGAAGTGGCGCACCACATCGCAGGCTTCATCGTCATACGCCCATGGCACACGGTAAGATTTGCTGCCGTGCAGGCGGCTGTGGCTGGAGAGCAACCCGAACGCACACCAGCGTTTGTAGACATGTGCAGGCGCGGTGTTTTCAAAGCCGCCGATGTCGTGGCTCCAGAAGCCGAAGCCGGACATCCCAAGCGACAGCCCGCCGCGCAGGCTTTCCGCCATCGACTCATAGTTGGCGTAGCAGTCACCGCCCCAGTGAACCGGGAACTGTTGTGCCCCCACGGACGCCGAGCGAGCAAACAGCACCGCTTCTTCATCGCCGAGTTCCTGTTTCAGGACGTTCCACACCAGCTCGTTATAGATGAACGCGTAGTGGTTGTGCATTTTTTGCGGGTCGGAACCATCGTGCCACACCACGTCCGTTGGAATACGCTCGCCGAAATCGGTTTTAAAGCAGTCCACACCCATGCGCACCAGGCGTTTCAGGTGGCCCGCATACCAGTCGCACGCCGCCGGATTGGTGAAATCAACAATCGCCTGGCCCGGCTGCCATTTATCCCACTGCCACACCGCGCCGTTCGGGCGTTTGAGGAGATAACCTTTTTCCATGCCTTCGTGGAACAGCGGGGATTTCTGGCCGATGTACGGGTTTATCCAGACGCAGATTTTCAGGCCGCGCGCTTTCAGGCGTTTCAGCATCCCTTCCGGGTCAGGGAACGTCACCGGATCCCACTCAAAATCACACCACTGGAAGGCTTTCATCCAGAAGCAGTCGAAGTGGAAAACATGCAGCGGCAGGTTGCGTTCCGCCATACCGTCGATAAAGCTGTTGACCGTCGCTTCGTCGTAGTTGGTGGTAAATGAAGTGGTGAGCCACAGGCCAAACGACCATGCTGGCGGCAGCGCCGGGCGGCCGGTGAAGCGTGTGTAACGGTCAAGCACCGCTTTCGGCGTTGGGCCGTCGATCACAAAGTATTCGAGGTATTCGCCTTCCACGCTGAACTGCACTTTGGAGACTTTTTCGGAACCGACTTCAAAGGAGACGCATTCGGGATGGTTCACCAGCACGCCGTAGCCACGGTTGGTGAGGTAGAACGGAATGTTTTTGTAGGATTGCTCGGTGCTGGTGCCGCCGTCGCGGTTCCAGGTTTCCACCGTCTGGCCGTTTTTCACCAGCGCAGTGAAGCGTTCGCCCAGGCCATAAACCGTTTCGCCGACGCCCAAATCCAGGCGCTCGAACATATGCGTATTCCCGGTATTGGCATCCTGCACGTAGCCGTTATTTTTCACCGCACTGCCGGTGATGCGCACGCCATCGCGCAGGAAATCCAGCGCCCAGTCGTTGCCTTTGGTGACGCGCACCGCCAGGTTGCCGCTTTTCAACTCGGCAAATTCAGCGGTGTTTTGCATCTCAACTTTTACGTCTTTGAGCACATTAAGCGGATAGTGTGGGCCGTTGTTTAACGCGCCCTGGAAATGTTCGATGCGCACGCCGACCACGCCTTCCTGCGGCGAGAAGAAACGCAGCGTAAACAGCGGCGTATCAAGCTGGTTGCCACGTTCGCGGACGTCCTTCATCCCCGCGTACACCACCATTTCGTTCCCGCGCGGCTCCACGTCGAACACTTGAATCGGGTGAATCAACGCAAGCCCCGGCTGAATAAGCCAGTTACCGTCACTAATTTTCATAATGCAGTCCTTTGAATGCTGGAATGTAGATTTCTACGGTTTTAAAGCATCGGGGACAGGGCGTGAATTCTGTAATCTCGTTATCAGATTACGATTCTTGATAAGTGTGAGCGGAGTCGCTCTCTCAAAGGGATCAGAAATGCTAAACGCGTGGATTGTGAACGATTTAATTGATCAGGCTAATGGTTTCAGTGAAATGATTGGCGAAAGGGAAAACCATTGTTTGGTACCGGCGAGAAACCAGGTATACTGCGCACCGCCTCCATGTAGCAATCGAGGCCAGGAAGATCGTCGTCTCCGGTGAGGCGGCTGGACTTCAACTCCAGTTGGTGCCGCCAGCGGTGCCGGGCAGGTTCGACTCCTGTGATCTTCCGCCAAACTCTTTTTAACAATACCCGAGTTTGCTCATATTAATTGTTCGTCATCTACATCACTATTACGCAACCCAAGATATGATCCGAAAATATTTTTTGTATTTATAATGTATAGGGAGATTGTATGAAAATATCAAAGATAGAGTTTATCAAATTATTCGGTGTTTTTGATCACTCAATAAACCTTAATGAAGAAGGAGGTATAACAATAATAATAGGAGAAAATGGATTAGGAAAAACAGTCATTCTAGAAGCAATTAACGCCCTTTTCAATCGACAGTATAATTTTTTTCATAAAATCACCTTTGAAAAACTCATTATTACTTTCGATACAAAAGATACATGGAGCTTTCGGAAAGGAAAGCAGCAAACAAATGCTTCACAATTATTTATAACAAAGGGTGCAAATGGAAAGAATGAAAGTAAAGAATATTTGATCAAGGATGGATTGCCACCAAATATATCAAAGCATGATTTATTTAAAAGACGAATGATGCAAAGAGAATATTTAAGAAGGAGAAACATTCAATTTGCTGAGAATATATATGATTCGCGCCTTATTGATGGTTCTATCATAAATGAAATGGATATGATTGAAAGAAGCATTTGGAATGAGCATCTAATTAATGAGTATGACTCACATAATGATAAAAATGTTCAAAATCCAAAATGGTTTGAAGAAGCTTTAGATGCGATAAATATTAGGCTAATTGAAACCCAGAGAATAATAGGCCGAAAAGATTTAAATAGCGATGTCATTCTTAATCCGGTGGAATATTACTCGAAAGAGTTGAAAGAGATGATAGTCCAAGCGGTTAAAGAATCATCGAATGTTGCATCTTCTCTTGATAGTACTTATCCAAACAGGCTAATTTCAGAATTAAAAAGAGGTGCTGATGACTCTTTTGAAGAACTCAATGACGCCTTAGCAAAATTAAATGATAGAAGGAAATTATTGTCCTCTGTTGGACTTATTATAGATTCAGAAGATAATGATTTGCTTCAGATTGAAAAAAATCAAGAGGATCTTATAACCATATTAAAAATATATATTGATGATAGCCATAAAAAACTAGCTCCCTTCGAGGAAATTTCTAAAAAAATAAAATTATTTAAAGAAATCATCAACACACGTTTTAAACATAAAAAATTAGAAGTAACACAAGGTGAAGGCATTACATTTAAATCGACTGTAATAACAAACAGGGACAATAAATCAGTTAATATCCCATCAACCGGTTTATCATCAGGAGAACAAAATGAATTAATATTATTTTACAAGCTGATATTTAATTCGCAACCTAATGATATGATCCTCATTGATGAACCTGAACTTTCATTACATATATCCTGGCAGAATAAATTCATAGAAGATATAAAAGATATTATATCAATTAATGACCTATCGGTTATTATTGCAACTCACTCACCAGACATCATCAGCCATAATTGGGAGTTAATGATTGAATTGCAAGGAGTAGAGTAAATGTTTTGTGATCATATTACTCCAGACAGAACTGCAAATGCAATTATTCAGGATAAAAGTTTTAATGGCTATTATTTATTTATAGAAGGCATTAAAGATTTAAAAACTTACAAAAAATTAATGAGTAAGGATGTAAAACTGCAAGTCACATTTGGAAAACATAATATGAGGAAAATAAAAGACATACTACAAGAAAGAGAATATAAAAAATTTATTGGGATACGAGATGCTGATTTTCTTCGTTTAGAGGGGAATGAAAAATTCGATAACAATTATAATGAATGCATATTTCCAACAGATGAGCATGATTCAGAAGGAATGATAATAAATAGTGATGCTTTATATGATTTCATTGATTCCGTTTCAAATGAGAAAAACATAGCATTATTTACTGAAAAATATGGGGAGATTAGAAATGTGATATATGAATTATGCTATCCATTAGCATGCTTGAGACTAGCTAACAAAAAAAACAACTTAGGATTGGCATTTAAGCCAGTAAAACCTGAAGGCAATAAGTTCAAGATAAAGAAATTCATCTCAGAAGAAAATTTTTCATATTTAGGTCATGAAAAGATGATAAATACAATAGTTGAATACTCAACTAATCGTGGTGGAAAAATAACCTCCCGAGAACAGATACTATCTTGCCTAACAAATGAAATATCGTCTAACCATGATATTAAACAAATAATCAATGGCCATGATATAGCAGAGGTCTTATATTTGATTAGTAAAAAGGGACTCAAAAGCCTTAGTAAAACTATTAATGATTCCGGATGCGTGGAAGAGATGCTCCGTCTAGCATATAATTACGATTATTTCTCAACAACATCTGTTTTTAAAAAAATAATTAGCTACCAAAATACTAATGGCATAGAGTTATTGCGCTAAATTTCCATTTAGATTTAAAAATTCATTTGCATATTATTATTTAATAAAATATATGGGTAATACATCTAATTATTACCCTTCAACCTCTCCAGTTCCTTCCTTCCCAACGTCTTTAACCAATTCCCAAGACTCATACCCGCTTCTTTCGCTGCAACTTCAAATTGAGCTTTCAGCTCTGGTGAGATCCTGATCTGAAAAGCAGGATTTTTACCGGAAGCAGACTGCTTAGCATCATATTTGACCGTTGACATGTATGTACCCTTGAGTCTATTGTGGTTATTAAGGTACACACCCTATCACAGGGTCACCTGAAAAAAAACGCCCCCGAATAGTATTACGAGTACTAGACGAGGGCTCACCACAAACGTTAAGGAAACTAACGCCATGGCTAACACCAATAGTACCACAATCACCAATCCTGAAATCATCTGCCCGCCGCAAGTTAATGAAACGGCGATTGCTACGCTGCTCAAAACTCCGCTTGGCGCGACGATGGATTTATTTCAGGTACTCGAAAGCTGCCAGCAGCACGTCGATGCGCTTATAGAAAACGATAACAACACCGAGTGCATGGCGCTTTGCGGGCGGTTGCTTGCCGGGCTGGAAGTGCTGAAATACGCATTAAAAGCGCCATTGCCTGCGCATCTTATTGAGCGCCTGACGGTGGATGTGGCGGAGCCTGATAATTATCGCGGTGCGCTTTCTACCGATTCGGAAACCCTACGGGAATATTGCGTAGCGCTAACTATATTATTGCTGCAACGCCAGCAGTCATCTGAGCAGGAAGAACACATCACCGGATTATTATTCGAGTTGGTTAACGTTCTGGTCGAAGATTTGAAAACGCCGCGTTTTGTTCGTACAGAAGGTGGGCTGGCAATGATTAGTGGCGAGGCGGTGCCGGCAATTCACTAACCTTTATTGTACGAGTGAAGGATGGCTATAACCGCGCGGTAATTCGTGCCCCCTTCACTTCCTTAATACACACTTCTCGGTGGTATTATTTTTTGATACCATCGAATAACAAGGAAGTCATACTACACTTGTATGAAACGACAACATCAAAGGACGTTGGAGGCGATCTATCGTCGTCCCGTGGCAGGTTCTCTGGAATGGCGGGACTTTAAAGCGTTAATGATTTCGCTGGGGGCAGAGGTAGATGTAAGTGCCGCTGGATCGCGAGAAGCATTCACATTACGGGAAGAGGTTCGTGTGTATCACCGACCACATCCGCATTCGACGATGGATAAAGGTGCCGTAAATGCGACCCGCATCTGGTTAGAAAGTATGGGAATCAAACCATGAATAACATTATTAAAATTGATGGCCACACCGCTATTGTTAGCTTCGACCCAGACATTGAAATGTTTCGCGGCGAGTTCGTTGGCTTAAACGGCGGTGCAGATTTTTACGCCTATAGTGTGCAGGAATTGAAAACAGAGGGAGCCGAATCTCTTAAATTCTTTCTTGATACATGTCGTGCAAAAAACATTGAGCCTTATAAATCATACAGCGGGAAGATTTCTGCTCGTCTAACGCCTGAAGACCATGCGGCTCTTGAACGTATCGCGCTGGCATGCGGCGAGAGTATTAATCAGTTACTCAATCAGGGCGCAAAATTAATCATTAAGCAACATGATGCGTGATTAGCGGTGCAGGAATTAATCAGGTTTTGTTAGGCGGATTAGCTTGCGACATCCGCCATTTTTTAAAGCAACTCCTTCATCCACGCGTCACCTTCACGCTCTTCTTTGTCACTCCAGCATGTGAGATACTTTGCCGATATTGTTCCCGCCACAAAAACTTATCTGGCGTAAACAAACGAAAACAATGGGTTACGTGATACGTAGCCTTTTTTAATGCCTTATATACCCCGTCATACTTCAAGTTGCATGTGCATTGGCTTTCCTCGCTCACCCCAGTCACTTACTGGAGTAAGCTCTTGGGGATTCACTGCGTCGCCGCCTGCCTGCAACTCGAATTATTTTGGCTATAAAGCAGGCAGCAATTGAAGAGGTTTTTATGAATTGGGATGTGTTGAAGTGGTTGATTGGCATCTACTTTGGCTGTTTTTTTGGTCTTCTCAAAGTCGCCTACTCTGACCCCAAATTTTATCTTGATTACATAGATAAAAAACTCACCTGGTTCTGTTACACCTGCATGATAGCCTTCGGCGCCTTCTGGTACGGGCTTTATGCGTGCAGAAACTACACGATAGAAAACATCGACCTGATATCTGAACAGCTTAGCCATCTGGACAAAGAATATAGCTTTGTGACTTCCTATCTTCTTGTTTTGATTATTACGTCCTGTTTGTCATTTGCCGCCAGCCTTTTATTTATTGATGTTGCGCGTAGAAAACAAGCTCATTTGAGCTCTTAAAAGCGTTAAGACCTTGAACACGTTAAAAAACCGTATGGTAAAGCCATGCGGTTTTTTTGTTTTACAGCCTGGCCGCGCCATAGCTCCAAAAACCCTTCTTAATACACCTTAACAATCTGTCTCACGCTCAGCGGTTAATATTCCCTTCTACTTTCAAAGGGAATATTCAGCATGAAAAAATTATTAGCAGTTCTGCTATTAGGCGGCGTGGCTTTGTCTGTTACCGCTTGTTCAAGTGACTATGTGATGTCGACCAAAACGGGGGAAATGATTGTGACGCAAGGAAAACCGGAAGTGGATAAAGGCACGGGCATGACGCGCTACACCGACGAGCAAGGCAACGAGCGCCAGATTAATAATGACCAAATCGTGCAGATGATTAAGAAAGATTGATTTGCTGTGCAGATACCAGCCAGCTCATGCTGGCTGGTATCGCGTATTAGCGTGGTTGACCGACCCGCCACGCGACATCACGCATGGCATCGCGGGCTGCCTGGCTGATACCACCAAGCTGGAAAAAGCCGTGGATCACGCCGAGATAGCGCTGGCAGGTGGACTCAACGCCCTGGTCCATCAGGCACTCATGCAAGACCTCGCCTTCATTGCGAAGGGGATCGTATTCAGCAGTGATGATATGTACCGGTGGCAGGCCTGCAAAATCTTCACGAAATAATGGACTGGCTTCTTCATCCATTGGGTCAAGATCGGGCATATAGGCTTCGTAGCCGGAAAGCAGCGTATCGCGGGTGATGATGTAGTCGTAGCCATTTTCCTGATAGCTGACAGATTCCGCCGTCGCGTCCAACATCGGGTAAATCAGCATGAGCCGCGCAGGCAGCCAGTTTCCCGCACTTTTCAGGCGCAGAGCCGTCACCAGGGCAATATGCCCACCCGCACTGTCACCCGCGAGCGTCATTCGTTCACGATCCACTTCCAGTTGATCAGCCGCTTGCCAGATAGCGTCCGCGGCACGCTCAGCATCATCATGCGCTGCCGGATAAGTGTGCTCTGGGGCCACGCGATACTGAACGGCAATCACCCGGCAACTACCGTAATAGCAAAGCTGGCGTAACGGGTTGTCATGGGTTTCAAACCCACCGCTAACAAAGCAACCGCCGTGGTAGTAGATCACGGCGGGTAGTGATCTGGTCGCATTTAGCGGGGAAAATATGCGTAACGTGCAGCCATCAAGACTGATTTCTTTCACGTCGACACGGGTTTCCGTTTCGCCCGCTAAAACAGTGCTGGCGATATACCCTGCCCGGCGTTCGGCAAAAGTTTGTTGGCGTGAAGAAGGGCGGCCAGAGTCGATAAATTCATCAACCAGCCCGGCGATTGCGGGTTCGAGGGACATACTGTGATCCTGTGTGATGACCAGGACGGATAAGCTAAAGCTCTCCGCCCTGGGAACTTATTACTCCCCTTCCCCCGGGAACAGGAACGGGTTGATGCTGCTGCGGGCAAAGCCTTCTTGCTCCATGCGAGCATCCAGCACCAGCGAGGCTAAATCGTCGGCCACGGCTTCCACTTTGGCATCTTTTTCCTGATAGAGAATCTTCAGGTAAGTGCCGCAGTCGCCACAGCTTTCCGCTTTAATCGCTGACTGCTCGCTGTCGAGCGACCAGTAGTTCAAATCGCGGGTTTGCTCGCAGTTGCTGCATTTCACTCGCACCACGTGCCATTCGGTTTCGCACAGGTTGCAGTGCAAATAACGCAGGCCGCTGGTGCCGCCAATCTGCACGACGCTCGAAACGGGCACGGAGCCGCAAACCGGGCAGAACTGGCGCTGTTCGCCGTATTCTGCTTTTGCACGCCCTGGGATCAGGCTCGCCATTTGCGCCCAGTAAAGTGACAACGCCGCCCAGATGAATGGCGCTTTGTCGCTGGAAACCAGCGCAAAATCGGCGTTAAACAGCGCGGTCGCCATCTCTTCCAGCTCTTGCGTTGATGCCTTTTCCAGGTTTTCGATAACCGCCAGGGCCTGGCCGCTCATCTCTGGTTTCAGCTCAGCAATGAGCGAACTCAGCAGGCGCTGCCAGTGCGGGTCGCGCGGCAGAACGTGGATATCCAACGGCGGCTTACCGGTTTCCGAAGATTTCTGAATCAGCGCGGTTAAATCCATTTGCAGCGGGTGGTCATACAGCACCACTTCCTGCGCGTGGGCGATCAGGGCCGCAAAGCGCAGGTAATCGCCCAAAGGATTATTGGTCGCCAGCTCGCGCAGGCGTTCTGCGCGGCGGTTGTAGAGGTTTTTCAGCCTGGGGAACAATAACGGCGGGATCGTCTCCGCCGTACGTTTATCGCTCGTCGCAAGCTGGTCTTGCGGGATTATGCGAATACTCATTCCTGTCTTTTTTCCTGTTTCTGGCGAACTTCACGATACCATTTCGGATGGTGTTTTTTCGCCCAGGTCGTGGTGACCCAGCCTTCCACCATCGCGGTAATCGTGCCTTTCACCCATAGGGCTGCGTAGATGTGGATCATAATAACCACAATCAGCGCCACTGCGGCAAATGAATGCACCATCAGGGCTACGCGAATCACCGGGATTGAGAAAGCAGGGGCAAAGTAAGGACGCCAGATAATCACGCCGCTCACCAGCAATAACACCAGGAAGATAATTGCCGCCCAGAACACGCATTTCTGGCCGAAGTTATAACGTCCCGTGTCACCTACTTCCTCGTTGACGATGATCTTACGGATATTCTTCGCCCAAAAGATATCATCCCGATTGATTAGGTTGTGGTGCCAGTAGCGGAAAAACATAATGATAAACGAGGCAAACATCACCACGCCGACGAACGGGTGGAGGATGCGCGCCAGCTGCGGCGTGCCCAAAATGTGCATCAGCCAGTTGAAGGAGGGGAAGAAGAACCCCAGCCCGCTCACCGCCGCCAGAATAAAGCAGAAGGCGGTAATCCAGTGGTTGATACGTTCAGGCGCGCTGTAGCGCTGAATGGTCACTTGTTTTTTCATGGTTTGCGCACCTCATCGTCTTCATGGTGCAAATTGTCGTCCTCTTCTTCGGCACGGTTCGGGCCAACTCCAACATAGTGGAATACGCTGGCGGCGAAGGTGGCAGCAAAGCCGATAGCGGCCAGCGGCTTCCAGACGCCTTTCCAGAATTTCACCGTTGGGCTGATGGACGGATTCTCCGGCAGGCCGTGGTACAGCGTCGGCTTGTCCGCATGATGCAGCACATACATGACGTGAGTGCCGCCAACACCGGCAGGATCGTACAATCCAGCATTGTCATAACCGCGCGTTTTCAGCTCCGCCACGCGCTCGCCCGCCAGGGTTTTCATATCGTCTTTCGAGCCGAAATGAATCGCGCCGGTTGGGCAGGTTTTCACGCAGGCTGGCTCCTGGCCGACGGTCACGCGGTCTACGCACAATGTGCATTTGTAGACGCGGTTGTCCTCCGGGTTCAGGCGCGGTACGTCAAACGGGCAGCCCGCAATGCAGTAGCCGCAGCCGATGCACTGTTCAGACTGGAAATCGACAATGCCGTTGGCGTACTGAATAATCGCGCCCTCAGATGGGCACGCTTTCAGGCAGCCAGGGTCCGCGCAGTGCATACAGCCGTCTTTGCGGATAAGCCATTCCAGTTTGTCGTTCTGCTCCACTTCCGAGAAGCGCATCACCGTCCACGATTTCGCCGTCAAATCCGCTGGGTTGTCGTAAACGCCGACGTTACTACCGATTTCATCGCGCAGGTCGTTCCATTCCGAACACGCCACCTGGCAGGCTTTGCAGCCGATGCAGGTGGTGACGTCGATAAGTTTCGCGACCTCTTGCTGGTGATCCCGCGCCTGAGGCGCGGGCGTGAAGCCGTTGGTGGCGGAACGACGGATGATGTCCTGAGATTGATAAGCCATAATTCGTCTCCGTTACACCTTTTCCACATTGACCAGGAACGCCTTAAATTCAGGCGTTTGCGTGTTGGCATCCCCGACAAATGGCGTCAGGGTGTTAGCGATAAAGCCTTTCTTCGCCACGCCCTCATAACCCCAGTGAATCGGAATACCGATGGTATCCACTTTCTGGCCGTTCACATCGAGCTGGCGAATACGTTTGGTCACCACCGCTTTGGCTTTGATAAAGCCGCGGTTGGAGGAGACTTTCACCGTGTCGCCGTGAGCAATACCGAGTGAATTGGCAAGCTTCTCGCCAATCTCGATAAACTGCTCTGGCTGCGCGATGGCGTTCAGCACCGCGTGTTTAGTCCAGTAGTGGAAATGCTCGGTCAGACGATAAGTGGTGCCGACATACGGGAATTTGTCATGCTTGCCCATCGCTTCCAGGTCACCTTTGAACACGCGCGCCGCCGGGTTGGAAACCACGTTCGGGTGCAGCGGGTTGGTGCCAAGCGGCGTTTCAAACGGCTCGTAGTGTTCAGGGAACGGCCCTTCTGCCATTTTGTCGATGGCAAACAGGCGGCCCAAACCTTCCGGCTGCATGATAAACGGCCCAACATCAGTGCCCGGTGCGGCGGTGCTGTAGTCGGCAATATCCGCCCCGCCCCACTTCGCGCCGTCCCAGGAGATCAGGCGGCGTTTTTCATCCCACGGTTTACCCGCTGGATCGGCAGACGCACGGTTATACAGAATGCGGCGGTTGAGCGGCCACGCCCAGGCCCAACCTAGCGTGTTGCCCAAACCTGACGGATCGGCGTTATCGCGGCGAGCCATCTGGTTGCCGTCCGGCGTCCAGCTCCCGGCGAAGATCCAGCAGCCGCTTGAGGTGGTGCCGTCGTCGCGCAGTTGGGCAAACGAACTGAGCTGCTGACCTTTTTTCACCAGCACCGCACCGGTCGCCGGGTCGATAACGTCCTGCAACGCTTTGCCGTTGCTTTCCATCGCCACTTCTTCCGGTGCCGGGTTGTCTGGCGTCAGGTAATTCCAGGTCATGTTCAGCACTTGCTCAGGCAGCGCACCGCCTTCACGTTCGTACATGTGCCGCAGGCGGCTAAAGATACCCGCAAGGATTTCGCCGTCGTTCAGCGCTTCCCCTGGGGCGTCCGCGCCTTTCCAGTGCCACTGCAACCAGCGGCCAGAGTTCACGATCGAGCCGTTCTCTTCGGCGAAGCAGGTGGACGGCAGGCGGAACACTTCGGTCTGGATTGTCGACGGGTCAACGTCGTTCATTTCGCCGTGGTTTTGCCAGAAGTTCGAGGTTTCCGTATTCAGCGGGTCAATGGTCACGAGGAATTTCAGCTTCGACAGTGACGCGATAACCTTGTTTTTATTCGGGAACGACGCGACGGGGTTAAAGCCCTGGCAGAGATAGCCGTTCACCTTGCCCTGGTTCATCATCTCGAAATATTGCAGGACGTCGTAGCCCTTGTCCCACTTCGGCAACCAGTCATAACCCCAGCTATTTTCCGCTGTGGCTTTGTCGCCGTAGAAGGCTTTCATCATCGAAACGAAGAATTTCGGGTAGTTACCCCAGTAGTTTACCTGGCCTTCCAGCAGCGGTTTTGGCGTGTTGGCGGCGAGATAAGTCTGGATGTCGGGCTGTTTTTCATTCGGCAGCGTCATATAGCCCGGCAGGCTCTGTGACAGCAGGCCGAGATCCGTCAGCCCTTGAATATTGGAGTGACCGCGCAGGGCGTTCACGCCGCCGCCCGCCATTCCCATATTGCCAAGCAGCAACTGAATCATCGCCATGGTGCGAATGTTCTGCGCGCCCACGGAGTGTTGCGTCCAGCCTAGCGCGTAGAGGAACGACGCGGTTTTGTCTTTTACGCTGGTCGCCGCGATATATTCGCAAACTTTCAGGAAATCGTCTTTCGGGGTGCCGCAAATATTGGAAACCACGTCCGGCGTATAGCGGGAGACGTGCTCTTTAAGCAGGTTCCACACGCAACGTGGATGAGTGAGCGTCAGGTCGCGTTTGGCGAAGCCTTTTTCGTCCAGCTCATAGTTCCAGGTGGTTTTATCATATTTACGGTTTGCCGCATCGTAGCCCGAGAACAGGCCGTCGTCGAAGCGGTAATCCTCACGCACAATCAGGTTGGCGTTGGTGTAAGCCTCAACGTATTCGCGGTTGTATTTATTGTTGTTGATCAGGTACAGCAGCACGCCTGACAGGAAGGCAATGTCAGAGCCGGAGCGAATCGGGGTGTAGAAATCCGCCACCGAAGCGGTACGCGTAAAGCGCGGATCGATAACAATGAGCTTCGCGCCGTTGTGAATTTTGGCTTCCATCGCCCAGCGGAACCCGACGGGATGCGCTTCAGCGGCGTTGCCACCCATCACAATAACGAGATCGGCGTTCTTGATATCAACCCAGTGGTTGGTCATCGCACCGCGACCAAATGTTGGAGCAAGACTTGCTACCGTTGGTCCGTGTCAGACACGCGCCTGGTTATCCACGGCAAGCATGCCGAGGGCGCGGGAAAATTTCTGGGTTAAATAGCCGGTTTCGTTGCTGGATGCCGATGCGCACAACATGCCGGTGGAGAGCCAACGGTTGACCGTCGTTCCCTGGTCATTTTGCGCAATAAAGTTGGCATCGCGGTCTTGTTTCATCAGTTTGGCGATACGGTCAAACGCCGTTTCCCAACTGATTTGCTCCCATTTATCCGAGCCTGGCGCGCGGTAAGACGGGAATTTGAGGCGGCTTTCGCTGTGGATGAAATCCACCAGGCCTGCGCCTTTCGGGCAAAGTGCCCCGCGGTTAACCGGATGGTCCGGGTCCCCTTCAATATGGAAGATAGATGCTTTGGCATTTTTCGCACCGTCACCGAGGCTGTACATCAACAGCCCACAACCAACGGAACAGTATGTGCAGGTGTTACGCGTTTCGCGGGTGCGCAGCAGTTTATATTGCCGTGTTTCCGCAAGTGCAACGCCTGGGGCAAAGCCCAGTGCCGCTGCCGTAGTCCCTGCCATACCGCCAGCACAGATCTTAAAGAACTGTCTTCTGCTGACCTGCATGGATGCTCCTTTTCGACATTGTCATATTACTTATAGGTTTAATTTTTTGCGGTCTAAGCCGCAAAGGTCCACAATCAAACGCAAACTGGAAATAGCCCCTCATCCAGAAGGGGTAGTAGGTCCAGAATACCACATTAGGATTAAGGCTGTTCCAATCAGGTTAAGACAACGTGAACAATTCCGACCCAAATCAAAGCAAAAATGTGAACGCCATCACTGGCGCACGAACAATCGATCTGTGGCAGCGCCACGATTTATGTCAGGCCAAAAGTGACTGGCTTGCTGAAGAAGTCCCGGTTGCGCTGGTCTACAACGGTATTTCCCATGTCGTGATGATGGCCTCGCCTAAAGATCTGGAGCTTTTTGCCGTCGGTTTTTCGCTCTCGGAAGGGATTATTGAATCTACAGCAGACATTTACGGTATTGATGTGATTCCGGTCTGCAATGGCATGGAAGTGCAGATTGAGCTTTCCAGCCGCCGCTTTATGGGGCTGAAAGAGCGCCGACGCTCGCTTGCCGGGCGCACCGGCTGCGGGGTTTGCGGCGTCGAACAACTCAACGATATTGGCCGCCCAATCGCCCCATTGCCGTTCACACAAACGTTCGATTTAAACAATCTGGATGCAGCCTTAAAACAGATGCGCGATTACCAGCCGATCGGGGAGCTGACGGGCTGTACTCATGCCGCACTTTGGCTTAATGAAACCGGCATGATCCTGGAGGGTAAAGAAGATATAGGCCGCCATGTGGCGCTGGATAAGCTGCTCGGGGCGCGAGCCCGTGGGAACTGGCACACCGGAGCCGTGCTCGTTTCGAGCCGCGCCAGCTATGAAATGGTGCAGAAATCAGCCCAGTGCGGCGTGGAAATTCTGTTTGCCGTTTCGGCGGCAACCACGCTTGCAGTAGAGGTCGCCCAACGCTGCAATCTTACCTTAGTGGGGTTTAGCAAACCGGGGCGTGCCACGGTTTATACCCATCCGCAGCGCTTGTGTTAAAAGGCTGTACATTCGGTTACTCGCCGACACCAATCACTCACGGAACGTTTTTGTTTATTGGAATAGAGTTATTTCATCGGGCCGAGAGGCCACTCATAAACAAACACGAGACGAACAAAATGAAAAAAGTATTAACTCTGATTGCTGTCGCTGTAATGGGTCTGTCCTCTGCTGCTTTCGCTGCTGAAACCACCGCAGCGCCTGCTCCGGTAAAACACACCACTACCGTGCACCACAAAAAACATCACAAAGCAGCCCCTGTAGCGCAGAAAGCGCAGGCCGCTAAAAAGCATCACAAAAAAGCCACTAAATCAGCCACCCCGGCGGCACCTCAGAAAGCCCAGGCGGCTAAAAAGCACCACAAAAAAGCAGCTACCCCTGCTGTAGCACCCGCAGCTAAACCTGCTGCATAAGTTTGCAATGAAATCCCCCTCTATTAAAAACACCCGGCTTGCCGGGTGTTTTTTTATCAAACCTGATCTGCTGCTAAAGCGCTTCAGATTTGAACTGATTCTGGCCGCCGTCATTCTTTACGGCATCGTCGCCATCAGCTTCTTTCTTTAATTATTCGCATCACTAATTTTCACGCAGCACCAAAATCGTCTCTTTACGGGTATAGACCGTATGGTTATCCGGCACGTCTTTGTTCACAAATGACATGGCCCCGATAGTCACGTTGGAACCGATAGTAATATCACCAATAATGCACGTCCCCGCCCCAATATTGACGTTATCTCCAATCACCGTTTTCCCGCCGTCGCCTCGCGCTTTTTGCCCGATAGTAATGTTCTGACGCAAAACAACATTTTTACCGATCACACAGTCCGGGCGAATCACAAGGCCTGGGAAATGCCGTATTTCCAGCCCTTCACCAATGGTTGCCAGGGGAGAAATATCCATCGCGTAATAATGGTTTAGCTTTATTAATTTCTTTTTCGCCAGGCGATGGATGAAACCCTTTCTGGCTTTAAATAAGTATCCCCAAATTCTGAACCAGAAATAAAAACGGCGATCCGGGCACTTGATTGCTCGGTGCAACGTCTTCGTCCAGGTGAAGGGGTTATCATTTTTAACCACTTCTTTTTGCAGACATTTTTTAAGATGGAGATACATGATTTTATCCGTGTGCGGTACATAAGGCGCACATATTATCACAGTTCTCCAGCCTGCTTAGAGGTGGGGAATGCACGGATCCAGACCGGTGGTATGACGCGGGAGAAAAGCGCACGCTGTTGTTAACCAATCCTGGCGATACAGCCTATTGGCCTTTTTATTTCGCGCCTCTTAAATAATCTTTTCCCCTTTATTGCGTAAAAAAATGCGCGAGCAATCACATTTCTGAAAGCTGATTTTCTCCCTTTAACGCATGAATCATCCTGGCAGATTTTAATTTTTTCCTGTTTCTATTAATCCATTGAAATATAGAATATTTTCACCACTGCGATTCAAAATTTAAGCTGCAGTTAATTGTGATTAACATCACAAAAACAGCCCATTAAAACCCTTTGTCAACCATCACCCTCGCCGCGTGAATACCGTTTTTGTGACATTCGTTGCAAATTAGAGGCTTGTTTAAAGGGAAAAATGTCTGCAACGAAATTAGCGAGGCAAGCGTCATGAGAATCGGCATGGTAATTAGCGGCGGTGATGTCACGGGAATAAATAACTTCGTTTTTCAAATATCCCGTCTGGCCCAGGCAGAGATCGTTTTGTTTAACAGCGGTATTCCAGGTTTATTGCAGAATAAACATCAGGCTATTTCCGTACGCGATTTAGTGGATTTTTCCGTTGCCTCCATTCCGATTATCTCCTCCGGCAGAACCAGCCGAAAATTAAAAGGTGCCGAATATGAAAGCATCGCAAAGCAGTTAAAGACCTTACATATTGATGTGCTTATTATGGCGGGGGGCGATGGCTCATTGCAGTTCCTACATCACCTTAGCGAATATGGCGTGAATTGTTTTGGCGTCGGAATGACCATCGACAATGACGTTTACGGCAGTGATTACACCATCGGTTTTTCAACCGCCTGCGAACAGGTGATTAAAGAAGTCGCCAAATTACGCAATACAGGCCGCGCGTTACCAGGCCGCGTTTTTATGGTGGAACTGTTGGGCGGCTACTGCGGGGAATTAACACTGCAATCCGCCATCAAAAGTAATGCAGATTTCGCGCTGATTCCCGAATGCCAGCATGATTTAAATGAGCTGGCGCAAAAGATTAGCGCCCGGCTTGAAACACAAAATAGCGTGGTGATTCTCTGCTCCGAAGGTTACACCAAAGAGTATTCCCCCGGTTTTCAGGGGGCCATTGACACCATGATTAAACAGCTTGAACCAAAAATTGGCGTACGTATTCGTAAGTCGATAATGGGTTACAGTCTGCGTAACGGTGACCCCACCTGCGAGGAAATTTATCAAGGCACTATTATGGCAGGAGAAGTCGTACGTTGTATTCAGTCAGGTATGAGAAATAAAGCCATTATTATTAATTCGAGTAACAAACCGATCCCTATAGATTTAATCAGTATGCAAAAACGCCTCGTCGACACCGAAGGGCATCATTATAAATTAGCGAAGCAGCTCAATATTATTTGAGGAGATTTTCAATGCTTAAAATTCTTTGTGTATGTGGCTGCGGTTTAGGTTCCAGTTTTGCCATCGAAATGACAGCAAAAGCGGTGCTTAAAAAATTAGAAATTGACGCTGAAATTGACCATACCACCGTTTCAGAAGCGGGGGCTTTTAAATCTGACATTATTTTAACCCAAAAAACCTTCGCCGATATTTTAACGGCGGATGCAAGCGAAGAAGAAATTAGACGCGTCATCGTGCTGCATAAGCTCACTGATAAAGACGAAATCGAACAGAAGATTGTCGCCTTTTTAAAAGCTCGCAATGTGAAGGTATAAACCATGAATAGCATCATTAACTTTATTGTTAAAGACCTGCTAGGACAGGCATCAATATTGATTGCCTTTATTGCCATGATCGGTCTTTTGCTGCAAAAAAAATCGAAAGGCAAAGTGGCGGAAGGCACGTTTAAAACGCTCCTCGGCTTTTTAATCATGATGGCGGGCATCAACATTATTGTGGATACCCTGACTTTCCTGAACGATATTTTCACCCACGGCTTTGGCATGAAAGGCTACATCACCGATGTGGCGGCGATTGCGGGGCTGGCAAACCGCGAATTGGGTTCCGAAGTGGCGCTCACGCTGATGGTGATATTTATCGTCAACATTATTATTGCCCGCATCACGCCGTTTAAGTACATCTTCCTGACCGGGCAAGCCCTACTGTGGATGGCGACCATTGGCGCGGTTATCGGCTACAAAGCCGGTCTGACCGGGCTGCCGCTCATTCTTACCGGTGGGATTTTCGGTGGAATTATGGCGGTGCTGATGCCCGCGCTTGCCCAACCTGTCGTGCGCCGCATTACCGGGTCTGACGACGTAGCCCTGGGGCACTTCTGCACCATCGGTTATCTGGTGCAGGCGGCGGTGGCGAAGGTCGTTGGCAAAGGGTCGAAATCCACCGAAGACCTGGTTTTGCCGGATAACTTTAAATTCCTGCAAGACACTTATTTGTCGATGGCCGTCGTCATGATCCCGATGTATTTGATACCTGCCCTGGCGGCTGGCCCGGAATACATCGGCAAATACTCCAACGGCGTTAACTACCTGATGTTTGCTTTTATGCAGTCGATTCAGTTTGTTGCCGGAGTATTTGTACTCTACAGCGGCGTACGTTTGCTGCTTAACGAACTGGTGCCTGCATTCCGCGGCATCGCCATGCGCATTGTGCCTGACGCCAAACCCGCTCTGGATTGCCCGGTGCTGTTCCCTTACGCCCCCAACGCAGTGATTGTCGGCTTCCTTGCCACCACCGCGGGTTCCATCATCGGCATGATTGTCTTCCCAATGTTTGGCCTCGCCATGATTCTGCCTGGTTTATTAACGAACTTCTTTGCCGGTGGCACCGCAGGGATTTTTGGTAACGCGATGGGCGGTAGACGCGGCGCGGTTATCGGCGGCGTGGTTCACGGTCTGTTTATCACCTTCCTGCCCGCCATATTAGTTCCGATGCTGGAAAGCTACGGCTTTACCGGTGTGACCTTCAGCGATTCCGATGTCATCAGTAGCGGCCTGATTTTGGGGCATGTCTTCCAGAATAACTGGACGTTTGTCGGCTGTTTCATCCTGTTCGTGGCGCTTATCGCCTGGTTCGTGAATGGCAAATCAACCAAACCTCAAGAGGAAAAAGCACATGAGTCTGTATAACTTCCCTAATTTATTGCAGGTGGCAAAAGATCGTAATTTTAAAGCAGTGGGCTCCTTTAATTTGCACTGTCTTGAAATGCTGCCCGCTTATTTTAAAGCCGCCAAAGCCACCAACAGCCCATTAATGATTCAAATCTCGACCGGTACGGCAGAATATTTAGGTTATCGTTTATTGGTTGATTCCATTCGTTCATTATCTGAAAGCGAGCAAATACCAACATGTTTGCATCTGGATCACTGCTCAGATATTGAATCGATTAAAACGGCAATCGACGCTGGATTTAGTTCGGTCATGTATGACGGCTCACATCTGGATATGGCAGAAAATATCGCTAATACCCGCAAGGTCATTGATATCGCTCGCCCGCGTCACATTTCGGTGGAAGCGGAATTAGGCGCTATCGGTGGTTCAGAAGATGGCAAAGCGGTCGCCATGGAGGATATTTGCTTTACCACCACGGAAGATGCCAAACGCTTTGTGGATGAAACCGGCGTCGATATGCTGGCGGTATCCGTCGGGACGGTGCATGGCCTGTACACTGGCAAAGCGCAAATTCAGCACCAACGCCTGGCAGAGATCAGCGAAGTGACCAAAACCCCGCTGGTTCTGCACGGCGGCACAGGTGTGAGCGATGAAGATATGCGCCGCGCCGTTGCCGGTGGTATCGATAAAGTGAACGTCGGCACCGAAATGAACGTGCAATGGGTCGGCCACTGCAAAGAGACATTTGAGAAAGGCAAAGTGAACGACAGCGTACGTAAATTTCTGATCCCGGCAAATGATGCCGTCGCTGCGGTATTAATCGAGAAGATCGCATTATTTAAATAATTCAGGCGCTATCCTTTACTCTTCATTGTAACCCTGGTTGCGTGGCAATCATTGGGCGGGAGCTAGCTATGTTTGGATCTTTAAAAAAACTTTTTCAAAAAGATAATTCAGATACGTCACAATATGATATTCAGGCTGCACAGCTTGAAGCTGAATTAACCGAACTGGAAAAGGCATTAACAGAACAACCCAATAATGGCGAAAGGCAGAAGGCATTAATGTTGCGCTATAACCAGGCGTTACAAGTTTTCGCGAAGAGTAAAACCCACCGTCAGCATATTGATGCTTTATTTGTGAAAATTGATGAGTTGCGAAATATTATTCGCAAGACGATTTAAGGAGCCATTATGGCTATTAAAGAGTTATTAATTGAAGCGCAGGCAATACAGGTCGGCGTGCGCGAAACGGACTGGAAAAAGGTGATTCAACTTGCGGCTAAACCGCTGGTTGATAATGGCTATATCCTACCCTCCTATCACCAGGCGGTCATTAATAACACTCTGGAGCATGGCGCGTATTACGTTTTTGAAGAGGGCGTCGCCATGCCCCACGCCCGCCCGGAATGCGGCGTTATCAAAAATTGTTTCAGCCTGGTTTTACTCGATGAGCCGATTGCCTTTGCCGACAGTGATAAGGCCGATATTGTCATTATGTTTGCCGCCCGCGACAGCAACGGGCATATCGAAGAGGGCATTCGCGCCATTGTGAATTTACTCGGCGATGACGACGTGATGGCAAAATTGCGTCGGGCAAAAGCCAGGGAAGAGGTGATCGCAATCTTATGAGCCAGATTTCGCGAACACCGGGCAAAACGGTGGTGCTGGTCAACGGCGTTCCAGCCTCAGGTAAAAGCACCGTCGCCCGTTTATTATCAGAACATTTTGCCCTCCCCGTTCTGACTATCGACGGCATCAAAGAGCCGTTTATGGCGCAGTTCGAAGAAATTGACCGACCGTTTAACCGCCGCCTCGGCTGCGCCGCCTACGAGGTAATCTGGTCGATTGTTGGCGACAGCCCCACGCAATGCGTGTTTCTTATCGACGCGTGGTTTGGCTTCCAGCCAAAAGACGTTCTGGAGCGTTATCTGGGCCAGGCCGGTGTCACCCGCGTTTTAGAAGTATGGAATCATATTCCAGGAAACCTTGCGGCAGAGCGTTACGCGCAACGGCTTGATGTGCGGCGTAACGGTCATCCGGGGGAAGAGTATCTGCCGGAATTAACGAGGCTTGCAGATAACGCACAACCTATGGCGCTTGGGCCGGTTTATACCGTCGAGCAGGGAAAAACCATAGACAGTGAGGCTCTGATTGCGTGGCTGGGGAAAGCGCTTGGAAACTAACGAAAATGCCCTCTCTGGCTGAGAGGGTATTTTTAAAATCAATGAAATTGTTCACTCTGCCGATAACCTCTACAGGCGCCCAGGCAAAGCAGCGGCGGGTAATCACTTGAGGTCAAAATGGACAATTTTCAAAAAGATATTGATGAAAGGGCAAACCTGGCGTTATCCAATAAATTTGAACTGCTCCTGTTTCGTTTAGGCAAAGGCCAGCACGGCGACAAATCTGAGCTGTACGGCATCAACGTCTTTAAGCTGCGTGAAATTGTCCCCATGCCGAAGATCAATCGCGCGGCGGGAATGATGTCCCCGCTGTTGGGAATGGCAAATATTCGTGACCAGTTTATCCCGGTTATCGACCTCGCTGCCGTTACCGGTTGTGCGCCACAAACCGGCCTGAATCTATTGTTAATCACCGAATACGCCCGCAGCACGCAGGCTTTTGCAGTGGAGTCGGTGGAGAACATTATTCGCCTCGACTGGAGCCAGGTGCACGCGGCGGAGTCCGGCGTAAGCAGCCGCAATATCACCAGCATTGCTTCGCTCGATAGCGACGAATACAAGGGTGAATTAGCGCTGGTGCTCGACGTAGAACAAATCCTTTATGACATCATCCCCTCCGGGCGCAACGTGGACGTCGCCGCGCTTGAAGAGAAAACGTATCCCCTGAAACCCGGTGCCGTGGCGATTGTGGCAGAAGACTCAAAGGTCGCCCGCCTGATGCTGGAGCAAGGCCTGAAAGGCATGGGCATCCCAGTGATGATGCACTCCACCGGGCTGGAAGCATGGGAGAAAATCAAGGTTATCGCCGCCGAAGCCAAAGCCGCCGGGCAGCCGATTACCGACCGCATTGGCATGGTGTTAACCGACATCGAAATGCCGGAGATGGACGGATTTACCCTGACGCGAAATATTAAAACGGATATGACGCTAAAGCAGATTCCGGTGGTGATTCACTCGTCTTTATCGGGCAGTGCAAATGAAGACCACGTGCGCAAAGTGGGCGCTAACGGCTATGTCGCGAAGTTCGATGTGAAGGAGCTTTCCGAGGTGATTCATAAGGCGCTGGAAGGCGTCTGATTTTGGTGTTTGCGAGCCATGCCGCAGGCTGTGCTTTTCAGAATTAAAACCTCTTGCTGGCAATAATCAATCGCAGTATTGTTGCGCCGCACCTGCAAAATCAGGTGCCGGGATTAGCCTCTTGCCAATATCTTACTGGTGACACATGACGCGCCAGCGTCTTTTTTGTGTCGCATGCTTTGCTGCACCCTCAATGGTGGGCTGAGCGGGGGCATCGAAAGATGCGCCGGTGTCCAGTAAGGCCGGTAAGGCTAACCTCGTTCAGCTCACCACCCATGAGATTAGCCTCTCTGGTGGTGAGAAAATCTCACTTACTGGAGGCTGCCAAATGGCTACTACCCCAACCCAAACTCATGCTCAAGAACCCTCTCCGCTTACGCTGACTTTCAGCGTCGACACCGATTTCACCGTGCTGGCGGATTATTGCGAACGCTTCGCCGACTCGCTGATTGAAAGCGCAAAACCGGGGGAAAAACGCGTACTTTGTTATCGCCTTGCGGAGTGCCTGGAACTGCTGTTCATAACGCTTAACGACCCTATTCCAGAGCATCTGATTGAAAGCTTCACCGTGGATGATATTCCGGCGGCACCGGCTTTCGAACCCGAACCCGAAGCGCTTTGCCATTACTGCCTGACGCTGGCAAATATCCTCAATAACCACCGTTTTTCCGCCACGGAAGAACAAGCGCTGACCGGGCTGCTGTTTGAGCTCACCAACTATTTTGCCGATGAGCTACGCGCGCCGCGCTTTGTACGAACGGCAATAACGATGTAAAGGGTTTAAAGCTTTTGTAGGTCGGGTAAGGCGCAGGCCGCCACCCGACATATCCGCGCGGTTTATGACGAAGGAGAGCTTGAACAAAGTTCAACCTGTAAGGATTACTTACAAGTTCAAACCGAAGGCGCGAGGCAAATCCATCGCCAGTCAACAGAAAAAGGACCTCTAATTTGAACCAACTGCCCGTCTGGATAATATGGCGAACCGGATACTTTGTTCAGCGGTTCAGGTTGGGAATTAGGTGACAAACGGTGGGCATCATTTCCCCACCCAGCTATTTTTGATTTTGAACATGTCCGCGCGGTTGTAGCTGCAGGAAAAGTTGAACGCTTTGCCATCTTCGAGTTTGGTGACACCGGAAACTTTTAGCATCGGTAACCCTGCGGAAATCGACAGCAAAGCCGCAAGCTCTTCACTGAATAAATCACCTTCAATAACCGAGTTATAAAACTTAATTTTCTTGCCCGTGACTTCTTCGATGTACTGGTACAACGACCCCTGCTCAAGCACCGCAGCGGGAATGTTGGCGATTACATCGCTGTTAATCCACGAGTCCTCAACCAGCACCGGAATGTCATCGATAAGACGCACCCGGCGGATAAAATGAACGCGGTGCGTTGGCTGCATTTCCAGTTGCCCCGCTATCTTCTGCGGAGCCTTGATTAGATCGTGCGTAATTAACTGGCTGGTGATTTTTGCCTGCTGACCAAATTCACGAGAAAACCCGAGGATGGAATCCCCGGTGCCGTTGTTGAGCATAAACACATTGTCTTCAATGACGTTCGCGACAAACATGCCTTTGCCATGAATGCGCTCAATAAGCCCCTCTTGTTCAAGAACATTCATCGCCTTTTGCAGCGTCACCCGCGTAACGCCATATTGCGCGGCAAGCTCTCTTTCCGAGGGGATTTTCTCGCCCACCTGGTAGCGATGGCTGAGGATATCTTCCCGAATACTGTTCTTAATTTCGATATATCGCGCAGCCATTAGGTTCCCTTTCCAGACGTGTTCAGCAGTGGGTTAGTGTACCACTTCCGCCACCTCTCCTGCCTCCTGCGCCTCGGTTGCCAACTGTTTAACCTCCATTATTCTGAAGAAGGGATAGTAAATAAGCGTCGAGATAACAATCATGCAGCCTGACCAGATTGCCGCAGAAATATTCCCGCCGGTGGCGAAATACGCATTCAGAATAGGCGGCATTGTCCAGGGGATCTGGAATACCGGCCTACCTATAATACCGAAGTCCATTAATAAATATGAGCAGGTGCAAATCACCATGGGAGCAACGATCAGCGGGAACATCATTATTGGGTTGAGCACCATCGGAACACCAAAAATAACCGGCTCATTGATGCAAAAAATAGACGGGCCAAAAGAGACGCGGCCAATGGATTTATAGTAACGGCTTTTGGACAGCAGCATAGCCAGCACTAATCCCATAGTGGCTCCTGACCCGCCGGTACAAATAAAGAAGTTATAAAATCCTTCGGCAGTAATATGCGGAACGGGCTGCCCGTTAAGATACGCCTGAGTGTTTTCCGCGATGAATTTCAAAAAGATGGGGCTGGTGATCCCGGAAAGCACGTTGGTGCCATGAATGCCGCAGCTCCATAACAACGAAATAAGCGCGACCAGAATTAACATACCCGGCAGGGTATCTAAACCGTGAACCAGCGGGCTGAGCAGCAGAGTAAAGAAGGCGTTGAGATCAAAATCCAAAATCACGCGCACAAACCAGACTAACGTCAAACAAACTACCGCGGGCACCAGGCTGATAAAAGATTGCAGCACGGCGGGAGGAACGCCTTCCGGCATACGGATATAGATTTTATGGGTGATAAAAAACCGCACCGTATAAACCGTAAATATCGACAAGATAATGGCCGAGAACAGCCCGGCGGCACCAAAGTTATCGACGTTAATTTTATACTGGCTATCAAGCTGCGCCAGAACGAAAACCGAAACCGTAATACAGCAACAGCTTAACCCATCGAGCTGATACTGCTTTGCCAGGTTATAGCTGATACCAATTGCGGCGACTAAACCGATAATCCCGAAAGTGGCCTGCACGGGCACACTGAGTTTATTAGCATAATCGCCCAGAAACTCACTCCAGCCAGGAATCGGTAAATTAGCCACAATCAGGAATAAGCTTCCGGCAATAATAAACGGCAACGTAAAGGCAATGCCGTTGCGAACCGCAACCAAAATAACGTTATTGCCGATCTTCATTAAGACGGGAATAAGTCTGTTTTCCAGAAAATTTTGCATGGAATATCCCTTTTAAAAACTGCATTTATTCATCCGTGGAAAGTGCGTATTGCGGTAAGAAATCACGATTGGCGGCTAAATAATCCCTGAGGATATTTTCTGCTACCGCAACTGAGGGCACCAACGGATGAGCAGCCAACGCCAACAGCGCGGTTTGGGTATTGCCGGTCATGGCGGCTTCAATGGTTAGTTCTTCAAAGGCTTTCACGCTCTGAATCAGACCGCGAATACGCGCGGGTAAACGCCCATATGCCAGCGGACGCGCGCCCTGCTTATCAATCACCGCATTAGTCTCAATCACTGCATCATCGGGTAAATCTGGCGTGGCTCCGCGATTGGCAGTGTTAACCACATGGACTTCTTTTTTATTGTTGTAGAGCGCGCTGATAATGGAGCAGGCGGTATCGGAATAATAAGCGCCACCGCGGCTGGATAATTCCGGTGGTTTTTCACAAAGCTCAGGGTTGCGATAGATCTCAAAAAGGGATTTTTCAATCTGGAGCGAGCGTTCGCCGCGCGTGCCGCCATTGCGTAACGCTTCAAGTTCGTGCTGCACCATTTCCTGGTTCAGGTAGAAGTACTTTAAATAGGAGAGCGGGTAAAAATTCAGTGCGCGGATAAATTCGGCGGGCAGACCAATATCGGGGATGTTTTTTAGTTTGTTATCGCTGACGCCCAGCGCTAATTTCTCAATAAAATCAGCGGAAATATCCGTGCCGTGCAACGTTATTCGATCGGCGAAAATCAAATGATTCAGCCCCATAATTCGGGCATCAATCGCCTCGCGGCCCACGCCGTAGGCTTTGGCAATATCCATCATCATGCTGTTGGCACCGCTACAGATGCCGAGCGATTTAATCTTGCTGTGCTTTTCTATCGCTTGCGTAACAATCCCCGCCGGATTGGTGAAATTAATCAGCCAGGCATCCGGGCAAAGCGTCTCCATCTCTTTGCAGATTTCCAGTAGTACAGGAATCGTGCGCTGCGCCTTCATGAATCCGCCGGGGCCGGTAGTTTCCTGGCCCAACACGCCATAATGCAGGGGGATTTTTTCATCCTGAATACGGGCGGCTAACTGCCCCACGCGGATTTGCGTGGTGACAAAATCGGCATCTTTAAGCGCCTGTTTGCGGTCGGTGGTGAGATGCACCGTCATCGGGATGCCCGCTTTTTTTACCATGCGCTGGGCGAGTTGCCCGACGATCTCCAGCTTTTCACGGCCGGTTTCAATATCCACCAGCCAGTATTCGCTGACCGGGAGTTCGGCGTGCCTCTTAATAAATCCGTCGATCAGTTCTGGGGTGTAGCCAGACCCGCCGCCGAGCGTGACTATTTTTAAGGGCTTCATACATTTTCCTTTTTTTTGCGATTAACTGGCATATGCCAGATTGAAAAAGAAAATATCACAACCCCTTCAGGCAACAAGGGAGGTTTGTCACATAAAAAATGTGGATATTAAAAATAAGCGCGAGGAGGCGTTTAAGTTCGTTGTTTGCGAGCAATACCGAAGGTTGTGGCTTTGAGGTTTGTTGATGGGTGTTTAGCGCAGTATCGTTTTGTTTTTTATAGAATGAGATGCGGAAGCGGCAGGGATTATATGACTTGTAATGACTCAACCCAAGATAGTGACCCCACCCCAGCCCTCCCCTTACCAGGGGAGGGAGCAATTAACTCCTCCCCCTGGCAAGGGGGAGGCCGGGAGGGGGTCAGGCCAAAACGCTACACCCACAAAAATAGCCTTTTCAATTTATCCGCCCACACACTACAGCGTCGTGAACTCCGCAAAAATCTCATGCATCCCGAACGTATTCTTTGGACCCGACTCTGCTGCCAACAATTGGGTACTAAATTCCGCCGTCAGCACGGAATCGGCCACTATATTGTCGATTTTTACTGTGCAGAGTTTTCGCTGGTTATAGAGCTGGATGGTGATAGCCACTACCGTCCCGAAGCGTGGGAATATGACAAACAGCGCGATGCTTTTATGCAGTCCCGGAATATCCGCGTTTTGCGCATTGCTAATAATGAGGTGATCAACAATCTGGATGGCGTTCTTAGCCATATTATCCGGTTGTTGTCACCCCATGACACTTGCTGATTTACGCTAAATAAAACACTTCTTTTAACTCGGCACTGACCGGGCTGTTATCGGCATTGCTTGGCATAATTTCGCTCATGTGCTTCCACCAGCGCTGGCACACTTCCGTTTGGGCAACGGCGTTCCAGCGGGCTTCGGACTCAATCTCTACCGTGGCAAAAAGTAGGTTGCGTTGAGCATCAAGATAAATAGCGTAGTGATGAGCACCGTGCTGTTTAAGTACCGCCTCCAGCTCTGGCCAAATTGGCGTATGGCGGCGCTGATATTCTTCATGAGCATCGGGATTTACCTGCATGACAAAGGCTTTGCGGATCATAGCGCCTCCAGATAAAGCTCGCGCACTTCATCCCGAGAGGCCACGCGCGGGTTACACGGCGCACAAGGGTCAGCAAGGGCTTTATCCAGCCAGCCTTCGATATCCGCCGTATTGATGCCGAGTTCGCTAAAGCCGGATGGGATCCCCACGCGAGCGGAAAGTTCACGAATAGCAAGAATAGCCTCAAAGCTGGCCTCTTCTTCGTCCATTTCCTGCGTATCAACCCCCATCGCTGCGGCAACTTTCGCAAAACGTGAAACAGCTTTTGGGCGGTTAAAGGCTTCAATGATCGGCAGCAAAATCGCATTACACACGCCGTGCGGCAGGTTGTGCGTCGCGCCCGGTTGGTGTGCCAGAGCATGCACCAGGCCAAGTCCGGCGCTGTTGAACGCCATGCCCGCGAGGTATTGCCCGTAAGCCATCATTTCGCGCGCTTCAAGGTTATGCCCGTTATCGACGGCTTTCGGTAACCACTCACTAATCAGGCGAATAGACTCCAGTGCGTTGGCGTCGGTCAGCGGGTGCGCGGCAACAGAAACATAGGCTTCGATGGCGTGCGTCAGCGCGTCCATGCCGGTTGCCGCCGTCACACTGGCTGGAATATCCAGCATCACGCTCGCGTCATCGACGGCAATGTCCGGGATCAGATTGGTGTCGATAATCACCTCTTTCACATGGCGCACGGAATCGGTGATCACCGCGTTGCTCGTCATCTCCGCCGCGGTGCCTGCGGTAGTGTTGATCGCCACCAGCGGAACGCCCGGATGAGTGACTTTGCCCACGCCGGAATAAGCGGTTGATGGGCCTGGGTTTGCCGTCAGGATTTTCACCGCTTTGGCGGTATCAATTGGGCTCCCACCGCCAAACGCAATCAGGTAATCACAGCCCGCCGCCTGGTATGCCGCGAAACCTTTTTGCACCAGCTCTTCCGTCGGGTTCGGGAACACTTCGTCGAACAGTTCGTAAGAAAGCTCGTGCTCATCAAGCGCGGTAAAGAGGCTATCAAGCAGACCCATTTTCACCAGATGCCCGTCGGTGATAATTAACGCTTTTCCCCAGGGTTTAGCGGCAATTAAATTCACCATATCGCCGATGGCACCCGCGCCGTGAAGGCTGATTTTTGGTAAGGCCAACATAAAGCTCATTGCTATTCTCCTTAATATTAATGTTGCGAATTCTTTGTCTTGGGCTGCGGCGGACCCCACCCCAACCCTCCCCTTTCCAGGGGAGGGAGCTTTAACGCCGTGTCCGTTGCATAATGCGGCGGGTAATAATCGGTAGAGAAATCACGGTAATTAGCATCGCGCCGACAATAATCGACATCACGATGCCCGGCACATTCAAGAGACTCAGGCCGAACGTGACGAGCCCCATCAGGAACGCGGCGATAATTACGCCCGCCATGCTGCCGGAGCCGCCCAGAATATTGACGCCGCCCAGCACCGCCATAGTCACCACGCTCAGCTCCCAACCCATTGCGATGGTCGGTCGCGTACTGCCAAGCCGCGAGGTCAACAGCACCGACGCAAGCCCCGCCATCACGCCCACCAGCACAAACAGCAGCAGGTTATGGCGTTTCACGTTGATGCCGGAGTACCAGGCACCGGTCGGGTTATTGCCGATGGCGTATGTCCGGCGGCCAAAGTTGGTTTTATGCAGCAGGAAAGCAAACAGCGCCCCGAGCACGATAAACAGCGCAAATTCAAACGACAGTGCGCCCCAGACGTAACCCTGCCCGAACCACGCGAAACTCTCCGGGTAATGATTAAGCGCCTGATCGCCCAGCAGAATGTAAGTAATGCCCCGGTACAAGCTCATGGTGCCGATGGTGATCACAATCGAAGAGAGGTTAAAGCGAGTCACCAACAGGCCGTTGAACAAGCCGCAAAGCAGCCCGACGCCCAAGCCGATGCACACTAATCCCGGCGTATCGACACCCGCCTGAGCACAAAAGCCCATCACCGTCGAACTCAGTGCAATAGTGGACGCCACGGACAGGTCGATTTCACGGGCGATAATCAGCATCGCCATCGGCAGCACGATGATCGCTTTCTCGGTGAAGTTGAATGTGGCGTCCGACAAGTTCCAGATGTTCAGGAAATAGGGGGATGCCAGGGCGTTAACCACAAATACCGCCAGCGTCACCGCCAGTAAGAACGACTCCCAGCAGAGTAAACGGCGGAATAACGGAACCGGTGCGACCGGCGGCGGCGTGGAGTCAGAAATCAGCGTTTTATTCATGGCCCACGACCTCCTTTTGTCGGGAGAGCGCAACATCGCGCAAAATCAGCCGCCCTTTGCGTTTATTGCCGCGTTCGTTCAGGAACACCGCCACCACAATGACCGCCCCGGAAATCGCCATTTGCCAGAACGGCGAAACGCCAATCACCGGCAGCGCATTGTTGATCACGCCAAGGAACAGCGCGCCAAACAAGCAGCCAAGCACGCGACCGATGCCGCCCATCGTGCTGATGCCGCCGATCACACAGGCAGCGACAATTTGCAGCTCGAAACCATTGGCAACGTCGACATACGCCACAGCAAAACGAGAAATCCACAGATAACCGCAGAACCCCGCCAGCGCGCCGGAAAGACTGAAGCTGATGAACTGCATTTTTCCCGCGTTGATGCCAGTGTAATACGCCGCCGTCGCGTTGCCGCCCGCGGTGTACATCGCCCGTCCGGTGCGGCTGTAACGCAAGAAATAGCCGACCAGTAAAAGTGCCGCCACCGCACACCAGCTTAATAGCGGCATGCCTAAAACCACCGCACGCGGCAGCCCGAGGAAATCGCTACTCATTTGATGGGCGTTAATCCAGCCGCCGTTTGAGAGCAGGAAAATAATGCCGCGATAAATGCTCATGGTGCCGAGCGTGACGACGATCGCCGGAATGCCGAGTTTCCAGACCAGCAAACCGTTAATCATGCCCATCACCAGGCCGAGTACCGTTGCCAATACCAGCAGCGCCAGGACCGGAATTTGTGGGTAGTGGAAGTTAAGGAGCGCGACAATCATGCCGGTCAGCGCCAGGTTCGCCGCCATCGACAAATCAATGCCTTTGGTGAGCAGCACCATCATCTGGCCGAGGGCGAGAATGATCAGAATCGAGGTGTCGTTGAACATCTCCACCAGATTGCCCGGCGCGAGAAACGACGGTACCCGGCTGCCAATGCCGAGCGCCATCAATACGATGACCCCGGCCAGAAGAAATTCACGGTGTTTGAGCAGGGTTTGCCACATTATGCTGCCTCCTCTCGCGAGCCGCTGGCGGCGCTGACAATCGTTTCTGCCGTCGCTTCACCGGCCTGGTATTCGGCAACCATCAATCCTTCGTGCATCACGATAATACGGTCAGCCATGCCCATCACTTCCGGCAATTCTGACGACACCATAATCACCGCCAGCCCCTGCCCGACCAGCTCAGACATAAACTGATGCACCGCCGCTTTCGAGCCGATATCAATGCCTTTGGTCGGCTCATCGAGAATGATCACCGTCGGCTGCGTTGCCAGCCATTTACCGATGACGACTTTTTGTTGATTGCCGCCCGAAAGCGTTTCAACCGGCTGTTTCCAGCTAAAAGCCTTCACCTGCAAGCGTTTGGCATATTCGTCGGCAAGCGCCCATTCCCGCGCCTCGTTTAACACCCCGCGCGGGTTAAGACGGCTTAACTGCGGCAGGCTGATGTTCTGGTAAATCGGCAATTCGATAATCGCGCCCTGCTTCTGGCGCTCTTCCGGCACGCAGACAATCCCGGCTTTGATGGCATCGGCTGGCTGGCGGAACTGCATGATTTTGCCGTTTAAACGAATTTCACCGTGGCTTGGGTGAGAAACGCCGGAAAGCGCCTGCATAAGCTCGGTGCGCCCGGCCCCCACCAGGCCATAAAATCCGAGGATTTCTCCTTTACGCAGTTGGAAATTGATATGGGCGAACTCGGTCGGATGGCAGAGATCTTTTACCTCCAGCACCACGTCGCCTGGCTCGCAGTTCACTTTCGGGAAGGCGTGAGTGATTTCGCGCCCAACCATCATGGTGACCATTCGCTCTTCGGTTATTTCATTGATTTGCCCGGAGCTGATGTACACCCCGTCGCGCAGAATGGTGTAGTGATCGGCAATGGCAAAAATCTCGTCAAATTTGTGGGAGATAAACAGAATCGCTTTTCCCTCAGCTTTGAGCCGTTCAACGATCTGATAAAACTCAACGATTTCATGCTGAGAAAGTGCGGCGGTCGGTTCGTCGAGAATCACGACTTGCGCTTCAAACGACAGCGCTCGCGCAATCGCCACCATATGGCGCTGGGCAATACTGAGTGTTTTGAGCGTGGCGCGTGGATTAATTGGCACTTCAAGGCGGGTGAGGATTTCCTGCGCTTTTTGGTGCATCGCAGGCCAGTCGAGCTTTTTGAAGAGGCCGCGATACAAATAGTGGCCGACAAAAATGTTTTCGGTCACCGTCAATTCATCGAACAGCACCGTTTCCTGGTGAATCGCCGTGATGCCGACTTTGTGCGCCGCTTCCGGATTGGGCAGCGTTATCGGTATCGCTTTATAGAGCAGCTCGCCCTCTTCCGGCTGATAAATCCCGGTCATCACTTTGACCAGCGTGGATTTTCCCGCGCCGTTTTCACCGATTAGCGCCGTGACTTTCCCCGGCCACAAATCGAGATGAACATTTTCAAGGGCGCGAACGCCGGGGAACACTTTGGTGATCCCCTTCAGGGAGAGCAATGGTGTTGAGTCTGTCATGATAAGTTCCCCATCCAAAATGGTGGATGGCGCGAACGCTTATCCACCCTACGTTTGGCCTTTGTAGGGCGGGTAAGCAAAGCGTCACCCGCCAATACCCAGTCAGAATATTTTGGAGAATTTATCGATGTTACTGGCATCATAAACAAACGGCTCAGCCATCGCGCCGCTGCCGTCCGCATCCAGTTTTACTTTACCCAGTTTGCCCATGCTGGCTTCGGTTTTTGTGGCACTTCCTTTCACTAAATCGTCAGCCAGGTAAGTGGCGGCGTAGCCCAGATCAATCGGGTTCCAGATGGCGAAACTTTTCGAGGCACCGGATTTCACCGCGCCCGCCATTTCAGACGGCAGGCCCAGGCCAGTCACATAAACTTTGCCGATTTTGCCCTGATCTTTTACCGCCTGCGCCGCCGCAACAATCCCGACGGACGAAGGCGAAACGATCACTTTTAAATCGGGATAGGACTTCAGCAGGCCCACGGTTTCGCGGTAGCTTTTATCAGAAAGATCATCGCCATAAGCGACGGTCACCAGATTGATGGACGGGTACTTAGGCAGCACCTTTTTCATCTCCTCAATCCAGATGTTCTGGTTTGTGGAGGTTGGTGTCGCGCTAAGAATCGCCACATCACCTTTTTCTACGTTCATCGCTTTTAACGCATCTGCGGCGAGCTTGACGTTGGTTTCGCCAATTAACGCGTTATTGGAAGGATTGAGATGGATCTGGCGGCCTTCTTTCGCCACGCCTGAATCCCAGGAAACAACTTTAATCCCGCGCTGCATGGCCTTTTTCAGCACCGGAACCAGCGCGTCAGGGTCATTGGCAGAAATAGCGATGGCATCAACACCTTGGGCGATCAAGCCGTTGAGAACTTCAATTTGCGCTTCGGCGGTTGTGGTGGTGGGGCCGGTATAAATGACCTTCACATCCCCCAACTCTTTGGCGGCCTCTTGCGCCCCCACGTTTGCGGCTTCAAAGAACCCATTGCCGAGTGACTTTGCCACCAGGGCAATTTTCACTTCAGCAAAGGCAGAGCTGGACAGCGCCAGTGCGACAACGGTAAGCGTACAACCTAATATTGCTTTAGTTTTCATTGCTTGTACTCCGATGTATCCCCGCCATATTTCAAGTTGTTGGTGCGTTGGCTGCTCGCCTTCACCCCAGTCACATAGCTATCTATGCTCCCGGGGACTCATGCGCTTGCCGCCTTCCCACAACTCGAACTATTTTGGGGAGGATGTAGGGTTTGCAGGTTTTTTTTATTATGTCGAGCTTGTCGGATGACGCTTCGCTTATCCGACCTACTATTGCCCGGTGTTTGTATCAAAAGCGTCCACCGTTACAGATTTACAGCTCCAATGCGCTTGCTAATGGGGTCACGCCAAAACGTTTACCGAGGGCGATAAGCTCGTCACGACTGATGGTTTGCTTCATGCCCCCCATCGAAATGACTTTTACCAGCACTTCGGCTGACTTCTCGGCGGTATCGATTAGACCAAATGCTTCATCAAGCGTTGGGCCGCTACCGAATACCCCGTGGAACGGCCACAGCACCAGCGAGTGTTTTGCCATCTCACCCGCCGTTGCGTTGCCAATTTCGTCGGTACCCGGCACCATCCACGGCAGAATGCCCACGCCGTCCGGGAACACCACCAGGCATTCGGTGCTGCCTTCCCACAGTTTGCGGGTGATAACGTCGGTGTCGTTTTCCAGCACGTAGGTCAAGGCGATCAGGTTGGTGGCGTGGCAGTGCATAATCACGCGATCTTTCCCGCCCGTCGTTTTGATGCGAACGCTATGTGACTGGAAGTGTGACGCAAGCTCAGAGGTCGGCACCGCTTCGTTCTCAAGCCCCCACAAAATGTGGTAGCCCGTACCGCGGTTGTCCACTTTCACCACGCCAATATTTGCTGCCGGATCGAGTTGTACGTTGCGGAAGAATTTCCCGGAACCGGTGACGATAAACGGCGTGTTCGCCAGATCAGGCATCGGCTGGCTTAATGCGATGTAACGTGGAGAAGCATGGAAATCGGCCTGGAATGGCGCGATATCCGCTTCATCCAGACGCATTGTGATGTTGCCGCCGTTACGTTCATCCCAGCCTTTCAGCCAGGCATCGCTCGTTGCTTTGATCATGCCTTCTACAAACCAGGCGTTAAGGATGTTCTGCATAGTGTTGTGATTCCTTTATCTTTAATTGTCGGCAGGGGTGGGTCGGATGGCGCTTACGCTTATCCGACCTTCATCAGCTCAACCTTCGTAGGGTGGATAAGCGATAGCGCCATCCACCGCCTGATTCATTAACTGCGTTGGCTTAAAACGTCTTTTTCATAATGACGAACCGCATCCAGCCACTGGGCATCAACCGGCGTATCATTGCGCTGGCAATACATCTCCCAGACCGCAGCCCACGGCAGCGATTTCTGTTCTTCCAGCAACGCCAGGCGCGCGGTGTAATCGCCCTCAAGCTCCATCTGACGCAGCGTTTCAGTCGGCTCCAGCAACGCACGCAGCAGCGCTTTTTTCATGTTGCGCGTGCCGATAACCCACGCGGCAATGCGGTTGATAGATGCGTCGAAGAAATCCAGGCCGATGTGTACGCGGTCGAACAGGTCGTGGCGGATAATTTCGCTGGCGATGGCCTGGGTTTCGTCATCAAGCAGCACCACATGGTCGCTGTCCCAACGAACCGGACGGCTGACGTGCAGCAGCAGGCGCGGCACGTAGAGCATGGCGCTGGAGATTTTGTCTGAGATCACTTCGGTTGGATGGAAGTGGCCCGCATCCAGGCACAGCGCGGTCTGGCGGCTGGTGGCGTAACCAAAATAGAACTCGTTGGAACCCACGGTGTAGCTTTCCGCGCCGATGCCGAACAGCTTGCTTTCAACCGCGTCGATATGATGTTGCGGGTTGAGTTTTTCGCTCATCGCTTCGTCGAGAGCCGCCACCAAACGCTGGCGCGGTGCGAGGCGGTCAACCGTGATGTCTTTCATGCCATCCGGGATCCAGATGTTCATCACCGAAGGTGTACCCAGTTGCTCGCCGAAATAAGCAGACACTTTGCGGCTGGCTTTAACATGGTCAATCCAGAACTGGCGGATTTCATCGTTGGCGTGAGAGAGCGTGAAACCATCGGCGCTTAGCGGGTGCGAGAAGCATGACGGGTTGAAATCGAGGCCCAGTTTGTTGGCTTTCGCCCATTCCACCCAGTTTTTGAAGTGTTCTGGTTTGATTTTATCCCGGGCGACCGGCTGGTCTGATTCCAGATAAATAGCGTGTAGATTCAGGCGTTTTGGGCCAGGGATCAGGCTTAATGCGCGTTCCAGATCCGAGCGTAATTCATGTGCATTACGCGCTTTTCCCGGATAATTCCCCGTCGCCTGAATCCCGCCGCTCAGCGTGCCTTCCGGATTTTCGAACCCGGCAACATCATCGCCCTGCCAGCAGTGCATAGAAACCGGCAAACGATCGAGCTGTTGCAGTGCGGCTTCAACATCAACACCGACAGCAGCAAAGCGCTGTTTTGCCAGTTCCCAGGCTTTTTCAAGAGATGTGGTCATGCGCAAAACTCCTTACGTTTTTGAAAATTTAGCGGGAACTGCGCGAGGTAACGGGCAATTTCGCTCTCTGTTTTGGGGGTAAAAGTGTTCAGTTCGTAGCTGGCGGCGACAATTTTGCGGAAGTCATCGACGTCGGTGATTTCGTCCAGCGCCATTAACTGGCAGCCGATATTGCCAAGCGTTGAGGCTTCAACGGGCCCGGCAAGCACCGGAATGCCGCAGGCATCGGCGCAAAGTTGGTTGAGCAGTGCGTTCTGGCTACCGCCGCCCACAATGTGCAGGTAGCTAAACGGGCGGCCACGAACGGTGGCGAGTTCTTGCAGCGTTTTGGCATAGAGCAGCGCCAGGCTATCGAAAATACAGCGCGCCAGTTCGTTATCCGTGAACGGCACCGGCTGGTTGCTTTCGCGGCATGCCGCCTGAATTTCGCGGCACATGCTTTCAGGGTTAATAAAACGATCGTCGTTCGGATTAATAACAAAGCGGCAGACGGCGGTCTTTTCGGTGCGATCGATAAGATCGACGAGATCCGTAATGCCCAGCTCTTTGGTGACGCGCTGCAAAAGCCACAGGCCCATAATATTTTTCAGTACCCGATAGCGCCCTTCTGCCCCGCCTTCATTGGTGATGTTGGCAGCCAGTGCCGCGCTATTGGCGTACGGTTTTTTGCTCTCAAAGCCCATCAGCGACCAGGTGCCCGAGGAGAGATAAGCGGCATCTTTATCTTTAAGCGGCGCACCGATAACGGCGCTGGCGGTGTCGTGAGTCGCCACGCTAACCACCGGAATTTTGTTCCCTTCGCGGCAAATCCACTGGCCGATAACACTGCCCGGGTGCGTTGGCGTACCGAACCATTTACGCGGCACGCCCGCCCAGTCGAGCAGCGTTTCATCCCAGCTATCGCTGTTGATATTCACCAGTTGCGTAGTGGTGGCGTTGGTATATTCCCAGTTCAGAACGCCGGTCAGGCGGTAGCAAAAATAGTCCGGGATAAGCAGTGCATGTTCGACTTTATAGAGCTGCTCTGGCTGCTGTTCTGCCAGGGCGCGAAGTTGATACAGCGTGTTGAAAGGCAAAAACTGAATGCCGGTACGGCGGTAAATATCTTCACGCCCTAACTGTGTAAAAGCGATGTCCATAACGCCATCGGTGCGGCTATCACGATAGGAGACAGGCTGCCCGACGCGATTGCCGTCGCGGTCAATCAGCACGTAATCAACGCCCCAGGTGTCGATGCCAATACTGTCGATTTTCAGACCTTCATCGCAGGCTTTTTGCAGCCCGGTGCGGATCTCATGCTCCAGCGCATCCACATCCCACACGGTCGTGCCATCAATCTGTTTTAAGCAGTTAGTGAAACGATGAATTTCACGCAGGCAAATGCTGCGAGTGTCGCGTTCAAAACGCGCCAGCATGACGCGGCCGCTTGAGGCGCCGAGATCTACCGCAACACTGTGGCGTAGAGTCATTTTGGGGGTCCTTGCTAAATGAATTGACCCCACTCTAAAAAGTAACGCAATCTGCCACCTTCTCGACACTGACAGCGCCCGACAGCCGCTGGCAAAGAAGCAAAGGTGAACGTGAGTCATGTCACAGATTCATGTTTATCACCCGAAAATGCCGCCTGTGACGATTCCCACACTTCCTGATAATTCCCGCCGTTTCTTAAAAAACGAACCGTTTTTAACCGGTTTTATGTCGAAAATTTAAGGTGCAGATGAGAATCGTTACCTACTATCAGCCAACAATTAAAAAGTTCCGGGGGTAATGATGACGGTATTACATGGTTTTGATTTTTTCCCATCAGGCAATGCGTCGGTGACTATTGAGCCGCGTTTGCCTCAGGCCGCCTTCCCGGAACATCACCATGATTTTTATGAAATTGTCATTGTTGAACACGGCACCGGTACGCATGTTTTTAACGGCCAGCCTTATACGTTAAGCGGCGGTTCCGTCTGCTTTGTGCGTGACCACGACCGCCATTTGTACGAACACACTGAAAACCTCTGTCTGACTAATATTCTTTACCGCGCCCCGGATGCATTCTGTTTTTTATCCGGCCTTGATAAGTTGCTGCCCCAGGAGCAGGACGGCAATTACCCGTCGCACTGGCGTGTGAATCAGCCGGTGCTGCAACAGGTGCGCGGGCTGATTGAACAGTTTGAGCAGATTGGCGAGGCGGCGGATACCCACGCCGTGGCGAACCGCGAAATTCTGTTTATGCAACTGCTGGTGCTGCTGCGCAAAGGGAGCATGATGGAAGGGGCGACAAACTCAGAAGGCCGTTTAAATCAGTTGATGGCCTGGCTTGAAGAGCATTTCGCCGAAGAAATTTGCTGGGAACAGTTGGCCTCGCAGTTCACGCTCTCTCTGCGCACCCTGCACCGCCAGCTAAAACAGCAAACCGGCATGACGCCGCAGCGTTATCTCAACCGTTTACGCCTGATGAAGGCCCGCCATCTGCTGCGCCACGGCGAAGAGAGCGTGACGGATATCGCCTTCCAGTGCGGTTTTGGCGACAGTAACCACTTTTCGACGCTTTTTAAGCGTGAATTTTCCTGGTCCCCGCGTGAAATTCGTCAGGGTCGCGACGCGCAACTTCAGTAATCGCGAAGGCAGTCACCGTTTTTTTAGCCCAAAAAGCCAATACTTGCCCGTTAGTTTGTCGGATGGCGCTGCGCTTATCCGACCTACGATGCGGGTTTTGTAGGGGATAAGCGCAGCGCCATCCACCGTTTAAATTTCGCTTTTTGAGGCATCACGGTGGCGGGTCATTTAATTCTGAAAAAAGCCGATTTCTTCGCCTCTGCCACGCAACCCGTGGCGGTGGCTGACCGCTATCCGCAAAACGTGTTTGCCGAACATACCCACGATTTCTGCGAGCTGGTGCTGGTGTGGCGTGGCAACGGACTCCATGTTCTGAATGACCGTCCGTACCGCATCACCTGCGGGGATCTGTTTTACATTCGCGCTGAAGATCGCCATAGCTACGAATCGGTTAACGGTCTGGTGCTGCATAATATTATCTACTGCCCGGAGCGGCTAAAACTCAACGTTGACTGGAACGATCTCCTGCACAGCGCAAGAGCGGCGGGAACCGACCCGCGCTGGCGGCTCAGCAGCCACGGCATGGCGCAGGCGCGTCAACTTATTGGGCAACTGGAACACGAAAGCGTAAAACAGGATGCGCTGTCGTTGTGCCTGACCGAAAGCCTGTTTCTGCAACTGTGTATTCTGTTGCGCCGCCACCGTTATCAGTCCCAGGATGCCGCCGGGCCAGGCAGCAGCGAAACGCTTGATTTACTGATGGCGGCGCTGGGGAAAAGCCTGGATGTTCCGTTTGAACTGTCGCAGTTTTGCCAGCAGCATCAGGTAACTGAGCGCCAGTTGCGGCAGTTTTTCCGCCAGCAAACAGGAATGACCATCAGCCAGTATTTACGCCAGTTAAGGATTTGCCAGGCACAGGATCTGCTGCGCCACAGCGAGCTGCTGATTGGGGACATCGCCACACGATGCGGCTTTGAAGACAGTAACTACTTTTCGGTGGTGTTTACCAAAGAGACGGGAATGACGCCACGGATGTGGCGCCAACGGTATACGGTGGAAGCGTAGTTATGCCGCCATACCTAAACCGACAATATTTGCCGCGATAATAATCACGACACAACCCACGCTCAGTACACCGACCGGACGAGTGCCCGCTGCTTTCCACTCTTTCATAATCAAGCCGACTAACCCGCCACACAGTACGTAGAAACTCATGTGCAGCATCCAGCTCATGTAGTCATACTGCGCCGGAATTTTGGCGTGCCCCCAGGCATAGAAGAAGAATTGCAGATACCACATCAAACCTGCGAGGGCGGAAAAAAGCACGTTGGTGATGATCAGCGGTTTTGCCAGCGAGAAGTCTGCTTTTACCGACAGATTCTGCAATTTTGCCAAACGAATGAAACAGTAACCGAGGTTGATCACCGCGCCGCCGCCCATAATGATGACGTAACTCGGCAAGGCGACATACAGCGGGTCAACGCCCAACGCGGCTGCGGCTTCATGCATCGGTTTTGCGGCGTCCATCGCAAAAGACATACCCGCCGAGAAGATGCCGCACATCACCGCCAGCGTCAGTCCTTTTTTCAGGTTGAACTCTTCGGCTTTAATGCCCATCTGGCGCTCTTTGAGCTGCCCCGCGCGCGTCACAATGGCTACTCCAATCAGCGCCACTAAAACCCCCAGCAGCGTCATTCGCCCGCCAGGCGTGCCGATAAGCACATCAAATTTTCCGGCAATAATAGGCGTCATTAACGTACCGACAATCAGCGTGATGCCAATGGCAATGCCGATCCCCATCGACATACCCAAATAGCGCATCGTCAGGCCGTAGTTAATATTACCGATGCCCCACATTGCGCCGAAAAGGAAGACCGGCAGCAGAGTCGAAGCGTTAAACGAACCGTAGTACGCCCAAAAATCAGGAAGCAGAATATAACTCACCAGCCATGGCAAAATTATCCACGAGACGAAACCGCCAATCGCCCACATAGTTTCCCATGACCAGCGTTGCACTTTCTTAAAGGGGGCATAGAAACAGGCGGCGCTGGCAGCGCCCACCAGATGCCATATGATCCCCATTGTTATTGCGTTACCCATTATCATCTATCCCCATGTTTTAACTGAAAATGTAGGGGGCAAAGCGGAATACCCCAATGCCCATGAGTCTAAAGAGTGAGCGATGGGGTAACCTTCCATGTGCTGCCGCGACCAGGATAAAACTGGCAAAATTCAGGGAGTGGGATTGACGAGGGTCACAGTTCTTTATCTGTAGATAGTTGAAGTGTTGTCGGGTGGCGCTGGCGCTTACCCGACCTACGATAGTATTTTTGTTTAATTAACAGATTTTTACGGCCTGCACCCCGAGCAGCCAGGCGAGTTTCTCCAGCACCGCGCCCTGATGCCCAAGGCCAATTGCGCAATGGTGAGCGGGCCCGCCGAGACACCATTGGGTGGTGAAATCACGGGCCGACAGCGGGAATCGATAGCGGCTGTTGGTATTGCCAATATCCAGCACTTCGCCGGGGACGGCTTCCCCTTCGGCATACTGCAAACGCACGCCGTTTTGCGCATCTTCCACAATTGAGAGGAAAGTGACCGGCCCTGGTTTGACCGTCATCTGAATGGAAACGCCTTTGCCGGGTTTGCCGTGATAAACCGGCAGCGGCACCAGCTTAACGTCACCTTCTGCCATCAGCAGATGTGCTGGCCCATCGTGGCCCCAGAGCACCACATCATCGCCAAACTCAATTCCGTACGGCTCGGAGAACGACCCACCTGCGCCAAGCAACTGCTGGATTTTCATCGCCAGCACGTTTTTAATCTCATACTCCCCGGCGACGGGAATGCCGCGGCTTGTCAGCAGCGTGTTGCCGAGAATAATCGACGTGATGATGTTTTCGTAGGCATTGCCGTTACGCCCTTCGTAGTAATACGCCAGCGCGCCGAGGCGGTTGTTTTCGATGAGTTTGTCCATCGCACAAGCCGTTTGCACCGCGCGATCTAATTCAGCTTTTTCACAGGAGGGATCGATTTGCAGCGATGATTCCACTTCCTGCCATTTTTGGGCGCGAGCAGGCTGGGAAACCTTCTCGCGGTATTCTGCCAGCTCACACATTTCCAGCGGTTTAAAACGCACGCCGAGTTTAGCGCTTAGGTTGGTCATATTGCTGTAAACGTCCACCATCCCGTCGTAATAATGCCCCAGAACGCCGACCTGGCACTCTGCCAGCCCTTTGCGCACCTCAAGCGCTTGCAGCCACTGCTCCGTCTCCTGCCAGACGTAGTCATCGCCTTTTAACGCGCCAACGATAAGTTGATAGCGAATGCCCGCCCGATTAAATACGTTTGCCAGTTCCGGGGCGCTGCACGCCTGGCAATGGGCGAGCCATTCGCCGGTGCGTTCACCGCGATCAGTCATATCACGGATTTTGCCGTACGGCAGGCCGGGCTCCGGCTGAAGCGCAAGGATAATCACCGGTTTATTTATTTTTTGCACCAGCGGCAGAACGGTGGAACTCAGGGCGTAAGTGCTGATGTAGAGCACAATGGCATCAACCGGCTGTTGTTGAAGCTGAAGGGAAAAAGTATCGGCTTTGGCGACGCTATCGATCAGCCCCCCATTAATCACTGACGCGCCAGATTGTGCGAGGCGTTGATCGATTTGCTGTAAGTAACCGGTGAGGCGCTGTTCCAGGCCAGAAAATTGTGGCCAGTAGGTATCAAGCCCGATACCAAAAAGGGCGACATTCAGGGACATGATGATGCTCCAGGCTGATGAATGAGCGCCGACTATCACCCTAATTGCCCGGCACTTCCTTTGCGTTAATGCCAGGTTCTGGTGCGTATGGCAAAAAACGATTTATCCACCTGACAATGCTCACATTTTCGCCATCATCACAAAAAGTTATAACCTTATTAAAAGTACGGCATTGATAATCATTTTCAATATCATTTAATTAACTATAATGAACCAACTGATTACGCGGCGTTAACAGCTTGTTCGCCGTTCGATAATAATGGAGATGATGAATATGAGTTATACACTGCCATCCCTGCCTTACGCTTACGACGCCCTGGAACCGCATTTCGACAAACAAACGATGGAAATCCATCACAGCAAACACCACCAGGCGTACGTGAATAACGCGAATGCAGCGCTGGAATCCCTGCCAGAGTTCGCAAGCCTGCCGGTTGAAGAGCTGATCGCCAAACTCGATCAACTGCCTGCCGACAAAAAAACCGTTCTGCGTAACAACGCGGGCGGCCACGCTAACCACAGCTTCTTCTGGAAAGGCCTGAAAACAGGTACCACCCTGCAAGGTGACCTGAAAGCCGCCATCGAGCGTGACTTCGGTAGCGTTGACAACTTCAAAGCAGAATTTGAGAAAGCAGCCGCCACTCGCTTCGGCTCCGGCTGGGCATGGCTGGTTCTGAAAGGCGACAAACTGGCTGTGGTTTCTACCGCAAACCAGGACAGCCCTCTGATGGGTGAAGCTGTCGCTGGCGTATCCGGTTTCCCAATCGTGGGTCTGGATGTGTGGGAACACGCTTACTACCTGAAATTCCAGAACCGTCGTCCTGACTACATCAAAGCATTCTGGGATGTGGTGAACTGGGATGAAGCGGCTGCACGTTTTGCTGCAAAAAAATAAGTTGCAAAGCAACTGACGAGAAGCGAGCCTGATGGCTCGCTTTTTTTATAGCTGTCGTCGGGCACAGGGAGGAACAGATGCACTATCCGCTAAACGTTTATATCGGCAAAATTCGCGAGTACGAAGGCAGCAGGCCGAGCGCTATCGCTAAGTATCAGGTGGATGGCGAACTGCGGCTGACCGAACTGGGCCTGGAGGGCGATCAGCAGGCTGAAAAAATCATTCATGGCGGGCCGGATCGTGCGCTGTGCCACTATCCGCGTGAACATTATATTCACTGGGCGCGTGAGTTCCCTGAGCAGGCTGAACTCTTTACCGCCCCGGCCTATGGCGAAAATTTATCGACCGAAGGGCTGACGGAAAAAAACGTCTATATTGGCGATATTTTCCGTTGGGGCGAGGCGCTGATTCAGGTCACGCAGCCGCGTTCACCCTGCTTCAAGCTGAATTACCATTTTGGCATTAGCGAAATCTCGTCTTTGATGCAGCAGGCGGGTTATTGCGGGTGGCTTTATCGGGTGGTAATGGCGGGAAAAGTGTCGACGGAATCACCGCTGGAGCTGGTTTCTCGGGTGAGCGATGTGACGGTTGCAGAAGCGATTGCCACGGCGTGGCATATGCCGTTTGATGACGAACAGTATCATCGTTTACTTTCGGCGGCAGGGCTGTCCGTAAGCTGGACGCGCACAATGCAGAAGCGCCGTCTGGTAGGGAAAATCGAAGATAATTCCCGGCGTCTGTTTGGGAAATAAACCGTAGAAACGAAAAAACCCGCCGAGGCGGGTTTTTAAATTCTTAGCTTTGCTAACGCTAACCTTACAGGCTAGTTACGTTACCAGCAGCTGGGCCTTTAGCACCACTTTCGATGGTGAAAGAGACTTTCTGGCCTTCGTCCAAAGATTTGTAGCCATCGTTCTGGATAGCAGAGAAGTGTACGAACACGTCTTTTGAGCCATCGTCAGGAGTGATGAAGCCGAAGCCTTTGTCAGAGTTGAACCATTTTACCAGACCAGTCATTTTGTTAGACATAGATATTACCTTTTAAATTAAATTTGCCTTCCGGCGCTATTGGAATGTTTTACAGATTTTTTAAAGCGATAAAGGAAGGTAGATCACGTCGAAGGGTATCTATGATAACTCTTTGAGGACTGCGTTACTAAACTGCTTAAAGGTTCTGTGCTTCAAACCGATGGATGCATTAACACATATTCAAGACATGAATGGCAAGGTTTATTTTAGCCATCCACAGGGCTGGAGCTCAAGCCAGCTCTGGGAGTCCCCGCCTTTCGACGGGGAACATCATCATTACTGCATGGAGCTTTGTGCAGCAGAATAAGCCTGCATAAACGCCTGATGCTGTGACGCCAGCGGCCCAATCAGCGAGTTATACTGGCTGGCCTGCTGTGAAGTTGGGAACTGAATACCACCGGCTGCAAAACCAACCTGAGTCCCCTGCTGCTGGATGAAATCACCCACTTGCACCAGTTGAGCGGTGAAAGTTTGTGCCGCAGGAATCAGCGGAGCCATGGCGCTGGCCGGAGCCGTGACCACTTTCTCATAAACTTTGTCGTAAACCGCTTTCAGATCGTCCGGCTGTTTCAGCGTAGAGCGCGCGCTGTCTGCCTGCATTTTGGCATTCTGCACCTGTTGGCCTAACACGTTCAGCGAACCGTTCGCCTGGCGCAGAGGTTCGCGCTGCGTCATGTAATCTTGCGGAACACGAATGCTGTTTACGCTATCGGCGACAGGCTTCATGCCCTCGTCCATTGCCTGGTTCACCTGTTGGGAGAAGCCATACAAAATCGCGTAATCAGACACCAGCGGGCCAAACTGCTTTTTCTGGTCGGTTGTCAGCGTCGGCAGGCGTTCACCGCTGCGCATCGCCGTATTTTGCAAGAAATCGATGAACGCCTTACGCTGATCGCCTTCTTTATCAAAGCAACCACTCAGGCTCACCACCATTAAAATTGCCGCAAGCGGCGCAAACCAGCGTGACCAGGACTTACCTGTCGCCATCTTTTCTACTCCTTTCACCATTCAGTGCTAAAGCGCAAATACATACCCAATAATGCTGCTAAGGATAGTCCAACCTGCCTTCGCAAGATACCCTTTGTCCATAATCTATTAAGGCAAATTTGAAAAGCGAATAGTCACAATTTACACCGGCTTATCGAGATAATTCCCGTTAATCGTCACAAGCATGTCTTGTAAGAATGGCGCCATCAAAAATCAATGTTACTCAATTGTTAACCCCCTCACAAATCTGGTGACGGCCAGTCGCCGAAAAATCAATTTCAACTTATTAATATTGAACAACTTATTTCATTCAGTCACTTAACCCGCGCTTAATCAGTACGATAATCGCACACAAACCCCTGTTCGATGATTGCCCAATAGCCTGCTGAGTGGTTTGATTTAACGAACGATTAACGAATTTGTGTTCGATAATCGAACATTTCAGGTTAACTCCAACAAACGCTGGCCCGCCCTACACTCTGGTCGTCGTTTGCTACTTTTGCAGGACTTGCCTTATGACAAAGACAACAACGACTGATATTCAGGCATTTATCAACAACAATCGCTTTTCGAAATACCAGTGGATGATCCTCGTCCTGTGCTTCATCACCGTGGCGCTGGATGGCTTTGATACCGCAATTATTGGTTTTATCGCCTCCGATCTGGTTCAGGAATGGGGCGTGCAGAAATCTGACCTGGGGCCGGTAATGAGTGCCGCGCTGGTGGGTTTAGCGGTGGGCGCACTGACCGCAGGCCCAATGGCAGACCGCATCGGGCGTAAAAAAGTACTGGTGCTATCGATTCTGGTGTTCGGTGGTTTTAGCCTGCTGACAGCGTTTGCCACAAGCCTAACCTCCCTCGCCCTGCTACGTTTTCTGACCGGGCTTGGCCTCGGGGCGGCAATGCCAAATGCGGCAACGCTGATGTCCGAATACGCACCTGAACGTAAACGCGCTTTGCTGGTGAACCTGATGTTTGTCGGCTTTCCAATTGGCTCGTCGATGGGCGGTTTTGTTTCCGCGTGGATGATCCCACATTATGGCTGGCAAAGCGTGCTGGTACTGGGCGGAGTAATGCCGCTTATCTTGTCGGTCGTGTTGATGATTTGGCTACCGGAATCGGCACGTTATCTGGTGGTGAAGAACAAACCGCAGAAAGATATCGCCACCATTTTGCGTCGTATCGCGCCGCTCCCATCGGGTGAAAACCTGCGCTTTGTGCTTAACGAAGTGGGCGGTCATATGAAAGATAAAACCGCGCTTGGGGTGATTTTCTCACCGCGTTACTTGGTGGGCACCTTAATGCTGTGCCTGACCTACTTCATGGGCCTGCTGATTTTCTATCTCCTGACCAGTTGGCTGCCGCTGCTGATTCGTGAAACGGGCGCAACGCTTAGCCAGGCATCGATCATCACCGCTTTGTTCCCACTGGGCGGGGGTATTGGCGTGCTGATTATCGGCGCGCTGATGGATAAGCTGAACCCGAATAAAGTGGTTGCGGTTGGCTATTTGCTGACGGGCCTGTTCGTCTGCCTGGTCGGTTTTTCCACCTCAAGCCTAGTGCTAATGGGCATTATGGTATTTATCGCAGGCACCATCATGAACGGCGCACAATCTTCGATGCCCGCGCTGGCTGCGGGGTTCTACCCGACACAGGGGCGTGCAACGGGCGTGGCGTGGATGTTAGGACTTGGGCGCTTCGGCGGGATTCTCGGGGCGTTTAGCGGTGCATTCCTGATGCAGGCCGAACTCTCCTTCAAAACTATTTTTATGCTGCTGGCGATTCCGGCTGTGCTTTCAGCTACCGCGTTAATGGTGAAATCCTGGGCGAGCCATCGCGTTCCGGGCGAAACCCGGACAGAAAATCACGAGCTGGATAAAGCTACGCAAAAAGCATGATGGCGAAATTTGACACTTCGGCGGGCTCGTCCCGCCGTTTTGCATAAATAATCTATCCATTTACAAATTTATACTTACCCCCACTCTGCGCAGGTTTATCAATTCCTTATGCCGCTTAGCTTTTTTGCTGAAACGCATAAGCCACTTTCTGCTAAAAATTAGTTAGCCTGAAAACCATCGGTACGCTTTTTTTCCAACTACTCTTAATGAGCTTCTTACGTGTTCACTGTCCATTGTGTGATTTATGAGGAGTACTCGATGGAATATAAAGATCCAATGTATGAACTACTGAGCAACCTCGAGCAGATTGTTTTTAAAGATAAACCGCAAACGATGGCTCTTAGTGATAAACCCAATGCCTTTTCTGAATTTGAACAACTCAGAAAAAGCACCGGGCTGAAGATTGATGATTTTGCCCGAGCGATGGGCGTAAGTGTTTCGATGGTGCAGGAGTGGGAATCAAAACGACTCAGACCCTCCAATACCGAGCTGAAGTTGATGCGCTTAATGCAGGCGAATCCAACAATCAGCAAGCAATTGATGGAATGATTTTGTACTTTGTACCCTTATTATTGCCTTAACCAAAACCCCGCCAAATGCGGGGTTTGTCGTTTTTGACGCTTTAAAACAAAAAAACCGCCGAAGCGGTTTTTTTACATTACGTCATGCTTAACGTCGTGCTTATTGCAGCAGAGAAATATCTGCTACCTGTAAGAACAGTTCACGCAGTTTGGAAAGCAGCGTCAGGCGGTTAATACGCAGCTCTTTATCTTCTGCGTTAACCATCACTTTGTCGAAGAACGCATCCACCGGCTCGCGCAGGTTAGCTAATTCTTCCAGCGCTTCCTGGTAACGGCCTTCAGCGAAGAACGGTTCCAGTTTGTCACGCAGCACAACCAGGTGAGTGGCCAGGCGGATCTCTTCGGCTTCTTTCAGAACGGAGGCGTGAACGTGGTCGTTCAGTTGTTCGTCTGACTTCGCCAGAATGTTGGAGACGCGTTTGTTAGCCGCAGCCAGCGCCGCCGCCGCTTCCAGAGAACGGAAGTGGGACACCGCTTTCATACGCGCATCGAAATCTGCCGGTTTGGTTGGACGACGTGCCAGCACGGCCTGGATAGTATCCACGCTGTGGCCCTCTTCCTGATACCAGGCGCGGAAGCGGCCCAGCATAAAGTCGATGACTTCGTCCACAACCTTCTCGTTGGTCAGCTTGCTGCCGTAGAGGCGCACGGCTTCTTCGGTCAGGGTTTGCAGATCCAGCGGCAGGTTTTTCTCAACGATAATGCGCAGCACGCCAAGAGCGGCACGACGCAACGCAAACGGGTCTTTATCGCCTTTTGGATGCTGGCCGATGCCGAAGATACCCGCGAGGGTGTCCATCTTATCGGCAATCGCAACCGCGCAAGCCACCAGGTTAGACGGCAGTTCATCGCCCGCGAAACGTGGCTGATACTGCTCGTTGAGCGCAACCGCAACGTCTTCGGCTTCGCCGTCGTGACGCGCATAGTGCATGCCCATCACGCCCTGGGTGTCGGTAAACTCGAACACCATGTTGGTCATCAGGTCGCATTTGGACAGCAGACCCGCACGCGTTGCATGATTCACATCCGCGCCGATTTGGCCCGCAATCCAGCCTGAAAGGGCTTCGATGCGGTTAGTTTTGTCGCGCAGCGTACCGAGCTGTTGTTGGAACAGCACGGTTTCCAGACGCGGCAGGTTATCTTCGAGGCGCTTTTTACGGTCGGTATTGAAGAAGAACTCGGCATCCGCCAGGCGTGGACGCACAACTTTCTCGTTACCAGAGATAATCTGCACCGGATCTTTCGACTCGATGTTGGCAACAAAGATAAAGTTCGGCAGCAATTTGCCGTCGTTGGCGTAAACCGGGAAGTACTTCTGGTCACCTTTCATGGTGTGAACCAGCGCTTCCGCAGGCACCGCGAGGAATTTCTCTTCGAATTTCGCGGTCAGAACCACCGGCCATTCCACCAGAGAGGTCACTTCTTCTAGCAGGCTTTCGCTCAGATCGGCTTTACCACCAATGTTGCGAGCCGCTTCTTCAGCGCCTTCTTTGATCACGGCTTTACGCTGCTCGTAGTCAGCAATGACTTTGCCGCGCTCCAGCAGAATTTCAGGGTACTGATCGGCATTGTCGATAGTGAATTCCGGCTCGCCCATAAAGCGATGGCCGCGAATCACACGATCGGACTGAATACCCAGAATGGTGGCTGGAATCACTTCGTCGCCCAGCAGCAGGGTGACAGTGTGAACCGGACGCACGAACTGAGTGTTGTTATCACCCCAACGCATCAATTTAGGAATCGGCAGTTTGGTCAGCGCGGTAGCAATCATTGCAGGCAGCAGCACTTGCGCGCTTTCGCCTTTAACGTGCGCGCGGTACATCAGCCACTCGCCTTTATCGGTTGCCAGACGTTCAGCCTGATCAACGGTGATGCCACATCCACGAGCCCAGCCTTCAGCGGCTTTGCTCGGTTTGCCTTCGGCATCAAAAGCGGCAGAGATAGCCGGGCCGCGCTTTTCAACTTCGCGATCAGGCTGCGCTTCGGCCAGATTAGCGATTTTCAGCGCCAGACGGCGTGGAGCCGCAAACCATTTTACTTCGCCGTGAGCGAGGTTCGCCGCATCCAGTTCCGCAGTGACGTTTGCAGCAAAGGATTCCGCCAGGCTGCGCAGGGCTTTTGGTGGCAGCTCTTCAGTGCCGATCTCCACCAGAAAAGTTTTTTCAGACATGGCAGCCTCTTATTTGTTCTTATTGCACATCGGGAAGCCAAGCGCTTCACGAGAAGCGTAATAGGCTTCGGCCACGGCTTTGGTCAGAGTACGAATACGCAAAATGTAGCGCTGACGTTCAGTCACTGAGATGGCCTTGCGGGCATCCAGCAGGTTAAAGCTATGCGCGGCTTTCAGAATGCGTTCGTAAGCAGGCAGCGGCAGTGGGTTTTCCAGCGCCAGCAGGTGCTGCGCTTCTTTCTCATACTGCTCGAAGCAGGAGAAGAGGAAATCCACATCGGCGTGTTCGAAGTTGTAGGTTGATTGTTCAACTTCGTTCTGATGGAACACGTCGCCATAGGTGGTTTTACCCAGCGGGCCGTCGCTCCACACCAGATCGTAAACGCTGTCTACGCCCTGGATATACATCGCCAGGCGCTCTAAACCGTAAGTGATTTCACCGGTAACAGGTTTACATTCCAGGCCGCCAACTTGCTGGAAGTAAGTGAACTGCGTCACTTCCATACCGTTGAGCCACACTTCCCAGCCCAGACCCCAGGCACCCAGCGTCGGGTTTTCCCAGTTGTCTTCTACGAAGCGAATGTCGTGAATCGTTGGGTCCATGCCCAGCTCTTTAAGCGACCCAAGGTACAGCTCCTGAATGTTGTCAGGAGAAGGCTTGATCACCACCTGGAACTGATAGTAGTGCTGTAAGCGGTTCGGGTTTTCACCGTAACGGCCATCGGTAGGACGGCGAGAGGGCTGCACATAAGCAGTCGCCATCGGCTCTGGCCCTAAAGCCCGCAGGCAGGTCATTGGGTGAGAGGTGCCGGCGCCGACTTCCATGTCCAAAGGTTGAACAATGGTGCAGCCCTGGCGAGCCCAGTAGTCCTGTAAAGTCAGGATCAGGCCTTGAAAGGTCTTGGTATCAAACTTTTGCATGTTGATTTCGCACGCGTTCGAGAGGGTTAAAAAGGGAAGCCGTCAGTATACCTGTTGAGTGCAAGATAAGCAGCCTACATTCAAGGGCTGTTTGCTCTCTATTGCAGGTTTATACCGTCGAAAGGTGCAAGAAATGACCATTTTCGTCAAACGAGCAGGTAAATCCTTCCCGGCGCGTCGTACTGCCCAAAATCTCATAGCTCCCCTGATACTGCTTAAAATCCACCACGCTGATGCGTTGAGCGCGTGTGTTATAGCGGTGCGCCGCTTCCTGTTTGCAGGTTTCGATCATTGCCTCGCCTTTGACCGCGCTAGGCTGCGCGCCCTGAGCATATTGTGTCTGCGTCTCCTGAGCGCTACAGGCGCTTAATAGCAGTGCTGCAAAAATCAGAACCCAGCGGCAATTTTTTATTTTTGGCATCATCATTCGTTATGTGTACGTTAAAATCGATATTGTTAATCAATAATTAACAGGTCTTTGGCATTCTGCAAACCCGCTCAGCGCCAGGCAAGCGAGAAAATGCACTCTCAGATAATTACCTGTTTAAGACGCTACAGAGGAACGAATGCAGCAAAAAATTAACTGGATTGATAACTTGCGCGGGATTGCGTGCCTGATGGTGGTGATGATCCACACCACAACCTGGTACATCACCAACGCAAATATTGTCACACCATTTAGTTGGGATTTATCGAATGTGCTGAACTCCGCTTCTCGTGTCAGCGTCCCGCTTTTTTTCATGATTTCAGGGTATCTGTTTTTTGGTGAACGCAGCGCGCAGCAACGCCACTTTTTGCGCATCGTCACCTGCCTGCTGTTTTATAGCGTCGTGGCTCTCATTTACATCAAATTGCTGACGCCGATTAACGCCGGGCTTTCGCTGCGCTACATCCTGCAAAAACCGGTGTTTTATCACCTGTGGTTCTTCTTTGCTATCATGGTTATCTACCTGCTTTCGCCGCTGATTCAGGTCAAAAAAGTCAACGCGATGGTGATTCTCGGATTGATGGTTTTGCTTGGCGTGGTAGCCAACCCCAATACCGTTCCGCAAACGCTGGGCGGCGTGAAATGGCTGCCAATTAATTTATATATACGCGGCGACACGTTTTATTACGTTCTGTACGGCTTGCTGGGCCGCGCCATTGGCATGCTGGAGACGGACAAACGCTGGATTAGCGGGTTAGCGGCGGGTTTATTCGCCCTGTGTATTTTTTCAATTTCAACCGGTACGCGCCACCAACTCGAAGTAAACGGTAATTTCGCAGACACTTTCTATGTTTATTGCGGGCCGCTGGTATTTATCGCCGCGATCAGTTTGCTGGTCGTCGTGAAAAACTGCCTCAATAACCGCCCGTTACCGGGGCTGACGTTAATTTCTCAGCATTCGCTGGGGATTTACGGTTTTCATGCGTTAATTATTCACTTCTTACGCACCCATGGTTATCAAATCACAGACTCGCCGATGCTGGATATTGTATGGATTTTTGGCGCAACACTGGCCGGAAGCCTGCTGCTTTCCATCATATTGCAGCGCATTGATACCCGAAAAATGGTGAGCTAAGCGTTACGGGCGCGGGCGCGATGCAATTGGCGAGGGGAAGAAAACCCTGCCGCCATCGCCGCCTGCTCCATTCTCTGCCCCTGCAATAAGCGCTGTTCGGCGACCGCCAGCCGCAGTTGTTCCAGATAATCGCGCACTGAAATCCCCAAATGCTGCTGAAAAAGGCGCGATAAATGGCGCGAACTCACATGGACTTTGTCTGCAATCTCTTGCACATCCCAGGGCGATTCAGGGGCTGCGGAGAGCAAATCTTGGGCACGATGCACCGCCGGATGAATGTGGTTGCGATAGCGCAGCCAGGGCGATAACTGCGGGTCATCTCCAGAGCGGCGAAACCACACCACCATCTCGCGCGCCACGTCCAGCGCAGCTTTTGGCCCACAATAGCGGTTAATCAGATGCAGGGATAAATCAATGCCAGACGTAATGCCCGCGCTGGTCCAGATCCCCCGGTCCTCCACAAAAATACGGTTATCTTTCACCTGCGCGGTGGGTGCCGCGGCGCGTAATCTTGCCAGTACATCGTGATGCGTGGTGCATTGCACACCGCCCATCAACCCGGCTTTTGCCGCCAGTAATGAGCCCGAGCAGATGCACATTAAATTGAGCTGCTGGCTGTGGATTTGCGGTTGCAGGCGCGTCAGCCAGCGGCGCACCTGCTCTGCCTGTGGCGTATCGAAGTAACGGTTCGAATCACAAACGCCCGGCAGCACCAGCAAACTGCCTTGCGCGAAACTTTCTGGCAGCGGTTCGATACCCGAAAAGTTAAGCCCAATCGACGTGGTGACGTGTGGGTCCGGGCCGATGAAATGCAGGTGAAAAGCGTCTCCCGCCAGCGCCAGCGTTTCCGCAGGGCCGGTGAGATCCAGCGCTAACACTCCGGGCAAAACCACGAACCAGACCCCAACACTCACGATAAAGACTCCAGGCACTCGGCAACGGTTTGAATTTCCGCAAAACGCCCCGCCAGCACCGTTTCGGTGCGGTGACGCAGCGTTGCGGCATCCAGCGTAACCCCTTTCCAGCTCATCGGGAAGGTGAGCGTTGCCTCGCTGACAAATGAAACGCGGTAACCCAAATCAGACGCCACGCGCGCGGTGGTTTCGCAGCATTGCTCGGTACGAATCCCGCAGATGATCAGATGGTTAATGTCACGGGTACGTAACCACAGGTCGAGGCCGGTATCGGTAAACGCATTGTGGACATGTTTCTGGAACGTGGCATCCGCCTGGTGGCGCAAGAAAGGCATCGCTTTTACATACCCGGAAGCCAGGGAAAACGCGCCCTCTTCGTCCACATGGAAGATGTCGACAACCGGAATGGTTAAATCCTGACAGCCGGAAATAAGCTGCGTGATTGCCTGCTGAAAGGCCGGAACATCATCTTCTTGCCAGTAGTCGCGATGGAAAAAAGATTGCTGCGTATCGATATTAATCAGAGCGGAACGGGACATTTTCGGACTCCTCATCAGTGGGTATGAGTCCATTGTGGCAAGGGTTTGCACTGTTGCTAATACCAAAAACGGACAGGATAAGGGTGAATTGGGACGCGTTGTGTTCGCATGGATTGCGTCATCCACCCGTTTAAATAAATTATGTTACTCTCCACAAAGTTACCTCTCGGAGACAATCATGATCAGCAAGGCAGCCCGCCCCACGATAAGCGACGTCGCGAAAGCGGCTAAGACCGGAAAAACCAGTGTTTCCCGCTATCTTAACGGCGAGCAAAACGTGCTGTCTGACGATCTGCGTTTGCGCATCGAAACCGCCATTGCGGCACTCGATTATCGCCCAAGCCAGATGGCGCGTGGCCTTAAACGCGGGCGCACCCGCCTGATTGGCCTTATCATCGCTGACATCACCAACCCCTATTCCGTTGACGTACTCAGCGGTATCGAAGCGGCATGCCGCGAAAAAGGCTTTACACCGCTGGTTTGTAACACCAATAACGAAGTGGATCAGGAGCTGCATTATCTGGATTTGCTGCACAGTTATCAGGTGGAAGGCATTGTGGTCAACGCCGTGGGAATGCGTGAAGAAGGGCTGAATCGCCTGCAACAATCTGCCCTGCCCATGGTGCTGATTGACCGCAAAATTCCTGATTTCGCCTGCGATGTGGTGGGGCTCGATAACACCCAGGCCGCAACTACCGCCACCGAACACCTTGTTGAACAAGGCTTTGAAGCGATTCTGTTTCTTAGCGAACCGCTGGGCACGGTGAACACTCGCCGCGAACGCCTGGACGCCTTTTACACCACGCTCAAACGCTACCCTGGCATCGTTGCTGAAAACGCGGAAGTCCCGTTACATGAAGCGGATTTACTGGATAACACGTTGCGCCAGTTCCACTCCGGCCACCGCGGCATGCGTAAAGCGGTGATCTCCGCCAACGGGGCGCTCACGCTTCAGGTTGCGCGATCTCTGCGACGCATTGGTCTGCACTGGGGCAGTGATATTGGCCTGTTAGGGTTCGATGAACTGGAGTGGGCTGAGCTTGCCGGCGTCGGCATCACCACCCTCAAACAGCCGACCTGGCAGATCGGTTACGCCGCTCTTCAACAAGTGGTTAAGCGCATCGAAGGGGGCGCTGACACCGTGCGTGAGCAGGTCTTTTCCGGTGAGTTAATCGTCCGCGGCTCAACCGTCCGATAATCTTTGTTCGTGATAGCGATCATAAATCAGGCATAGCTGGCTTTTCTTTGGAACCGGTTCCATCTAGCGTAATAGATACGTCAGGAAGTTGTGAACATTGATTGCCGGAGAAGTCCATGCCGAGAACCATTATTATCGTCACCGCCGCCTACGGTCATGACCGCATCGCCGCCCTCGGCGGCCAACAGGCACTGCTGCCGATCATCGCGAATGCCGGGGCTGATGGCGTGGAAATCCGCCGCGAATTGTTGAGCCACACGCAGCTTGATGCCCTGCCTGAACTTGCGCAGGAGATCACTCGCCATGGCCTCCAGGCCTGCTATTCCGCACCGGAGCCGCTGTTTGTCGAGGAGGGGAAACTTAACCCGTTAATCCCTTCTCTACTGCTTGAGGCCCACCAGCTTAATGCCCGTTGGCTGAAGCTCTCCCTTGGTCACTTCCGTGGAAGCCAGCAGTTTTCTCTGCTGCAACAGTGGCTTGAACAAAGCACCGTCGCACTGGTTGTGGAAAACGACCAAACCGCCTGCGGCAAACTCGCCCCTATGCAGCGCTTTCAGGCCGCCTGTAATGTGCTCAACCTCCCTGTGACGCTCACTTTTGATATGGCGAACTGGCTGTGGGTTGATGAATCCCCCGAAGCAGCAGCTCGCATGCTGGCACCCATGGTCAGCTACATTCACGTCAAAGCCGCCGTAGCTCACCATTATCACTACCGTGCAATTGCCCTGGATGACGCCGAACCACACTGGCTGGAACTGCTTAAAAGCCTGCCAGCCGATGTACCGCGCGGTATTGAATTTCCGCTGGAAGGCCGCGATCTGACGGCGGTCACCCGCCATTACGTCAACTTATTACGCGAGGAGTAAGCGATGCCGACGCAACTTGATGTCATTACGATTGGCGAGGCGATGGCGATGTTTGTCGCCAGCGAAACCGGCGATTTAGCCGCCGCAGAGCAGTTTGTTAAACGTGTGGCGGGCGCTGAATTAAACGTGGCGACAGGCCTTGCACGCCTTGGCCTGAATGTCGGCTGGGTTAGCCGCGTCGGCAATGATTCGTTTGGCCGCTACGTGCTGCAACAGCTTGCAAAAGAGCAGATCGACAGCCGCGGCGTGATCGCTGACGATCGTTACGCAACCGGTTTTCAGCTCAAATCTAAAGCGGAAAATGGAACCGATACCACTGTGGAATATTTCCGCAAAGGATCGGCAGCAAGCCATCTTTCGGTCGCTGATTTTAATGAGGCGTATTTCTGCTCCGCCCGCCATTTGCATTTAAGCGGTGTCGCAGCAGCGCTTTCTGACAGCTCGTTAGAACTGCTCAATCACGCCGCCTGCGTGATGAAAAGGAAAGGTAAGACGATCTCTTTTGATCCGAATTTGCGTCCGGTGCTGTGGAAAAGCGAGGCCGAAATGGTGAAACAGTTGAATAACCTCGCTTTCCAGGCCGATTGGGTGCTGCCAGGTTTAAGTGAGGGCGCAATTCTGACCGGCCATAAGACGCCGGAAGCGATTGCCGATTTCTATCTCGATCACGGCGTGAAAACGGTAGTGCTGAAAACCGGAGCCGACGGCGCATGGTTTAAAACGGCCGACGGTGAGAAAGGCGCGGTCAGCGCGGTGAAAGTCGACAATGTCGTCGACACCGTCGGCGCAGGTGACGGTTTTGCCGTGGGTGTTATCAGCGCCCTGCTCGAGGGAAAAACCTTACAACAGGCCGTTAGCCGCGGAAATAAAATCGGCTCGCTGGCGATTCAGGTCATCGGCGATAGCGAAGGGTTGCCTACCCGAGCTGCGCTGGGCGAATAAACGAAAATCGCATCGGCTGTGCCCTACACTCGGCATGATGCGACTCTCCTCAACATAGAGGCAAGCCTTATGAAAACGAATACAATCGCGCCAAAACGTTGGTGGTACATCATGCCAATCGTGTTTATCACGTACAGCCTGGCGTACCTCGATCGGGCCAACTTTAGTTTCGCTTCCGCCGCCGGGATTAACGAAGATCTTGGCATCACCAAAGGCATTTCGTCGCTGCTGGGCGCCCTGTTTTTCCTCGGTTATTTCTTCTTCCAGATCCCCGGGGCAATGTATGCCGAGCGCCGCAGCGTGCGCAAACTTATCTTCGTCTGCCTGATTTTATGGGGCGCCTGTGCATCTTTGACCGGCATGGTCAGCAATATTCCGGCGCTGGCGGCGATTCGCTTTATTCTCGGCGTGGTGGAAGCCGCCGTGATGCCCGCGATGCTGATTTACATCAGCAACTGGTTTACTAAATCTGAGCGTTCGCGAGCGAATACTTTCTTGATTCTCGGTAATCCGGTAACGGTGCTGTGGATGTCCGTGGTTTCGGGCTATCTGATTCAAGCCTTCGGCTGGCGTGAAATGTTTATCTTTGAAGGTATCCCGGCCGTTATCTGGGCGTTCGCCTGGTGGGTGCTGGTAAAAGATAAACCGACGCAGGTTGGCTGGTTGTCCGATGCGGAAAAGGCGGCGTTGCAGGCACAACTCGAGAAAGAACAGGAAGGGATTAAAGCGGTGCGAAATTACGGCGAAGCCTTCCGCTCGCGTAATGTGGTGCTGCTGTGTATGCAATATTTTTGCTGGAGCATCGGTGTGTACGGCTTTGTGCTGTGGCTGCCGTCAATCATTCGCAACGCCGGTGAGGCAGGAATGGGAATGGTGGAAGTGGGCTGGTTGTCATCGGTTCCTTATCTCGCCGCCACCATCGCAATGATTGTGGTGTCATGGGCATCGGACAAAATGCAGAACCGTAAACTGTTCGTCTGGCCGTTGTTACTGATTGGCGCGCTGGCGTTCCTCGGTTCCTGGCTGGTCGGTGCCGACCATTTCTGGGTTTCCTATACCCTGCTGGTGATTGCCGGTGCGGCAATGTATGCCCCGTATGGCCCCTTCTTCGCGATTATCCCCGAAATGTTGCCGCGCAACGTGGCCGGTGGCGCGATGGCACTGATCAATAGCATGGGCGCACTCGGTTCGTTTGTCGGATCCTGGTTTGTTGGCTACCTTAACGGTGCAACCGGTAGCCCTGCTGCATCCTACATTTTTATGGGGGTGGCATTGCTCGCCTCCGTGTGGCTAACTCTGATAGTGAAACCGGCGATAAACCAACACGTTCCGGTGGGAGCCCGCCACGCTTAATCTCAAGCCAGGCGGTCGTTATGCCGCCTGGTCTGTACTTAATTGTTTAACGGAGAACGCCATGAAGCCGTCCGTCATCCTGTATAAAACGTTACCCGACGACCTCCTTGTCCGTCTTAAAAATCACTTTACTGTCACCCAGTTGAAAGATTTAAGCCCTGAAACCGTCAGGCAAAATGCTCAGGCGTTTGCCGAAGCAGAAGGCATTCTTGGGTCAAGTGAGAAAGTCGATAAAGCGTTTCTGGAACATACGCCGAAACTGCGGGCGGCATCGACCGTCTCCGTTGGCTATGACAATTTTGATGTCGATGCCCTGAGCGAGCGCCATATCGCTCTGATGCATACCCCAACCGTACTGACGGAAACCGTTGCGGACACCATTATGACGCTGGTGCTGGCGACGGCTCGTCGCGCGGTTGAAGTGGCAGAGCGTGTGAAAGTTGGCGAGTGGAAAGGCAGTATCGGCCCGGACTGGTTTGGTATCGATGTGCACCATAAAACGCTGGGGATTCTCGGTATGGGCCGCATTGGCCTGGCGCTGGCGCAACGGGCGCATTTCGGCTTCAGCATGACGATTCTGTATAACGCTCGCCGTCATCATCAGGAAGCAGAAGAGCGTTTTAACGCCCGCTATTGCGACCTGGATACCCTGCTGGCCGAATCCGATTTCGTCTGTATTTCTCTGCCATTGACCGACGAAACGTATCATCTGATTGGCGCGGAGCAGCTTGCAAAAATGAAGTCTTCCGCCATTCTGATCAACGCCGGACGTGGTCCGGTAGTCGACGAAAAAGCGTTAATTCAGGCGCTGGTAGACGGCAAAATTCACGCTGCAGGCCTGGACGTATTCGAACAAGAACCTTTGCCGGTGGATTCCCCGCTGCTCAGCCTGCCGAATGTGGTCGCACTGCCGCATATCGGTTCCGCAACGCATGAAACGCGCTACAACATGGCCGCCTGCGCGGTGGATAATTTGATTGCTGCTCTGAGCGGGAATGTGAAAGAGAATTGCGTGAATCCGCAGGTATTGAAGTAATTTATTGCGAGTTTGCGGCGGATGGCGCTTCGCTTATCAGCCCTACGAAGATCGTTGTAGGGCTGATATCCAACAATTTATACCGTTACACGGCTCCGTAAGACTCTCGGCAATCTACTCTGATGGATGATACCAATGACGGTGATGCCATCAGTTGCAAGCTGATAGTAAATCGTGTGGCTGATGTAAGGAAAACTCCATACGCCAGGAAATAAATCAGCGGTTTCATCGGTTCCCATGCCCGGCATAGTGGCCAGATGTTGGAGGATAACTCGCATACCTGCCAGATAATCCCGAGCGACAATGGCACCAAACTGCTTCTGAGAAAATCCCTTTATTTCGCGCAAATCCTCGTGCGCATCTTCCGTCAGTTTGTAGCAAGCCATTAAAGATCCTTCATTAGCTCATCAAAAACATCTTCACCATTTTGCAATTGGCCTGCTTTAGCCTGAGCGATGGAGTGAGCCAGCTTATCTCGCAAACTCTGCAATTTTAATTCTTCGAGTTCGTTGTAGTCATCAATGGACATCACTACAACGGAGGGTTTGCCGTTTTTGGTGATGCTCACTGGCTCACGCTGGGCTTTAGCAATCATTTCCCCGAACTGGGTTTTGGCCTGGTTTGCCGTGAAACTTAACATGATCGTTTCCTCACATCGTTCAAATAGGTATAAATCGTTCGATTTGTACTTATTTTGAACCATGCAACCTGAGTGGGCAAGCTAAGACTATCGCTAATCAACAGGACAAGAAAATGGAGATGAAAAGTTCTCGAGAAGCTTCGCAAAAGAGGAATTTTAAGCAAAATAAAAGGATGAACCTGAACAGTTCATCCTTTTAATCAATGATTGAAAATGGCGAAGATTAAAAATCAGTCTTAGAAAAACCGGTCATTTCTTCAAGATCCATTTCACGGCCTAACGCCGTCATGGGATGCACAATAACCAGGCCGCGCACCGCTTTTTTCAGCTTGCCCATGTCAGCCTGTTCTTTCTTGGTGATTGGGCGTTTGTACGGCAGCGCCATCAGCTTCTGCGCTTCTTTGCTCAGCTTCTGGTTACGCACCGCTTGCAGACGCACGATCTCAATTTCCAGCTTCGCTTTCTCTTTTTCCAGCTCAGCGTACTTTTCTGCTTCGTTGATCAAATGCAGCTCGGGCATTTCGTGGCGGATGGCGTCGAGGCGATCGCTAAGACGTTTGATTTCTGCTTTTTCGATTTCTTTCATTTTTGATTAACCGTGAATAACTTTTTATTGCTGGCAAGGATACACCATTCGGCGTAAGAGGGCGAAAAGGGACTTTACCCGGAATTACTTCTGGAAGGCTTTTTTTAAGCTGATCCGAGAGATCAGCTCGGTTAAAGAGAGAACCATCGTGGAACGGACAATTTGCTGGTAACGCTGTTTTTGCATGGCAAACAGTTCAGGATCGCTACCGTCTACAAACTTTGGCGTCGGGGGCATCGCTGAAACACAATGCAGTTCACCAAACGGGCCGAGCATCTCATCGTCGGTAAAATTATATTCATTACCGTCGTAATTTAGCTCTTCGCGCATCGCCATAAGCAACTCGCAATCTTCGTACTCCGCGCGGTTAAGCACGCCAAGTCCGTAGATAAGTTTGAGACGCACGGAAAGATCCCCTAACGGGCCATCGCCATCCAGCAACGGTTCAACCGCATATTTCACCGCGTAGTCGTCTTTACGGAAGACCTGAAGCACCAGGATATTCACCGCCTCAGTGAGAAGTTCAACAGCGGCGATCAGCAGGCTTCGTACGGTTTTACCGGCATTAAGACGCTCAAGCACACGGTTTTCAAAGGCCTGGGTTTCTTCCATCTTTGCCTACATCACTAAAAGTATTGTTGGGTGCAGCGTCTACTGCACCCGCTTCTATCACTATTTGCCGTTATAGGCGTTCACCGCTTCTGCCACGACATCGCTGTTTGCATCAAGGCCAGAAATTTCCGCAAGTGTTGCCTGCGGGCCTTTTTCTGCCAACATTTTTTCCAGCTCTTGCGCCTGCGGATCTTGCTCGCTGCGGTAGTGCATCGCGGCGGCAATACCTTCGATAAGGTTCAGGTGCGGCAAACCGTATTCAATGGTGCCCAGCAGCGGTTTAATCAGACGGTCACCCGCACTTAATTTACGCAGCGGCTGGCGGCCTACGCGTTCCACATCATCTTTGAGATACGGGTTTTCGAAACGACCAAGGATTTTCTGGATGTAGGCTGCGTGCTTATCTGCATCAAAGCCATAACGCTTGATCAGCACCGCGCCGCTTTCGTCCATCGCCCCTTTCACCACGGCGCGGATTCGTTCATCCAGAATCGCATCGCGAATGGTCTGATGACCGGCCAGTTGACCAAGGTATGCGGTTATAGCATGCCCGGTATTCAGGGTGAAGAGTTTGCGCTCAACAAATGCCATCAGGTTATCAGTCAGTTCCATGCCCGCAATGTTCGGCAGCTCGCCTTTAAATTGGGTTTTATCGACAATCCATTCGCTGAAGGTTTCAACGGTCACTTCTAGCGGGTCGTTGGTTGCAGATTCGGACGGCGGAACAATACGGTCAACGGCGGAATCAACAAAACCAACGTGCTGCTCAACCCAGGCTTGATCATCTTCGGAGAGCGCCTTCATAACGTGGCCTTTGAGCTGGCTGGTGCCACGCACCATATTCTCACAGGCGATGATATTGAGCGGCTTTTCATTACCGTTTGTGCGACGCAACACTAAACCTTTCGCCACCGCAGGTGCGATACGCTCCAGCACCACTGGCCCGACGGCTGTCGTCACCAGATCAACGTCGGCAATCAACGTCACCACATCGTCACCGATGCTGCTGACGGCATTCACATTTGAAACCGTATCGATTTGCTTTTGCTCGCCAACCACGTGAACCTGGTAGCTATGGCGCTCATTTAACGCATCCAGCACGGTTTGGTTAACGTCGGCGAAGGTCAGTTGAATACCCGCGTCGGCCAGCAGTTTGCCGATAAAGCCACGTCCGATATTCCCTGCGCCAAAATGTAATGCTTTCATGTTGTTCACCTTCTTAAATTTGAATCACCCGAGAGGGCTGGGGTGAGGAGGTTTGTGGTGTTGACCTCCCTCACCCTAGCCCTCTCCCTTGAGGGAGAGGGGGAAAACAGGTGGATGGCGCTTCGCTTATCCACCCTACGTAGGGCGGGTAAGCGGGAGCGCCACCCGCCGGTCCGTAGACTTACTTCTTACCCGCCAGCAGGTCGAGAACTTCCTGAACGCTGGTCGTATTCGCCAGTCTGTCAATCACGGATTCATCATCCAGCGCGTTGGTCAGGCTGGTGATAACCTGGATGTGTTCGTTATTGCGAGCGGCAATACCGATAACCAGGCGGGCAATATCATCTGTTTCTTCACCGAAGTGAACACCGTGTGGGTACTGGCAGAACACAACGCCGGTTTTCAGCACGCGGTCTTTCGCTTCAACGGTACCGTGTGGAACCGCGATACCTTCACCCAGGTAAGTTGGGGTCAGCTTTTCACGTTCAAACATCGCGTCAACATACTCAGGCTGGACGTAGCCCCCGTTCACCAGTTGCTCACCGGCAAAGCGAATCGCTTCTTCTTTGGTGGCAGCCGTCAGGCCGAGGAACACGTTACCTGCACCCAGACGGAACAGCCCTTCTTCGCTTGGCACGAAGCTGTCTTCCAGGCTGGTCATCACCTTCACTTCTTTCTCGCTCAGGTTATGAGAAGCCACCAGACGCTCGGTCAGATTGGCGTACAAGCTGCTGTCGAGGAAGTTAGTCAGGGAGATATGCTGTGCCTGCGGAACCTGGCGCATAGCGCGCTCGGTCAGGTCACGGTGTGTAATAACCAGGTCAACGTCATCCGGTAAGCTGTTGATTGCGCAGTTAGTGACGGAGATATTTTTCAGGCCCGCGTCGCTCACTTTCTTACGCAGAACACCTGCACCCATCGCACTTGAGCCCATACCAGCATCGCAAGCAACAATGATTTTACGTACGTGGCTCAGGTCGTTAGACAGGCCCGCACCCACCGCCAGCGGCGCAGTCGCCCCTTTGGATTCCGCTTTCATCTCAGCCATACGGCGAGCCGCTGCTTCGATGTCATCTTCTTCTTTAACTTTGCTGGTTTTCAGCAGAATCGCAGAGACGACGAAGGATACCGCTGTCGCCGCAACGATTGCCGCAATGTTCGCGAAGTAAGCACCTTTTGGCGTCATCGCCAGAACCGCCAGGATAGAACCCGGAGATGCCGGGGAAACCAGGCCGCCGTTCAGCACAGTCAGAGTGAACACGCCAGTCATACCGCCAAGGATAACGGCCAGAATCAGACGTGGGTTCATCAGCACATACGGGAAGTAAATTTCGTGGATACCACCCAGGAAGTGGATGATTGCCGCGCCGCCCGCAGACTGTTTAGCGTTACCGCGACCGAAGAACATATATGCCATCAGCACGCCCATACCCGGACCTGGGTTGGCTTCAATCAGGAAGAAGATTGATTTGCCCAGTTCGTGGGACTGCTGAATACCCAGCGGCGAGAAGATACCGTGGTTGATGGCGTTGTTCAGGAAGAGGATTTTCGCCGGTTCGACGAAGATAGAAGCCAGCGGCAGCATGTCATGGACAACCATGAAGTTAACGCCTGCTGCCAATACTTTGGAGAGCACTTCAACTGCCGGGCCGATACCCATAAACGCCAGAATCGCCAGGATCATACCGATGATGCCAGCGGAGAAGTTGTTCACCAGCATTTCAAAGCCGGATTTGATCTTGCCATCAACCCATGCGTCAAAATGTTTAATCGCCCAGCCGCCCAGCGGGCCTGCAATCATCGCGCCAAGGAACATTGGCATATCCGCACCGACGATAACACCCATCGTCGTGATGGCACCTACTACACCACCACGATCGCCACCGATTAAGCGACCACCGGTATAACCGATGAGCAATGGCAGCAGGTAGGTGATCATCGGGCCTACCAGTTTCGCCAACGTCTCGTTTGGCAACCATCCGGTTGGAATAAATAAAGCTGTGATAATACCCCAGGCGATAAATGCGCCAATGTTTGGCATTACCATGTTGCTCAGGAAGCGACCAAAGCTTTGCACTCTGATCTTGATATCGGATGACATACGCACACCCCTTGTTGTGTTTACGCGCTTAAAAATTAGCCCGAGGTTTATTGTTTACGTGGCGGCAGGTTGCACTGCCAGATGCTCTAAGTGAGGCGAATCTGGCACGTGATCGTGAAGCTGTCCAGTGGACGGAATTTTATGTGACACACATCACCTATTGCAGGGTAGCACTCACCACGATCAGGAGATCTTGATCACATAATTGCGGTGTAAAAAAAACACAGCGGTCATTTTTTACGCCTAAATGAAGCCTTTATGTGACTGGCGTCACAATTTCAAATCAGAGATTTGTTGCTCGATTGTGATTTTAATCACAAAAAATTTTACGTGATTTTTTCCGAGTGTGATCCAGGGCATTTCCCACCCCGAACTTGATTTTGGATTTGTCAGAAAATTACAGCGCAGCGGCACACCTTTCACCGCTCATTTTTGATACGTTCGGCCTTTTAAACCATACTCATATTTTGTCGATTAAAATGGACGATGTAATGAAACTTATCGGTAATTACACCAGCCCGTATGTGCGCAAAATTTCCGTAATACTGCTGGAAAAAGGCATCACATTTGAGTTCGTAAACGACAACCCGTGGATCCCGGAAAGCACCACGCCGCACTTCAACCCACTGGGCAAAGTCCCGGCGCTCGTGACCGATGATGGCCAATACTGGTTCGATTCACCGATCATTGCGGAATACCTCGAATTATTGGATATCGCTCCGGCGCTGATTCCACGCGACCCGCTGGGCTCTCTGCAAATGCGCCAGATGGAAGCCTTGGCCGATGGCATTATGGACGCGGCCCTGGTTTCAGTACGCGAACGCCAACGCCCGATAGAGCAGCAATCCGAAACAGAACTCCTCCGCCAACGGGAAAAAATCACTCGTGGGCTGACCTTGCTTGAGCAGTACGCCGCAGATAAAAAACTGGATGCCGAAAACCTCAGCGTAGCGACCATCGCCGTAGCCTGCGCCGTGGGGTATATCAACTTCCGCCGGGTCTCTCCTGGCTGGTGCGTTGACCGCCCACATCTGGTGAAACTGGTTGAGAAACTTTTCGAACGGGAAAGTTTTGCTCGCACCGAACCGCCAACAGCATGATCTCCCGGCAAGACGGTATCTCCCCTTGTCAGCTCCTCCACCTGGCAAGGGGGAGGCTGGGTTGGGGTCAATGAGTTCGACTCAACATCACCAGCACTTATGCTCAAAGATGTGACGATGAGAAAGCGCCATGACAGGGGGCTAACTCCCCCTGTAAACTACCGCTAAATTTCACCACTCTGCGGCTTGCCATGACTACCCATCGCAACTTGTACAGCCAGCTTCCTGCCATCGACAAACTGTTACGCGACGCTTCATTCAGCACTTTGCTACGCGACTTCGGCCACACTCAGGTGGTTAGTACCCTACGAGAAATGCTGGAAACGGCGCGGGAACAGATTCGTCAGCAAGACACGCTTCCCGCCTGGAATGATGATTGGGCGGCACAGGCGCAGTTAACACTCGAATCAGACCAGCGCAGCGCGCTTCAGCCGGTATTTAACCTGACGGGCACCGTGCTGCATACCAATCTGGGGCGCGCATTGCAGGCAGAGGCTGCCATTGACGCCGTAACCCAGGCGATGCGCTGCCCGATTACGCTGGAATATGATTTACAGGGGGCGGAGCGCGGGCATCGTGACAAAGCCCTGGCTGATTTGCTCTGCGAGCTGACCGGCGCGGAAGATGCCTGCATCGTCAATAACAATGCAGCCGCGGTTTTGTTGATGTTAGCCGCCTGCGGCTGCGGTGAAGAGGTGGTGGTTTCGCGTGGTGAGCTAGTCGAAATCGGCGGCGCGTTCCGTATCCCGGATGTTATGCGCCAGGCAGGCTGCCAGTTAGTTGAAGTCGGTACCACCAACCGCACCCACTTGAAAGATTATCGTCAGGCTGCGGGTGAAAACACGGGGCTATTGATGAAAGTCCACACCAGCAATTATCAGGTTGCGGGCTTTACAAAAGCCGTCGATGAAGCCGAACTGGTGGCGCTTGGCAATGAGCTGAACATTCCTGTCGTGACCGACCTTGGCAGCGGCTCGCTGGTCGATCTCACCCAATGGGGATTGCCAGAAGAACCTATGCCGCAACAGTTGATTGCGGCGGGTGTGAGCCTGGTGAGCTTCTCCGGAGATAAACTCCTCGGCGGGCCGCAGGCAGGCATCATCGTCGGCAAAAAAGAGCTAATCGCCCGCATTCAAAGCCATCCGCTCAAACGCGCCCTGCGTGCCGATAAAATGACGCTCGCCGCGCTGGAAGCTACTCTGCGCTTATATCAACACCCTGAAACGCTGGTTGAAAGGTTGCCGACGTTGCGTTTATTAACCCGAAATGCCAGTGAAATCACAGAGCTTGCGCGGCGTTTACTACCTGCGATGCAGGAGAAATACGGCGAGCAATTTACCGTGTCCGTCGAACCCTGCTTATCACAAATTGGTAGCGGCTCGCTGCCCGTGGACAGGCTGCCGAGCGCCGCGCTAACGTTCACGCCAAAAGATGGGCGCGGAACAACGCTTAGCGCCCTCGCACAAAGCTGGCGCGAGATCTCTAAACCGATAATTGGCCGCATCAATGACGGGCGTTTATGGCTGGATTTACGCTGCCTTGAAGATGAAGCCGGATTTATGGAGAGTTTGCACTCGTGATTATTGCTACCGCCGGGCACGTTGACCACGGCAAAACCACCCTGCTGCAAGCCTTAACCGGCGTGAATGCCGACCGTCTGCCGGAAGAGAAAAAACGCGGCATGACTATCGACCTCGGCTACGCCTACTGGCCGCAGCCCGATGGACGCATTCCCGGTTTTATTGACGTTCCGGGGCATGAAAAATTCCTCGCCAATATGCTGGCGGGCGTTGGCGGTATCGACCACGCGCTGTTAGTGGTCGCCTGCGATGACGGCGTGATGGCGCAAACGCGCGAGCATCTCGCTATTTTGCAATTAACCGGAAAACCATCGCTCACCGTCGCACTAACCAAAGCTGACCGAGTGAGTGACGAGCGAATTAGCGAAGTCCGCGAAGCGGTGCTGGAAACGCTTAAAGAGTTTGGCTGGCAAGACGCAGTTTTGTTTGTCACCGCAGCCACCAACGGTACAGGCATCGACGAACTTCGTGAGCACTTACTTACGCTGCCAGAACGCGCCCATCCGCGTCAGCACCGCTTTCGTCTCGCCATCGACCGCGCTTTCACCGTGAAAGGTGCAGGCCTGGTGGTAACGGGAACCGCACTTAGCGGCGAAGTCAAAATTGGCGATACGCTTTGGTTAACCGGTGCTGACAAGCCGATGCGCATACGCGGTCTACACGCTCAGGATAATAAAACGGAGTGCGCATTTGCCGGGCAGCGCATTGCGCTCAATATCAGCGGCGATGCGGAAAAAATGGATATTAAACGCGGCGACTGGTTATTAGCCGAAAAGCCGCTTGAGCCGGTAGAACGCGTGATTGTTCAGTTGCAAAGCCACGCGCCGCTGCAACAGTGGCAGCCGCTTCATATTCACCATGCCGCAAGCCACGTTACCGGGCGCATCTCCCTGCTGGAGGACGACCTCGCTGAACTGGTTCTGGATACTCCGCTGTGGCTTGCAGACAACGACCGCCTGGTATTACGCGATATCAGCGCTCGCGTCACGCTTGCGGGCGCAAGGGCGATCCTGCTCCACGCCCCGCGTCGTGGAAAACGCCAACCTGCGTTTCTGGCATGGCTACAACAGCTTAAACACGCCGAAAACGACCAACAGGCGCTCAATACTCATTTGCAGCGCAGCGCCGTTACGCTGACCGACTTCGCCTGGGCGCGGCAGTTGACACCCCAGGGATTGCAGGAACTGCTTACCCGCGATTATCTGCGGGCGGGTAACAGCCTGCTCAGCGAGGAAATGGCTGCCCGCTGGAAACAGAAACTGCTCGATATACTCGAGCGTTATCACCAGCAACATGATGACCAGCCCGGCCCCGGACGCGAGCGTCTGCGCCGCATGGCCTTGCCTGGGGAGGACGAAGCGCTGGTTCTGGCGCTGATTGAAAAAATGCGTCAGGAAGGGCTGCTCGCGAGCCGCCAGGGCTGGTTGCATCTGCCCGATCACAAACCGGGATTCTCCGCAGAACAACTGGCAGTCTGGCAAAAAGTGGACGCGTTATTTGGGGATGAACCGTGGTGGGTGCGCGACCTGGCGCGGGAAACACAGCAAGATGAACAAGCTATGCGCCAGTTGCTGCGTTTTGCCGCCCAGCTTGGGCTGGTAACGGCGATCCTGAAAGATCGTTATTACCGAAACGATCGGATTCAGGCGTTTGCCGATTTGATCCGCGACCTGGATCAAACCCAGGGCGCGACCAGCGCGGCGGATTTCCGCGATCAGCTCGGCGTTGGCCGTAAGCTGGCAGTACAGATACTGGAGTATTTTGACCGCATCGGCTTTACGCGCCGCCGTGGCAATGACCATTTGTTGCGGGATAAGGCTTTGTTTCAGAGGGAGTAGTGTTTAACAAAGCGGTGGGTGGCGCTGAGCTTACCCACCCTACAACTGCGGTTCTCCATGTCGGATAAGCGTCAGCGCCATCCGACACTTGCCCGGCATCAATCACTTCTGTTTCGCCAGCCAGACAGCCCCCAGCATCCCGGCCTTGTTGCCGAGCTTGCATGGGCGAATCGGTACCTTCAGCACGTCCCAAAATTTAAACCCTTCGAGATGACGTTCAAGCATCGGGTACAACATCGGCTGGGTACTGACCCCGCCGCCGAGCAAAATAGCCTGCGGGTCAAATAGCGACACCACGCTATAAATGCCACGCGCCAAATATTTCACCCAATTATCGATAACTCCCTGAATGTGCAGATCCGTTTCGGCACGGGCAAAAATATCCTGGCCACGCACTTTTTCATCCGCCGGGATATTCATTTCACGGCGACACGCATCCATTAGCCCTTTGGCCGAAGCTAACTGGTGCATATCTTCGCCATATTTCCCCACCGGCAGCACGCCAAACTCACCCGCGCGGAAGTGCGAACCGCGCATCAGTTCGCGGTTTACAATAATCCCCCCGCCGATCCCCGTACCAATCGTCACGCAAACCAGCGAATCATATTCATTGCCTGCCCCGAGCCACATTTCACCGAGTGCCGCACAGTTGGCATCATTTTCAACGGTGATAGGGAGGTCTGTCAGTGCGCCAAAAATCTCCAGCAGATTGCAGCCATCGAGAAACGTTAGCGCCCCTGCTTTAGGGACATTCCCGGTATGAGGGTTGATGTAACCGGGAAAACTGATAGCAATTCCGGCAATTTCATTATGCTGCCGATAGCCCGCCACCACACTCTGCCAGGCATCCAGAAATAGCTGCTTATCATAGTGAGTGTCATACTCTTCGGCGATCAGCACCTCCCCCTCTTCAGTAAATAAACCATGCTTCACATGGGTACCGCCTACATCAAAACCAATAAACAGGCGCATGAGCAATCCTTGTAACGAAACGGGAAAAGGTAAACTTTAAGTATGTATCAAAACGAATGAGCTGCTGGCTGATTACTCCGAATCATTCGATTATTAATCCGTGACCTGTGTCGTAAAGCCTTCAAACATTGGCGAAGAAATCACCGCTGGCGACTACGCTTGAGAGTGCAAACCGACAAGGAGAACCTCATGACAAATAATCCTCCCGATACCCGAATTATCCCCGGCGAATATGGTTTCCCGCTCAAATTAAAACCGCGATACGATAATTTCATTGGTGGCCAATGGGTGCCGCCGGTTGACGGCAAATACTACGAAAATCTTACCCCTGTAACCGGCCAGCCGCTGTGCGAGATCGCAAGTTCCAGCAAAGGCGATATCGATTTAGCACTGGATGCGGCACACGAAGCAAAAGCAGGCTGGGGCGGCATGTCCGTGCAGGAACGCGCCAACATCTTGCTGAAAATTGCCGACCGCATGGAGCAGAATATTGAATTACTGGCGGCGGCAGAAACCTGGGACAACGGCAAACCCATTCGCGAAACCAGCGGCGCTGATGTCCCATTGGCTATCGACCATTTCCGTTATTTTGCCTCCTGTATCCGCGCACAAGAAGGGGGGATCAGCGAAGTTGACGGCGAAACCGTGGCCTATCACTTCCATGAACCGCTCGGGGTTGTCGCGCAGATTATCCCATGGAACTTCCCGCTGCTGATGGCGAGCTGGAAAATGGCTCCGGCGCTTGCGGCAGGAAACTGCATTGTCCTGAAACCCGCACGCCTTACGCCGCTGTCCGTCTTGCTGCTGATGGAACTGGTAGGTGACCTGCTGCCACCGGGCGTGATTAACGTGGTCAACGGCGCGGGCGGCGAAATCGGTGAATATCTGGCGACATCAAAACGCATCGCCAAGGTTGCCTTCACCGGTTCAACAGAAGTCGGCCAGCAAATTATGCAGTACGCCACGCAGAATATTATTCCGGTGACGCTGGAGCTGGGCGGTAAATCGCCAAACATCTTCTTTGCCGATGTGATGGACGAAGAGGACGCCTTCTTCGATAAAGCGCTGGAAGGTTTTGCCCTGTTCGCTTTCAACCAGGGCGAAGTCTGCACCTGCCCGAGCCGCGCGCTGGTGCAGGAATCCATCTACGAACGCTTTATGGAACGCGCAATTCGCCGCGTGGAATCGATCCGCAGTGGCAACCCGCTGGACGTAAACACGCAAATGGGCGCTCAGGTGTCGCAGGGGCAGATGGAAACTATCCTCAATTACATTGATATTGGTAAAAAAGAGGGGGCAGATGTATTAACCGGCGGGCGTCGTAAAGCGCTGGAAGGTGATTTGAAAGCCGGTTATTACCTGGAACCCACCATTCTGTTTGGCAAAAACAACATGCGCGTTTTCCAGGAGGAGATCTTCGGCCCGGTGCTGGCGGTGACAACGTTTAAAACCATGGAAGAAGCGTTGGAGCTGGCAAACGACACCGAGTACGGCCTGGGCGCGGGCGTCTGGAGCCGCAACGGCAATGTGGCCTACAAAATGGGACGTGGCATTCAGGCGGGACGCGTATGGACCAACTGCTACCACGCTTACCCGGCACACGCCGCGTTCGGCGGATATAAACAGTCCGGTATCGGCCGCGAAACCCATAAAATGATGCTGGAACATTACCAGCAGACCAAGTGCCTGCTGGTGAGTTATTCCGATAAACCGTTGGGGCTTTTTTAAGGGTTGTTAGTCGGAGAATAACGTCGGGTGGCGCATGCGCTTACCCGGCCTACTTTCACCCGAATATCCGGTCACACGCTGCGCTTACCCGACCTACAAATGCATCGACATGTAGGTCGGATAAGCGCAGCGCCATCCGACGTTTAAATCCGACACGCCTCGCAAATAGAGTTAAACATATATACCCAAAATAGTTCGAGTTGCAGGCAGGCGGCGCCGCAGTGAATACCCGGAAACTTACTCCAGTAAGTGACTGGGGTGAGTGAGGAAAGCCAACGCACATGCAATTTGAAGTATAACGGGCATAGCTCCTTATCCGTAAGGAGCTATATGAGTACTCACCCCGCGGTCACATATTCATTAATAATCTCTACCATCTGGTCGAGAATATATTGCACACGGTAAGGCTGATAGTCTCTCTTTTTAAAAATAACAATTAATTCAAGTGGCCACTCTTCATTATTTTTAAAGCACGGCACGAGTTTTCCTGTATCTAAATCGTGTTTAATACTCGGTTTTGGTGCAAAAACAATCCCTAACCCATGCCTGGCTAATTCAATTCCGGCATGGGTATTATCACAAATATATTTCCCGGTAACGCTATACTCTTTTACGCTGCCAATATCTTGTTGCGTGAATTTCCAGATATTAGTTTCATTAATTAACATCGACTGCATAAGAATACAGGAGTGCCCCGCCAGTTCTTCTGGGCTAGCAATGGGATTATTGGCTAAATAAGCGGGGCTTGCGTAAGCGCTGACGGAAAAAGAGGTCAATGAACAAGCAACCAGCGACTCATCTTTTGGCCTGGCATAGGTCAACATAATATCCGCGTCTGCGGGAAAGGTTAACCCATCATAAAATTCATTACGTTCAAGATTATAGGTACGCAAGGCGATATGAATATCCCCTGTGTCTTTAAATTCAGAGAGCACTTTCTGAGACAGAAAACTCACTATGCCAGTGGGCGCATAGATTGTGACCTTGCCACATTTTTCTTGTTTATAATCAGAAATAAATGTCGCGAGGTCTTCTGTCTGTTTAAGGTAATCATTCACCTTCACCAGCAACGATTCCCCAAACAGCGTAAGCGATATGCGCCGCGTACTGCGTTCGAAGACTTTCAGCCCAATGCGTGATTCGAAATCCGTGAGGGCTTTGCTGATATTCGCCTGAGCGGTACCCAGAATTGCCGTTGCCTGGCTCAGGCTCCCGCAGGAAGCGACCACCGAGATAATCCTTAGCTCATTCAATTTAAATCGAATGTTACTCATATAATCTGCATCCCTCACCCTTCGAACCCTATAAATATTTATATAGTACTATATAAATATAACTATTGTGTAACGCACCGCTGCGTCCATAGAATACTCGCCAATTTATCAGTTTGGCAAACGGAATAACTTCATGACGCTCAGGGCATCGCTTCTGCTAATACTTGCTGCAATCTCAATGAATAATGCAAGGGCTAACATTTTATCTATCGGTGCCGGTAGTCTTTATCACCTTTCACCTTATGCAGAATATAAAGATGATGTTATAGCCATTCCTTTTGCACATTATGAGAGCGATAAAATATACGTCAGAGAAACCTCTATCGGTTATATTTTTGCTAAAGATGAAAGCAATGAAATAAGCGCTATAGTTTCCTACCTGCCGTATGAATTTAAACCTGAAGACAGCGATAATAAAGCATTAAAAAATCTGGATAAGCGTGATACCACCGCACTGGCAGGTTTGGCCTTTTATCATCATGAAAAATGGGGAACGCTAAAAGCCAGTTTCTCGGGTGATATTCTTGATAAGAGCAACGGCTTTATCGGTGAACTCTCTTATTTGCGCGTCATCACTATGGGAGCCCTGAGTATTATTCCTTCTGCGGGTGTCACCTGGTATGACGATAAACTCACACAATATTATTTTGGCGTTTCCGATAAAGAAACCCATCGCAGCGGGCTATCCCGCTATCAGCCTGGGGATAGCTGGAATCCATTTGTCGGCCTCAGCGTGAGCTATAAAATTACCCCACAGCTCACTCTCCTCACCAGCGGGCGCTACACCCAGTTGGATAACCAGATTGCAAACAGCCCGATGGCGGATAAAGACCATGATGCCAGCCTGATGGGCGGCGTTTCCTGGACCTTCTAAATTGAAAACGGCCCTTCGCAGAGGGCCGTTACCTTATTCGCCGTTAACCCAAATCCGCATTTCCCCTTCCCCACGGTTGGCCCAACTAAACCAGGGAATAAAGGTCAGCTTCTGCATTTCGGCTTTTACCGGCGATTTATCGTAGTGATATAGCGCCTGGTGCCCGGCTTGCTCGCTTGCCATTCGCAGCCCGTCCGCCTGAATCAGCACCTTATGAGCAAAAATACCTTTGCCTTTAATCAGGCTAAATGCGCTCTCTTTTGGCAGCCGCAGGTTATGCAGGCTCACGCCGTTATCCGCTTCTTCCAGGCAATAAACCAGCGGCCCGCGCTGCACCGCCACTTTCCCGGCAACGTGGCGCAATAGCGGATTACCATAAACGCGACGAACCGGCATCGGCAGCGTCAGGCTAATGCGGTCCCCCTCCTGCCATTCGCGATTAAGATGCAGATAACCTTTGCGCGTCTCTCCCGCGCAGGCCACGCCATTGAGCAGCACTTGCGGATTATCACACCAGTCCGGTAAGCGTAGCGCGAGAGTGTGTTGCACCGTTTGCGGGGAAGTGACCGTGATATCTACCTGCTCGTCCCAAGGATAATTACCGCTGATTTTCAGGCGCAGTAATTTTTCGCCAACCGGCACTTCCATCTCATTACCCACATACAAATGCACATACAGCGCGCTCGGTTGCGGCGTGTAGATGTAATGCCCGAGCGAAGTCAGCACGCGTGCGATATTCGGCGGGCAGCAGGCGCAACCAAACCAGCGCTGGCGAACCGGTTTCACATGGTCATAAATATGGTTAAACGCCAGTGTTTTCGGGTGCACTTCCAGCGGATTCACATAGAAGAAGTGTTTGCCATCGAGCGCCATTCCGCCCAGCACCGTGTTATAAAGCGCACGCTCCATCACGTCAGCAAAGCGGCTGTCAGCCTCCATTTGCAGCATGCGGCGGGCGTACATCATCAGGCCGATGGAGGCGCAGCTTTCGGCGTACACCGTGTCGTTCGGCAGATCGTAATCCGAGCTAAACGCCTCGCCGCTGCTCTGCGAGCCAATCCCGCCGGTGATGTACATCTGGCGCTGGACCATGTTGTCCCACAGGCGCAGGCAGGTCTGGCGTTTTTCTTCATCTTTATGCAGCCGCGCAAGGTGCGCCACGCCCGCCATGAGATAGACAAAACGAACCGCATGGCCAATCGCCGTTTGCTGCAATGCCAGCGGTTCATGTGCCTGGCTGTAGGCTTTATCTTTCACCATCCACGCCGGGCCGTGAGTGTTCCAGTGCGAGGTACGCCCCCGTTTTTCATATTCAATGTCGTAGAAATGCGGCGCAGCTCCCCGTTCTTCAACAAAGTAATTCACCAGATCCAGATAGCGGCGGTTGTCTGTCACTTCATACAAACGCATCAGCGCCAGTTCAATTTCCGGGTGCCCAGGGTAGCCGTGGAGCTGGTTAACGCCTGTGCCAAACACGCCGTCAATATGGTCAGCCAGGCGGCAAACCACATCCAACAGGCGGCGCTTGCCGGTTGCCTGGAAGAACGCCACACCCGCTTCAATCATGTGTCCGGCGCAATAGAGCTCATGGCATTCGGCAAGATTAGTCCAGCGCTGCGTCGGCTCTTTGACGGTGAAATAAGTATTGAGGTAACCGTCTTCACACTGCGCCGCTTCGACCAGCTCAATCACTTCATCAGCGGTTCTTTCCAGTTCCGCATCCGGTTTCTGACACAGCGACCACGCCACCGCTTCCAGCCACTTCGCCACGTCACTGTCCTGGAACACCATGCCGTAGAACTCGCCGTCTTTGCGCCCTGCGGCAATCTCAAAGTTTTCGATGGCGTGGCTCGGGTCGGCCTCTGAAATACGGTCGTTTAAGGCATCCCATTGATAAGGGATCACCACATCGCGCACCAGGCGTTGGTACTGGCCTAAAAACGCATCGGTCACTTTCAGTTTGTGCAGGTCAACTTCCTGTAAAACATCGGGCTGATTCATAACAACTCCTCAGGCGGTCTGGACATGGCGCTGACGTAAGTCAGTGGAGATCTGCGCCATCATGGGGTTACTCAGGCGGCAACGGCGAATCGCCAGAGCCAGTAATAGGTGGAATGCGGCAGGCAGCAAGGTTTCCAGCGCGGTAATACCGGAGAGCGACGCTGCCGTTTGGTGCTCAGGGCCAGGCTGATAGGCCACGAAGATAAACACCAGGCTGATGATTCCGGCGCTGGCCGCCCAGGCCAATTTGATAAAGAACAGGTTGAAGGCGAAATTCATGCCAGATGAGCGCACGCCGGTTTTCCATTCACCGTAATCATCGGCGAACGCCATGATGGAAAAGTGCAGCGGCAGGGTGAATCCAAGAATAATGCCGTTCGCCAGAATCACCAGCAGCCACAAGGTCTGGAACGCCGCACCGGTCGGCAATAGCCACATCCCCGCGGCGAGCACAGCCAGCACCAGATTGGTGTAGTAATAGAGTTTTACGGTATCGAAACGCTTAGCCAGCGGGTTGACAATCACTGCACCAAGAATCGAGGCAAAAGTGACCATGGTAAAGAACAGCGAGGCAAACCCGGCGCTGCCCTGCAGCACATAGGTGATGAAATACATGTAGCCGCCGCCTCTGAGGTTAAACACGTTAATCAGCAGGAACGACATCACCAGGCTCAGTAATAGCTGGTCGTTTTTGCGCAAGCCTGCCAGGTGTTCGCGCAGGGTAAATTTTCCCATCAGCGCCAACGGCACACGCTCGCGAACCCAGAAGAAACAGCACAGGAACATCACGACCGCCACCGCGCACAGCACGCCGACGCCCATCTGGTAGCCTTTTGCCGCGTTACCCTGGCCGATGATTTCGACAAGCCACGGCAGGCCAACCGAAACTAAAAAACCCGCTACGCCACACAGAACAAACCGCCAGGACTGGCAGGAAATCACCTCGTCGTGACGCGTGGTCATGGTGTTAATCAGCGCGCAATACGGCACGTTGATGGCGGTATAACTCATGGAAAGTAAAAGATAAGTGCCAAACGCCCAAAGGATTTTCATATTGGCGCTGAGGTCAGGCACGGTGAACGTCAGCACGCCTATGATGCCAATCGGCACGGCAATCCATAGCTGCCACGGGCGAAAACGCCCAAAACGGCTTTGGGTGCGGTCAGCAAGGATCCCCATCAGCGGGTCAGAAATGGCGTCAATCACACGAAGAGCGATAAACAATGTGCCGACGATCGCGGGAGTTAAACCAAAAACATCGGTATAGAAAAAGGTCAGGAAGTTCATGATTAAGCAGGTTATTACCGTCCCGCCTGCATCACCCAGTCCGTAGCCTATTTTCTCGCGGATAGAGAGTCTGTCATTTAAAGCTGAAGTTACAATATCAGTATTATTTATAGGGGTAGAGGTCATGATTTACGCCTCGATTTATCGGGTTAGAAACCTGGATTTATTATTTTTGTGTCCGTAAGACCCGAATAATTTTGCATCCAAACTAAAAACCCACAAGGCGATAAAAAAGTATAAAAAGGTGACGATTCCGACCTAAAGATAAAACTGTGAAGGAGATCGCCAAACGCCAATAGCGATCCCACTGACCAATGGATTTTATCTACACTACGTCAGTAACATGGATGGAGGTAAATTATAATTGTTTGATTTAAAAATATCTTTACCCATAAAAGTACAAAATGGCGGCTTGTTTATTTCACGAGGCGTGGGCAGCCATCCGCAACGCGAGCTGGATTCGTGGGAATTGATTTTCGTAGAAAAAGGGACACTTACGATCCGGGAAAATGACACGCTATTTTGCGTAAAGGCGGGAGAAAGTTTATTACTTTGGCCACACAGAAAACATGTTGGAGCGGGAACCTTCCCGGCAGATTTAAAATTCTACTGGCTCCACTTTGAACTCAATTCATTATGCGATAAAAAACCGGATATTCCGGCTTCGTTAATTTCATTACCGCAGCATGGAAAAGTCTTGAATCCCCAGCAGGTTATTTCTTTATTTCGTCAGTTTTTAAGTGAACAAGAAACGCTGATTCGCAGCAGCGCGCTGGAATTAATTTTATTGCTTATTATGCAGCAGCTTTCAATGGCGGCGAACGACAATCCGCAGGCCGATAACAGCGGCGTTGCGCTGGCATACAAAGCGCAGCAATTAATCCGCACGCAATTTCACCTGCCGGTTTCCACCTCAACACTTGCCAGCCAGTTACACTGCAATGCAGATTATCTGGGCCGCGTATACCGCCAGACATTCCAGTTAACGGTCACCGAGGCGATTCACCGCCAGCGCGTAATGAGTGCGGAAAAAATGCTGATAGGCGATTCTTGCTCGCTAAGTGAAGTCGCCGAACGCTGTGGATTTCAGGATGTGGGGTATTTCAGGAAGGTGTTTCGCAAAGCGATGGGATTAACGCCCGCGGCATGGAAGCGGCGCTATTGTAAGGTGCATATCAATTCGGATTGAAGGGGTAGCGCTAATCGCTTACCCCCGCCCTACAAGCTCGTTGAGTTTTGGCTCAGTTACTTCTTCTTATTCAGCATCGACTTTAAATCCGCGAACGGATTATACGTTGCCTCGCCAACATCTTTTTGCGCATCTTCACCGGCAACGACTGTCGAGCCGTACTGTTCAGCCTCGGTGTATTTCGAGTGCTCGTGATCGTGGCAGTACAGGCACAACAGCTCCCAGTTGCTGCCGTCTTCCGGGTTGTTGGTGTGGTCGTGGTCCATGTGGTGGACAGTCAATTCACGCAGATTCGAATAGACGAATTCGCGGGAACAGCGCCCACACACCCACGGGAACAGCTTCAGCGCTTTTTCACGGTAGCCGCTTTCCAGCCGCGTGTAGTTTTTCGGGATAAGAGCCATGGTTGATACCTGGTAGAAAATAGAGGGTTATAGTTAGTTTATATCCCCTCTTTATCAATCCCCAAACGCTTCATGCGCGAAAGCAACGTCGTGCGCTTTAAGCCCAGGCGTTGTGCCGCGCCTCGCGGGCCCGCAACCACGCCGTTCGTCTCTTTTAAGACACGCAAAATGCGCTGCGCCTCATCTTCCCCTTCACGGATTTCCACGCTTGCGACCATTGGCTGCACTTTTGCTTCAGGCTGGCTGTAGTCCATTTCAGGCAAAGAAAGATGCAACACATTGCCGCGCGTGAGCAGCACGGCTCGTTCAATGACGTTTTCCAGCTCCCGCACGTTGCCCGGCCAGTCCATACGGCTGAGTGCACGCAGGGTTTCGGCAGGAATACTGTCGATATTGCGGTTCATCCGATGGGCGATTTTGAAGGTGAAGGATTTCACCAGCAGCGGAATATCTTCCGGGCGTTCGCGCAGCGGTGGCAGCATGATGGGGAACACGTTCAGGCGATAATAGAGGTCGCTTCGAAATTCACGCTCATTCACCATCTCTTTGAGATTACGGTTAGTCGCGGCAATCAGGCGCACATCAACCTGCTGCACTTTGTTACTGCCGAGGCGTTCAAACTCCTGCTCTTGCAGCACGCGCAGTAATTTAGGCTGCAGCTCAAGCGGCATATCCCCCACTTCATCGAGGAATAGCGAGCTTTTATCCGCCAGTTCGAAACGCCCGATGCGCTGGGTGTTCGCGCCGGTAAATGCGCCGCGCTCGTGGCCAAAGAGATCGCTTTCCAGCAATCCGGCAGGCATCGCCGCGCAGTTAATTTTCACCATCCGGCGGCTGTTGCGCTCGCTCAGGTTGTGAATAGCGCGGGCAATCAGCTCTTTACCGGTGCCGGTTTCGCCGAGGATTAGCACAGTACTGTCGCTTTTCGCCACCATTTCGACCTGTTTGAGCACATTCGACATCACGTCGCTGCGGCCAATAATCTCGCCAAAATCGCTGGCAACATTATTGATTTGCTCGGTCAAATAGAGGTTTTCATCCACCAGATTTTCTTTCAGGCGATGAATTTCCTGGTATGCCAGCGCGTTATCCACCGCAATGGAAATACGCTCGGCAATCTGGCGCAGCAGCTTGAGGTTTTGCGGCGTAAAGACGCCCGCCTCGCATTGCGCCAACTTCAGCACGCCGAGCATGTTATTGCCGAATGTCAGCGGCAGCAAGCACAGCGTCTGAATTTGGTTGCCCCACATTTCAAACAGCATACGTTCGTACGGCGCGAGTTGGTCGCCATGATGTAAATTTAACAGCAACATTTCACCGCTTTTCAGCACGCGTTCAGAAAGCGTGCCCGCCAGCGCCACATCGCTTTGGTCGTTAATCGGCGACTGCTCTTTCACAAAATGGGTGGAATAAACGGTGAGCCGGTCTTTGCGGTTGCCGCGCAATACGATGCTTATCGAGTCGATAGAAAAATAGTGGTGAATTTCGCTGGCGATTTCACTGATCAGTTCATCGAGATCGAGCTTTGAAAGTACCGCGTTTGTGACCGCCACCAGGATACGGAAATCGTCACGTTCCCGGCACAGTTGTTGATAATCGAGATTGGTATCAAGGCGAGTCTGAATTTGTTCTGCCGCCAGACCGACGATTTGCGCCAGGGTGTGCAGACGGTTGAGTTCTTTGTCCGTCCACGGCATATCGCCATTACGAATAAATTCACAGCCACCAAAAATTTTGCCTTCTGCTGCCAGAGGCAGTAGGCAGTAACGGCCAAAAGGGGCATACAGTTCAAGACTGGTCACCTGCGGCCAGGTATCATTGAACTCTTCCTGGGTACAAATGAGCGCTTCCGGGCGGGAAAGCACACGCCGCACCGGGCCATTTGCCAGCACCATTTCATCTTCGTAATGCAGGTCCTTGCCATGTTTATCCATGCCATAAAAGGCCACGCGCTGATGCAGCGGATGATAAAGCAGAATATTCACTCGTTCTGCCAGCGCACCTTGTTTTGCCATTTGTGTCAGGCAGTTAGCAAGCGCCGGTAGATCGGGCTGCTGCAACAGGGTGCGTGTAATATCAAATAAACCCTGCTGCCCGAGATCGCTCATCGGTGTGTATGGCATTTTGCTAATCCAAAATAGAGACCCGGCGAGTTACCAGGCAAGGAATATATGGGACGGATGACAAGCTTTTTTGTCGGTCGGATGAGCGCTGCGACATCCGACGGCATCACGTCAAGAACGGCATAAATAGTAGATATAACTGACGCTAATCCTCCCTCCAAGGCCCGTTTATCGGGCTCTGTCAGCAATCTGGTATTCATCATATAAATAGCGTCAAAGTGTAGCGCTGAGCGTGCGAAACGTTCCTGCCTCAGGTCAACAAATGCGTGGCAGTGGCTCAGAGTGAGGCAAATCCAGCGTGCGTTTCACGCCATAAAGCCCGGCTACACGGACCCCTTTACGCTCGACAACTTCACCAATAATGGCTGCATTTTGTCCGAGCGGGTGAGCTTGTAAAGCGTCGATTACGTTTTGTGCGGCGTTCCTCGCAACGGCGATAACTAACTTGCCTTCATTGGCAAAATTAAGCGCATCGAGGCCGAGCAATTCACACACGCCACGCACCGCCGGGTTCAACGGCAGTTGGCTTTCGCAGACTTCCATCCCGCAGCCGCACGTCGCTGCAAACTCATGCAGAACAGCATTCACGCCGCCGCGCGTCGCATCACGCAGGGCTTTAACGCCTGAAATGTTCAGCAATGGCGCGATCAACGGGGCCAGCACCGCACAGTCACTCACCAGCGCACCTTCCAGCCCCAGCGATTCGCGCAGGTTAAGGATAGTCGCTCCGTGGTCACCCAGCGTCCCGCTGACAATTAGCACGTCGCCAGTGCTAATCTGCTGCGCGCCCCAGTTCAGGCCCGCAGGAATCGCGCCGATACCCGCCGTATTGATAAACAGTTTATCTGCCGCGCCTTTTTGCACGACTTTGGTATCACCCGTTACCACCGCGATCCCCGCCGCTTTCGCCGTCGCCGCCATGCTGGTGACAACGCGCTCCAATGTTTCAAGCGGCAAGCCTTCTTCAAGTATAAATCCGCAAGATAACCAGCGCGGCGTCGCACCGCTGACGGCTACGTCATTCGCCGTGCCACAAACGGCTAATTTACCGATGTCACCGCCGGGGAAAAACAGCGGGTCGATAACGTAGCTGTCCGTTGAAAATGCTAAACGGTCGCCGCTGGCAGTGAGTTCAGCCAGAGGTAATCGCGCCTGGTCTTCTTGTTCGGCAAGCCAGGGATTATCAAATGCCTGCATAAACAAGTCAGCTACCAACTTTTGCATTGCCTGGCCGCCGCTGCCGTGGGCTAGTTCGATCGTTTTCATATTATTTCACCTGTGTCGGGTGGCACTTCGTTTACCCGACCTACGCATGAATCTTAGGGGGATAAGCGTTAGCGCCATCCACCATTTTTAGGCTTCGCATTCCTGGCCGCGATATTGATACCACGCCGCGCATGCGCCTTCGGATGACACCATCAGCGCGCCAAAAGCATTTTGCGGATTGCAGGTTTTGCCAAACATCGGGCACTGATGCGGTTTACAACGCCCGGTGAGCACATCGCCGCAGCGAGCGAGCGGGTCGTCATAAACTTGCTGTGGGGCAGGTTTGAAGTGATCTTCCGCATCGAACTGGCGGAACGCGTCCGTCAGTTGAACGCCGGAATCGCTAATGGTACCCAGGCCGCGCCATTCGGCGTCGCCGCGCACAGTAAACACTTCAGCAATCGCCTGCTGCGCAAGATTATTGCCCGCATCGGGTACCACGCGTTTGTACTGGTTTTCCACCGCGCTGTGCTGCTGGATTTTTTGTTCCACCAGCATCACCACGCCCTGCAATAGATCCAGCGGTTCAAAGCCCGCAACCACCAGCGGGCGTTGGTATTGAGTGGCAATAAAATCATATTCGGCAGTGCCAATCACCATGCTGACGTGACCCGGTGCCAGGAAAGCATCAATGCCGTTATCCGGCTGTTCCAGCAAACTGCGCAGCGTGGGAATTAGCGTAATGTGCTGGCAGAAAAAGTAGAAATTATTAGTGCCCTGCGCTTTCGCCTGTTTGAGCGTGATTGCGGTGGTCGGCATAGTGGTTTCAAAGCCAAGGCCGAAAAACACCACTTTGCGATCCGGATTTTGGGTCGCAAGCGCCAGCGCATCCATCGGCGAATACACCACACGCACATCTGCGCCACGCGCTTTGGCCTGCATCAGCGAGCCATTTTTCCCCGGCACGCGCATCGCATCGCCAAAGGTGCAAAAAATCACTTCGGGATGGCTGGCGATTTCAATACAGGCGTCAATGCGCCCCATCGGCAAGACGCACACCGGGCAGCCTGGGCCATGGATAAACTCAATGTTTTCCGGCAGCAGTTGGTCGAGGCCAAACTTAAAGATGGCATGAGTATGGCCGCCGCAAACTTCCATAATGCGCAGCGGGCGTTGGGTGGTGTAACCCAGCAGAGGGGCGCGCTCGCGCAGCACATCAATCAACTGCATGACTTTTTCCGGTGCGCGGTATTCGTCAACAAAACGCATTAGCCACGCTCCTCGCCGAACAGCAGGCCGCCGACATCAGGTTCCACTTCAAACATATTTTGCAGCGCGTCCAGCGTGTCGCGGGCTTCCGCTTCATCAATAATACTCATCGCAAAACCGACGTGAACCAGCACCCATTGGCCGATTTGCGCATCACCCACCAGCATGAGGTTTACATCACGCTGAATGCCGCACACATCTACTTTTGCGCTGCCGTCCGGCAGTTTCTCTACAATTTGACCGGGAATGCCTATGCACATCGTTGCGTCTCCAGCCAGTTCAGCCATTTATCCATGCCTTCGCCACTGGTGGCGGAAACCAGAATGATTTCAATGTTCGGGTTCACCTGACGGGCGTAATCGAGGCACTTTTCAACGTCGAACTGCAAATAAGGCAGCAGGTCGATTTTGTTGAGCAACATGAGTGAAGCGGCGGCGAACATATGCGGATATTTCAGCGGCTTGTCTTCGCCTTCGGTGACGGACAGCACCGCCACTTTATGGCGTTCACCGAGATCAAAGCTCGCCGGGCAAACCAGGTTGCCGACGTTTTCGATAAACAAAATGCCGTTGCGCTCAAGCGGCAGTCGCTGCATAGCGTCGCGGATCATCTGCGCATCGAGATGGCAGCCTTTACCGGTGTTCACCTGAATCGCAGGCGTGCCGGTGGCGCGAATACGGGCGGCGTCGTTCACGGTTTGCTGATCGCCTTCTATTACCGCGCAGGGCACACGCCCGTGCAGGCATTTCAGGCTTTCCGTCAGTAGCGTCGTTTTACCGGAGCCAGGGCTTGAGACGAGATTCAGCACCAGTTGCTGCTGCTTCGCAAACTGCTCACGGTTATAGACGGCCAACTGGTTGTTTTTATCCAGCACGTTGAGTTCGATTTCCAGCATACGACGCTGGGTCATGCCCGGCGCATGTGTCCCTGCGGCACCGTGACCATAATGCAGATCGCCCTGTTCATCGGCGGTTGGCGCGAATTTCACGCCGGTGATTTGCATTGTTGAACGCGCGGCTGGCGCGAAAGGTGCGCTACGAAAACCGGAATGGGGGTTGCGTTCGTCGCCTTCTATATACAAGTTGCCTTCAGCACAACCACAAGTACTACACATGATTTGTCTCCTCCACTTCCAGACGCTTAATCTGCACGCCATCGTCTGCCACTACGCGTAAATTGCTGCCTTCACAAAGCGGGCAGCGCCGCACCAGGGAAGATAAAAGCTGAACATGCTGTTGGCAGTCATGGCACCAGCATTCTGCTTCTTGCTGATGAATGTGAAGCTCGCAGCCTTCGGCGAGGGTGTCGCGGCACACTAATTCGAAACAGAACTCCAGCGCGCTTTGCTCAACGCATGAGAAAGCGCCCACTTCCAGCCATACGCCGGTAACGCGTGTCGCGCCATGTTGACGGGCTTGAGTTTCGATGAGTTCCAGTGCGCGTTGGCAGAGGGTGATTTCGTGCATATTGCCTCCGGGGTATCTGGCAGAGGTAATGCAAGGATGATGCCAAAATCACCCTGACCCCACCCCAGCCCTCCCCTTCCTAGGGGAGGGAGCAGTTAGCGCCTCCCCCTGGAAAGGGGGAGGTTGGGTGGGGGTCAATTAAACCGGACCAAAACCTTTGGTTTCGACTTATGTCACCGCGCGTCAAAGATGTCGAAATGACATGTCAATCCTGTGGCTATTCGCTCACTAATTAGAACAAAACCAACAATTTCAATTAAATACAACTTTGGCACGAAACGTGCTCTGTAGCTGCATCAGCAAAAACAGAGTGATTTAATAATGAACATTTGGGAATTGAGCGAAAAAGCCGAATACATTGCCGACAAGCACCAGCGCTTGCTCTCGCAGTGGCAACACTACTGCAATACCCTCATTCAGGGCATTACCCTTTCTAAGGCAAAACTGCATCACGCCGTGGGCTGCAATCCCGATGACTCCCTGCGCTTCTTCTTATTCGATCATTTCGTCATCCACGTGACGCTGGCTGAAGGCTTCAATAGCCACACCATCGAATACTACGTAGAGAAGCGTAACGGCGAAGATAGAGTCTTGATTGCACAAGCAATGCTTGATGACGAAGGCCGCGTAGACAACAGCATCAGCAACCGTAGCCGCGAAAACGTTCTTGAGCATTATCTCGAAAAAATTCGCCCGGTTTACGAAAACCTGTACAGCGCCGTTCACACCGATACCCCGGTATCGATGGGTCAACTGCAGCAAAACACCCAGGCCTGACACTATGTTGGGTGTCGAAAACTGTCGAAATGGCAGTCGTCGGCACAATTTCGTCAAAAATGATGACATGCCCAAGGAACAATTGTGAATCGCTTTATAATCGCCGACTCCAAACTCTGCATGGGTTGCCATACCTGTGAGGCGGCCTGCTCTGAAACGCACCGTCTACACGGCTTGCAATCGATGCCACGCCTGAAAGTGATGCGTGATGCTAATGATTCCGCGCCGCAAATGTGCCACCACTGTGAAGATGCGCCTTGCGCGGGTGTTTGCCCTGCCAACGCCATCACGCGTGTTGATGGTGCGGTGCAGCTTAATGAAAGCCTGTGCGTAAGTTGCAAACTGTGTGGCATCGCCTGCCCATTTGGTTCTATTGAATTCTCCGGCAGCCGCCCGATTCATATTCCTGCCAATGCTAACAGCCCGAAAGCCCCCGCGGCACCTCCCGCACCTGCACGCGTCAGCTCGCTGATCGACTGGGTACCGGGCGTTCGCGCCATCGCCGTGAAATGCGATCTATGCAGCTTTGATGAAAACGGCCCGGCGTGCGTGCGCACCTGCCCAACCAAAGCGCTGCGTGTGGTTGATAACAATGACATTGCTAAATCAAGCCGTCGCAAACGTGAGCTGACCCTGAGCGCAACGCTTGGCGATCTCACGATGTTTACCCAGCCTGAGGTGAAAAAATGAGTGCTTTTATCCTGATTCATTGGGCGCTGATGGGTTTTGTGCTGAGTGCAGTCCTGGCGGGCGTCACGGCATTTAATAAGCTGCTTAGCGGTTTTATTGCCGGGCTTGGCGGCGCAATCAGCTCGGTGCTGGTTCTGATTGCCGGTTTCGATGCGCTGACCGGTTTTGGCGGTATGGCACAAGTCTGGCACCTGCATTTACAGCTCAACGCGTTTAACGGCGTGTGGCTGATAACCCTGGGCCTGCCTGGCCTGTTTATCTCTCTGTTTAATATCGACTGGCATCGCCATGAAGGCGTAAAAGCCAATGGCCTGCTGGTAAACCTGGTGATGGCGGCAGCGGTGGCTGCGCTGGTGGCTGATAACCTCGGCATGCTCGTTGTGCTGGCGGAGATCGTCGCCCTGAGCGGCTACTTCCTGACAGGCTGCCAGAAATCCGGGCAACTGTGGTTCGCGCTGGGCCGTCTTGGCACCGTGCTGCTCGCCGTGGCGTGCTGGTTATTGTGGAAACAGTACGGCTCTCTGAGCTATGCCGAATTACACCTGCTGACTAACGGCGCGCCGATTAGCTCTGTCGTCTGGCTGCTGGGTTTGGTGGGTTTCGGTTTGCTGGCGGGCATTATTCCTCTGCACGGCTGGGTTCCGCAGGCACATGCCAACGCATCGGCTCCGGCTGCGGCGCTGTTCTCCGCTGTGGTGCTGAAAATTGGCCTGTACGGCATCATGAGTTTCTCCCTGATCAGCAACGCAATGCCGCTATGGTGGGGCGTTCTGGTGGTGATTCTGGGGATGATCACGGCGTTTATCGGCGGCCTTTACGCGCTGATGGAGCACAACATCAACCGCCTGCTCGCCTACCACTCTCTGGAAAACATCGGCATTATTCTGCTCGGTCTGGGCTGCGGCCTGATGGGGCTTGCGCTGAATGAACCTACTCTGATTGCGCTCGGTATGATTGGCGGCCTGTACCACCTGTTCAACCATAGCGTGTTCAAAACTACGCTGTTCCTTGGCGCGGGCGCGGTATGGTTCCGCACCGGTCATCGCGACATCGAAAAACTGGGCGGAATTGGCAAGCGTATGCCGCTGATCTCTATCGCCATGCTGGTCGGGTTAATGGCCATGGCCGCCCTGCCGCCGCTGAACGGTTTTGCAGGCGAATGGGTGATTTACCAGTCGTTCTTCCATCTCGGCACTTTGCCGCTGTTTATCGCCCGCTTCCTGGGGCCACTGCTGGCCGTGGGCCTGGCGATTACCGGTGCGCTGGCGGTGATGTGTATGGCGAAGGTTTATGGCGTCACATTCCTCGGTGCGCCTCGCACACCGGAAGCTGAAAACGCCACGTCCGCGCCATTCCTGATGAGCCTGTCTGTGGCAGCCCTTGCCGCATGCTGTGTCATTGCGGGTGTCGCCGCGCCGTGGCTCATTCCGCTTTTGCACAACGCGATTCCTATGCCGCTGCAAACCGCCAACACCACCGTTTCACAACCGATGATCACCCTGCTGCTGATTGCCAGCCCGCTGCTGCCATTCATTCTGATGGTGATTTTCCGTGGCGATCGCCTGCCAAACCGCACGCGCGGCACGGCCTGGGTCTGCGGTTACGACCACGAACAAGCGATGGTGATTACTGCGGGTGGTTTTGCTCAACCAGTAAAAGCGGCCTTCGCGCCACTGCTGAAACTGCGCAAAACCCTGAACCCGGTGAAATGGGTGCCTGGCTGGCAGTGTGATTGCCTGGCCGGGACGTTCCGTCGCCTGGCGATGATTGAACTGGCCGTGTTGCTGGTTGCGGTTTGCGCTTGAGGAGCCTGAGATGAATACCGTTTTCTTATCCCTGATTCAGGCGCTGGTGCTGTTCGCCGTTGCGCCGTTGTTATCCGGCATTACCCGCGTCACTCGCGCCCGCATGCACAATCGCCGCGGGCCTGGCGTGATGCAGGAATATCGCGATCTGTTCAAATTACTGAGCCGCCAGAGCGTGGCACCTGCCGCCTCCGGCTGGGTGTTCCGCCTGATGCCGTTTGTGATGGTTGGCGTAATGCTAACGATTGCCACCGCACTACCGGTAGTGACGCTCTGGTCACCGCTGCCGCAGCTTGGGGATTTAATCACCCTGATTTATCTGTTCGCCATCGCCCGTTTCTTCTTCGCGATTGCAGGCCTGGATACCGGCAGCCCGTTTACGGCTATCGGCGCAAGCCGTGAAGCCATGCTCGGTGTGTTAGTTGAGCCGATTTTGATTCTCGGCCTGTGGGTTGCCGCACAGGTGGCGGGCAGCACACACATCAGCAATATCGCTTCCACGATTTACCACTGGCCAACGGCACAGAGCTTAACGCTAATTCTGGCACTCGCCGCCTGCGCTTTCGCCACGTTTATCGAGATGGGCAAACTGCCCTTCGACCTCGCAGAAGCCGAGCAAGAGCTGCAGGAAGGCCCGCTGACCGAATACAGCGGCGCGGGTTTTGCGGTGCTGAAATGGGGGATTTCCCTCAAGCAACTGGTGGTGCTGCAAATGTTCGTTGGCGTGTTCCTGCCGTGGGGCCAGATGAGTGAATTTAGCTGGGGCGGCTTAGGTTTAGCGCTGGTTCTGGCGGCAGTGAAACTGGTGCTCGGCGTGCTGATCATCGCACTGTTTGAGAACAGCATGGCGCGCTTGCGGATGCTGGAAACCTCAACGGTAACCTGGGCCGGTTTTGGCTTTGCCTTTTTAGCCTTCGTCTCCTTGCTGGCGGCGTGATTTAAGAGAATTTATCTATGTCTGAAGAAAAGATTGGTCAACATTATATCGCCGCGCTGCATAAGCAATTCCCGCATGCGGTTATCGACGAAGCCTGGCAGACCAAAGACCAAATCACCGTCAATGTGAAGCTCAACATGCTGCCAGAAGTGGTGGAGTGGCTTTACTACCAGCAAGGTGGCTGGTTATCCGTATTGTTCGGGAACGATGAGCGCCAACTGTGCGGCAGCTACGCCGTTTACTACGTGCTTTCCATGGAGAGCGGCGTGAAATGCTGGATCACCGTGCGCGTAGAAGTGGACGCTGATAAACCAGAATTCCCGTCCGTGACACCGCGCGTGCCAGCCGCCGTTTGGGGCGAGCGTGAAGTGCGTGATATGTACGGCCTGCAACCTGTTGGCCTGCCGGATGAACGCCGTTTAGTACTGCCCGATGACTGGCCAGACGATCTCTATCCGCTGCGTAAAGACAGCATGGATTATCGCCAGCGTCCGGCCCCTACCAGCGACCAGGAAACGTATCAGTTCATCAACGAACTGGGCAGCAAGAAAAACAATGTGGTGCCGATTGGCCCACTGCACGTCACTTCTGACGAACCGGGCCACTTCCGCCTGTTCGTCGATGGCGAAAACATTATCGACGCCGATTACCGCCTGTTCTACGTCCACCGTGGCATGGAAAAACTGGCGGAAACCCGCATGGGCTATAACGAAGTTACCTTCCTGTCTGACCGCGTGTGTGGCATCTGTGGTTTCGCCCACAGCACCGCCTACACCACATCGGTTGAGAATGCGATGGGCATCGTGGTGCCGGAACGCGCCCAGATGATCCGCGCCATTTTGCTGGAAGTGGAACGTCTGCACAGCCACCTGCTGAACCTCGGCCTGGCCTGCCACTTTGTTGGCTTCGACTCAGGCTTCATGCAGTTCTTCCGCGTGCGTGAGATGTCCATGAAAATGGCGGAAATCCTCACCGGCGCGCGTAAAACTTACGGCCTGAACCTGATCGGCGGGATTCGTCGCGATCTGCTCAAAGACGACATGATCCAGACCCGCCAGCTTGCCCAGCAGATGCGCCGCGAAGTGAAAGATCTGGTCGATATTCTGATGAGCACGCCAAACATCGAGCAGCGTACCGTCGGCATTGGCCGCCTCGACCCACAAATCGCCCGCGATTTCAGTAACGTTGGCCCGATGGTTCGCGCCAGCGGTCACGCCCGCGACACCCGCGCCGATCACCCGTTTGTCGGTTACGGCCTGCTGCCAATGGAAGTGCATAGCGAAACCGGCTGCGACGTGCTGTCACGCCTGAAAGTGCGTATCAACGAAGTCTATACCGCGCTGAATATGATTGATTTTGGTCTGGATAACTTGCCTGGCGGCCCGCTGGCCGTTGACGGATTTACCTATATTCCAAACCGCTTCGCGCTTGGTTTCTCTGAAGCTCCGCGCGGGGATGATATTCACTGGTCAATGACCGGCGATAACCAGAAGTTGTACCGCTGGCGCTGCCGTGCGGCGACCTACGCCAACTGGCCAACGCTGCGTTACATGCTGCGCGGTAACACCGTTTCTGATGCGCCGCTGATCATCGGCAGCCTCGACCCTTGCTACTCCTGCACCGACCGCATGACGGTGGTTGATGTGCGCAAGCGCAAGACCAAAGTGGTGCCGTACAAAGAGCTTGAGCGTTACAGCATTGAACGCACTAATTCGCCGCTGAAATGATTTTGATGCCTTCCCGCCGGCTTATGTCGGGTGGCGCAGGGCTTACCCGACCTACCACTTTTGCGCGTAGGTCGGATAAGCGAAGCACCATCCGACGCGAAAACGGCCGGGAGACAAAGCAAAGGAACGACCATGTTTAATTTCATCAAAAAAGCCATTAAAGGCGGCGTGGCCACCGAGTCGTACCCGCTCCAACCGATTGCCGTGGACCCCAATTTCCGTGGCAAACCGGAACACAATCCGCAGCAGTGTATCGGCTGCGCCGCGTGCGTTAACGCCTGCCCGTCCAACGCATTAAGCGTGGAAACCGACCTGGTGGCCGGGCAACTGGCGTGGACCTTCAATCTGGGGCGCTGCATTTTCTGCGCACGCTGCGAAGAAGTCTGCCCAACGGCGGCCATCAAGCTTTCTCAGGAATATGAGCTGGCCGTCTGGAACAAAGCAGATTTCCTGCAACAGGCGCGTTTTGACCTGTGCAACTGCCGCCAGTGCAAACGGCCTTTTGCGGTGCAAAAAGAGATTGATTACGCCATTGCTCTGCTTGAGCACAACGGCGACAAACTTGCCGAAGCGCACCGCACGACTTTTGAAACCTGCCCGGAATGCAAGCGCCAGCAAAGCCTGGTCTCTTCCGACCGAATCGACCTTAGCCGCCAGATAAGAGAGGCCAGCTAATGAGTAATTTACTCGGCCCACGTGACGATAAAGGCATGCCCGTGCCAATGACGGTGGATGAATCCATCGCCGCCATGAAAACGTCGCTGCTGAAAAAAATTAAACGCTCTGCATATGTTTATCGCGTTGACTGCGGAGGCTGTAACGGCTGCGAAATTGAAATTTTCGCCACCCTTTCGCCACTTTTCGATGCAGAACGCTTCGGGATTAAAGTGGTTCCATCGCCACGCCATGCGGATATTTTACTGTTCACGGGCGCAGTGACGCGAGCCATGCGCTCCCCTGCGCTGCGTGCCTGGGAATCCGCGCCGGACCCTAAAATCTGCATCTCTTACGGCGCGTGCGGTAACAGCGGCGGCATCTTCCACGACCTGTATTGCGTCTGGGGCGGCACCGACAAAATCGTTCCTGTCGATGTCTATATTCCTGGCTGCCCGCCAACGCCTGCGGCAACGCTGTACGGTTTTGCCATGGCGCTGGGGCTGCTGGAGCAAAAAATCCACGCCCGCGAAGCCAGTGAATTGGACGCGCAACCGGCGCAAATTCTGCATCCGGATATGGTTCAACCGCTGCGTGTGCGAATCGATCGCGAAGCGCGTCGTCTGGCAGGCTACCGCTATGGCCGTCAAATTGCTGACAGCTATATGGAAAACCTCACCGCCGGTGGCGGCAGCGTTCAGCAGTGGCTGGCCCACGAGAACGATCCACGTCTGACGGAAATTGTCGGCAACCTTGAAGCACTGGTGAAGCAGGAGCGCGTGTAATGAGCGAGTCGGTGGTGTTTTGCCAGCTTAGCCGTAAGTTTGTCGATGAAAACGACAACACACCGAGTGATGCACAGCAGGTGGTCTATTACAGCCTGGCAATCGGCCATCATCTCGGCGTTATCGACTGCCTGAAAGAGAACCTGGTTTGTTCCTTTGAGCCTTACAAAGCGTGGATTGCCACGCTTGAAGAAGGCAGCGAAGCGCGACGCAAAATGGAAGGGGTGCCGCGTTACGGTGAAATTGTTATCGATCAAAGCCATGTAGTTTTGCTGGCAAAAGCGTTTGATGCCGCAAAACCAACGCAAACCGAGCAGCAGCAAAAGTGGAGTCAGGAATTGCTCGACATGCTGCAAGCGATTCAACAAGAACCCGCCATCTATTTGATGGTGCGCAGGCGCTATGACCTCGACCAAAATAATTCGAGTTGCAGTCAGGCGGCAACTGAGCAAGTCCCCGAGAGCATAGATAACTCTGCGACCGGGGCGAGCGAAAGCAGCCAACGCGACTGCGGCTCGAAGAATGAAGGTCGTAACGTTTTACTTTGTGTCGGCAACAGCATGATGGGCGACGATGGCGCAGGCCCATTGCTGGCCGAAAAGTGCCTGGCCGCCCCACAAGGCGACTGGGTGGTTATCGACGGCGGCACCGCACCTGAAAATGACGTGGTGGCCATTCGTGAATTGCGCCCGGAACGTTTGCTGCTGGTCGATGCTACGGACATGGGTCTTAACCCCGGCGAAATCCGCATTATTGACCCGGATGACATCGCCGAAATGTTTATGATGACCACCCACAATATGCCGCTTAACTATCTGATCGATCAGTTGAAGGATGATATTGGCGAAGTGATTTTCCTCGGCATTCAGCCTGATATCGTCGGGTTTTACTACCCAATGACCGATGCCGTGAAAGCGGCGGTTGAGACGGTGTATCAGCGTCTGGCTGGCTGGGAAGGCAACGGCGGTTTTGCGGAGCTGGAAGCGCCTGAGTTTGAGTGATGTTCATCGGATGACGCTGCGCTTATCCGACCTACGAATATAAGCATCAGGTAGGTCGGATAAGGCGCCAGCCGCCAGCCGACCTAATTCCCTCCCCCTTTGTCATCTGCCCAAATGACATCGTCAAATGTGTCGATGTCACTGTCATCCCGCCCCGGATCAATACCTAAGCCCTTGAATCACGCTACTTTGAAAGTTGGCACACTTTATGTATGTCTATGGTCGACGTATAAATAAAACACTCTTTCAGGAGTTCATGATGAACCGCTTCATCATTGCTGATTCCAGCAAATGTATTGGCTGTCGCACTTGCGAAGTGGCCTGTGTCGTGTCCCACCAGGAAGCGCAGGATTGTGCGGCATTAACCCCACAGACCTTTCTTCCGCGTATTCATGTGATTAAAGGCGTCAATGTTTCCACCGCGACGATGTGCCGCCAGTGCGAAGACGCACCTTGCGCCAACGTCTGCCCGAACGGGGCGATTAGCCGCGAGCATGGTTTTGTGAACGTGATGCAAGAACGTTGCATCGGCTGCAAAACCTGCGTGGTTGCCTGCCCGTATGGCGCAATGGAAGTGGTTGTTCGTCCGGTTGTTCGCAACAGCGGCGCGGGTCTTAATGTGATTGCAGAAAAAGCAGAAGCCAATAAATGCGACCTCTGCCACACCCGCGCAGAAGGCCCTGCCTGCATGGAAGCCTGCCCAACCAACGCCATTATCTGCGTTGATCGCAATAAACTTGAGCAAATGAGTGCCGAAAAACGCCGCCGCGCGGCGTTCGATGCCACTTCATCCCTGATTTTCTAATTTAACTGCATTTCAACTTTTAACAGGTCTGTTACTGATGAAAAAAATTACCAGCGTCTGCCCTTACTGTGGCGCAGGCTGCAAACTGAAATTGGTTGTTGAGAAGAACAAAATTATCCGCGCCGAAGCGGCTGATGGCGTGACAAACCAGAACGAACTCTGCCTGAAAGGTTATTACGGCTGGGATTTCCTCAACGATACCAAGCTGCTCACACCGCGTCTGACGCAGCCGATGATTCGTTACGAAAAAGGCGGCAAACTCCAGCCGGTAAGCTGGGAGGAAGCGATCAGCTATACCGCCAAACGCCTGAAAGCGATTAAAGAGCAGCACGGCCCGCGTTCAATTATGACCACGGGTTCGTCACGCGGAACCGGTAACGAAACTAACTATGTGATGCAGAAGTTTGCACGCGGCGTTCTGAACACCAACAACGTTGACTGCTGCGCGCGCGTTTGCCACGGGCCATCGGTTGCCGGTTTGCAGGTGACCCTGGGTAATGGCGCGATGAGTAACTCCATCGGCGATATAGAAAACTCAAAATGCCTGTTGGTGTTTGGCTATAACTGCGCCGATTCGCACCCGATCGTGGCGCGTCGTGTGATTAAAGCCAAAGAAAATGGCGCGAAAATCATTGTTTGCGATCCACGCCGCATCGAAACCGCTCGCATTGCCGACCAGCATCTGCAACTGAAAAACGGCTGCAATATGGCGCTGGTTAACGCCTTCGGTTATGTGCTGCTCGAAGAGAATCTTTACGATAAAGAGTACGTTGCGAAATTCACTGAAGGGCTGGACGCTTACCGCGAAGTCGTCAAAGGCTATGCGCCGGAAGATGTTGAACATCTGACCGGCGTCCCGGCACAACAGGTTCGCCAGGCGATGCGCACCTTTGCCGCAGCCCCTTCCGCCACCATTATGTGGGGCATGGGTGTCACACAATTTGGTCAGGCGGTGGATGTCGTCAAAGGGCTTTCAAGCCTTGCGTTGTTGACCGGAAACCTGGGCCGTGAACACGTCGGCGTTGGCCCGGTGCGTGGGCAGAACAACGTACAGGGCGCGTGTGATATGGGCGTACTGCCAAACCAGTTCCCTGGCTATCAAGATGTGGTAGACCCGGAAGTGCGCGCGAAATTCGCCAAAGCCTGGGGCATTAACGTCGATGATATGGACGATAAAGTGGGCGTGCGTATTACCGAAGTCCCGCATATGGCTATCCACGGCGAGATGAAAGCCTACTACATCATGGGCGAAGATCCGTTGCAGACCGAAGCTGACCTGGGCCTGGTGCGCAAAGGTTTCGAGGCGCTCGATTTTGTGGTGGTGCAAGACATCTTCATGACCAAAACCGCTGAAGTGGCCGATGTGATTTTACCTGCCACCTCCTGGGGCGAACACGGCGGCGTGTTTACCTGCGCTGACCGCGGTTTCCAGCGCTTTGAAAAAGCCATCGAACCGAAATACAACGTCAAACGTGACTGGGAAATTATCAGCCTGATCGCCACCGAGATGGGCTACCCAATGCACTACGACAACAACCAGCAAATCTGGGACGAACTGCGCGAGCTTTGCCCGCTGTTCTACGGCGTGACCTACGAGAAAATGGGCGATATGGGCCATGTGCAGTGGCCGTGCCCGACGCTTGATCACCCCGGTACACCTTATCTCTACAAAGACAGTAAGTTCGATACGCCAACCGGCAAAGGTCAGTTGTTTGCCGCGCAGTGGCGTGCACCTGCTGAAACACCGGATGCCGAATATCCGCTGGTGCTGTGCACCGTGCGCGAAGTGGGCCACTACTCTTGCCGCTCAATGACCGGCAACTGTGCGGCGCTGCAAACTCTGGCAGATGAACCGGGTTTTGTGCAGATGAACCCGGCAGATGCGGAACAGCTCGGCATTAAAGATAAGCAGCTGGTGTGGGTCAGTTCACGTCGCGGCAAAGTGATCAGCCGTGCAGAAGTGAACGAGCGCATCAACCTGGGTTCGGTGTACATGACGTATCAATGGTGGATTGGGGCGTGTAACGAGCTGACACAAGACAACCTCGACCCGATTTCCAAAACGCCGGAAACCAAATATTGCGCGGTTAATGTGAGCGGTATTGCCGACCAGGCGTGGGCGGAAAATTATGCGCAGACGACTTATAGCGATATGAAGGCGAGATTGCGTGAGGCGGTAGAAGTTTAAAACCAGACCCCCTCCCAGCCTCCCCCTTGCCAGGGGGAGGAGCTAAAGACGGTAAGCCCCCTCACTTGCCAGGGGGAGGAGTTAATTGCTCCCTCCCCTGGCAAGGGGAGGGTTGGGGTGGGGTCAACGTGTTCCACACTTAATGCAGGATAAATTGTGAAATTTAACGGCGTGATACTGCGCATTCGCGGCAAAGTTCAGGGCGTAGGCTTCCGGCCTTTCGTCTGGCAACTGGCACAACAACTCAACCTTACCGGCGACGTATGCAACGACGGCGCGGGGGTGGTGGTGCGCCTGACTTCAAATGCCGATGCGTTTATCCGCCTGCTTCACGCGAACTGCCCGCCGTTGGCACGCATAGACAGCATTGAACACGCAACAATCCTCTGGGATACACTCCCTCAAGATTTCTCCATTCGCCATAGCGCCAGCAGCACGATGGACACGCAAATCGTCCCCGACGCCGCAACCTGCCCGGACTGCCTGCGTGAATTGAACGATCCTGACGATCGCCGCTATCGCTATCCGTTTATCAATTGCACCCACTGCGGCCCACGCTTCACGATCATCAATGCGATGCCGTATGACCGGCCAAACACGGTGATGTCGGCCTTTCCGCTCTGCCCGGCCTGTGAAAAAGAGTATCGCAACCCGATGGACCGGCGTTTTCACGCACAGCCTGTCGCTTGCCCGGAATGCGGGCCGCAAATTACCTGGCAATGTGGCGAGCAGATTCTTGAGCGTGAAGAGGCTTTGCAGGCGGCGGTCGCTGCGTTAAAAGCTGGAAAAACCGTCGCAATAAAAGGGCTGGGCGGGTTCCATCTGGCGGTGGATGCACGTAACGATGCCGCTGTTTCCCGTTTACGTGAACGCAAGCATCGCCCGACCAAACCGCTGGCGGTAATGCTGCCAGACTCAAACGCTTTACCTGAAGATGTAACGGCACAACTCCACACGCCAGCGGCACCGATTGTGCTTATGGCTAAGTCAGCTTTGACGGAATTAAGTCCGTTTATTGCGCCTGGTTTGAACGAAGTCGGCGTGATGCTTCCCGCCAACCCATTACAGCATCTTTTAATGCAGGATTTTGGTGGGCCGTTGGTCATGACCTCCGGAAATTTAAATGGCAAACCGCCTGCGATCGCCAATCAACAAGCGCTCGATGAACTGGCCGGCATTGCCGACGGGTGGCTGCTGCATAACCGCGATATTATTCAGCGCATGGATGACTCGGTGGTACGCGCCAGTGGCGAAGTGCTACGCCGCGCCAGAGGATTTGTACCTGATGCCCTGCCCCTGCCTCCGGGTTTTGATGCGCTACCGCCGATTTTCGCCGTGGGTGCCGACCTGAAAAATACCTTCTGTTTGCTACGCGGAAACCAGGCTGTCCTCAGCCAGCATCTGGGGGATCTCGCTGAAGAGGGCGTTGAAGAGCAGTGGCAAAAAGCACGAGCGCTGATGTGCGAAGCCTACGATTTTAAACCGCAGTTAGTTGCGGTGGATGCACACCCCGGTTACCACAGTACGCGCCTCGGGCGCGAAATGAATTTCCCCGTGAGTGAAGTTTTGCACCACCACGCCCATGCGGTGGCATGCCTTGCTGAACACGGCTGGCCGCTTGACGGCGGCGATGTGATTGCGCTGACGCTGGATGGCATCGGCTATGGCGAGAACGACCAGCTTTGGGGCGGCGAATGCCTGCGGGTGAACTATCGGGATTGCGAACATCTCGGCGGTTTACCTGCGGTGGCGCTACCGGGTGGCGATCTCGCCGCTCGCCAGCCATGGCGTAATTTGCTTGCCCATTGCGAGGCGTTTGTTCCTGCCTGGCAACAGCATCCTGAAACTGCGGTAGTGCAGACACAAAACTGGCAACTGCTGGCGACGGCTATTGCGCGTGGAATTAACGCCCCCATTGCCTCCTCCGCAGGCCGTTTATTTGATGCCGCCGCAGCAGCGCTAGGCTGCATCCCGCTGCAACAAAGCTATGAAGGGGAAGCGGCCTGTTGTTTTGAAGCGCTGGCGTCACAAAGTGGCGAGCGCTCACACCCTGTCTCGCTACCGGTCATCGCAGGCAAACTGGATTTAGCCACGTTCTGGCAGCAATGGTTAAACTGGCATGAAAGCGCCCCTGCCCGCGCCTGGGCATTTCATGATGCGCTGGCTAAGGGCTTCGCCGATTTGGCCCGGATATATGCGCGTAAGTTTGCGCTTAATACCATCGTGTTCAGCGGTGGCGTATTGCATAACCAACTGATGCGCGAGCGATTCTCGCATCACCTCGCAGATTTCACTCTGCTCTTCCCGACACGGTTACCTGCCGGTGACGGTGCCCTTGCATTGGGCCAGGCTCTTGTTGCCGCCGCCCGCTCCACCCTTCCTTCACAAGGATAAAATGATGTTATTGCGTGTTCTTCGTGACAATCCACGCGCCGCTGTGTTGCTAGCGGCTTTAGTCGCAGCCAATCTTGCCGCGTGGGCATGGGCGCTGGTTTCATTTCACCACAGCACCGCGCTGATGGCGGCGAGTCTGCTGGCCTGGTGTTACGGCCTGCGCCACGCGGTGGATGCCGACCACATTGCAGCGATTGATAACGTGACGCGCAAAATGATGCAGCAGGGGAAACGCCCGTTTGGAATTGGCGCGTGGTTCTCCCTCGGCCATTCCAGCATTGTGGTGCTGGCTTCGGTGGCAATCGCTGCGACAGCCGCCGCTTTTCAAAGTGATATGGATTGGTTCCATGACGTTGGCGGCGTAATCGGCACCGCCGTTTCAGCCTGTTTCCTGCTGGCCATGGCGCTGGTTAACCTGATTATTTTACGTGGCGTATGGCGCAACTTCCGCCAGCTAAAACGCGGCGAATCGCTTTCTGCCGAGGCGACCGATTTCAACGGCGGCGGCGTGATGAGCTGGTTATTCCGCTCCACATTTCGGCTTATCGGCAAAAGCTGGCATATGTATTTGGTCGGTTTTTTATTTGGTTTAGGTTTTGATACCGCAACAGAAATTGGCGTGTTGGGCATTTCTGCCGCCAGCGCATCCAGTGGAATGTCGATTTGGTCGATTCTGGTGTTCCCGGCGCTGTTTGCCAGCGGCATGGCGCTGATTGACACCCTCGACAACGTGATTATGGTTGGCGCGTACGGTTGGGCGTTCAGCAAGCCACAGCGCAAACTCTATTACAACATGACGATTACCGGCACATCCGTTGTGGTGGCGTTGTTTATTGGCGGAATGGAAGCGTTAGGTTTGCTGGCGGATAAATTCGACTTGCATAGCGGCCTGTGGAAATGGGTCGATGCGCTCAATGAAAATCTGGGCAACGCGGGCTTTATCGTGGTTGGGCTGTTTATCGCCTGCTGGGGTATTTCGATGCTGAACTATCGCCTGAAAGGTTATGACACCTTACCCGTTATTCACTGATCGAGGGGCAAGATATATTCTTGCCCAAAACCTCTTAATATATACCAATTATTAAAATTGGATTTTATTAGCCCTTAAATATCACCACACCCCACTCCCGCACAAACATAATAGATTGCTCACTCTCTCAATATTGATTAGATTGTGCAGCCGGAATTTCGGCTTCGATTCGTCTTATTTAAATTAATCATTTATATTATATATAATATTGAGGGCATACATGAAATTACGTAATTGCGTTATTTCTTCTATTATATTGGTTTCACCAATATATTCATGGGCACACGGTTATATTTCATCCCCGGAAAGCCGTGTTTATAGCTGCAACTTAAACCATAATTCCGGCTGTGGCTCCGCACAATATGAACCGCAGAGCCTGGAAGCAACGAGCGGATTTCCGACCAGCGGTCCCGCTGACGGCAGCCTCGCCAGCGCCGGGCACAGCAACTTCTCGAACATGGACGAGCAGACCGCTGGCCGTTGGGCAAAACAGCCAATGAGCGCGGGCCAGCATAACTTTGTCTGGACGCATACCGCCCCGCATCGCACCACAAACTGGCGCTACTACATCACCAAACAGGACTGGTCCCCTAACCAGCCGCTCTCCCGCGCAGCCTTTGAAAGCAAGCCGTTCTGCCAGTACGAAGGCAATGGCCAGGCACCGAACGCCACGGTCACACATAGCTGTAACGTCCCTTCCCGTACCGGCTATCAGGTCATTTATGGCGTATGGGAAATCGCAGATACTTCTAACAGCTTCTATCAGGTCATTGACGTCGATTTCGGCGGTGGTAGCGATGTGGTGGTGGATCAGTGGAGTAAACAAGTTGGTCAGATTCAGCCACGCGAAGATCTGAACACCGGTGATAAAGTGATTGCCCGTTTATTCAACAATACGACTGAACTTACCTCTCAAAATATTACCTGGACGGTGCCAAACGCAACGCAGGGAAAAGCCAGCAACTGGGGTTATAATTTCGCCAGCCAAATTAATAATACGAATAATACTTTACGCGCGGGCGTGAAAGATGGTGCGGGAAATATTTCTCCAGCTTATGGAGATAACAATATTTATACCGCTGCAAATAGTAATTTAAGCCGGGTTGAAATTGAGATTCAGCAGCAGGCACCGGTTAATGTGAATAGCTTCACGCTGTCTAACCTCAATCCGAATTATGACGCAGCTCGTAAAACGCTTAATCTGAAATATGATGTGGCGGTGAAGGGATCGTTAGATTTGACGATGAGCGTTTTTGGATCAGATAACAGCCAGAAAGCACAGCAGAAGGCCTCAGTAACAAACAAAACCGTGACCTATACGCTTCCTGTAAGCAATGTCTCGCCGGGGAATTACACGCTGGTAGTCGTAGCAAAAGACGCGGCCGGCACACTGTCACAGCAAAGCCAGGCATTTAGCCTCACTGACAGCGCCGCAAGCGGTGAATATGACTACGTGTTCCCGCAGGGCCTGGCTAACTACAAAGCCGGTACCCGCGTTTTGCAACCTAAGGATAAAAAGGTTTATCAGTGCCGTCCGCTGCCATATGCAGGCTACTGCAAGCAGTGGTCGAAAAGCGCATTTGGCTATGAGCCTGGCTATGGTTTCGCATGGGAACAGGCCTGGACCCTGGCTAAGTAATTTTAAAGCGGGAGGATTCTCCCGCTTGAGATGATTTGGTTAGGTTAGTTTGTGGCGGGTGGCGCTTCACTTACCCGCCCTACTTCTTACTTCTTACTTCTTACTTCTTACTTCTTACTTCTTACTTCTTACTTCTTACTTCTTACTGCGCTTCAGCCCACGCGCGTTCAATCTCTTCGGCAAGAATCTTCACACCCGCTTCGATTTTTTCCGGCTCCGGCACGTAGTTCATACGCATGCACTGGTGCGTGTGCGGCCACGGTTTATCAAGGCCCGGGAAGAAGTAGTCGCCAGGCACCATCAATACGCCACGTTTTTTCAGGCGCTGGTAGAGCAATTCCGTTGAGATCGGTAAGTCTTTGAACCATAGCCAGAGGAAAATTGCCCCTTCCGGTTTATGGATCAAGCAGCGTTCTGGCGATAAATAGCGGCGAATAATCGCAATTGTGTCCTGAACACGCTGGTAATAGAACGGTTTGATAACCGTTTCAGACAGGCGCAGCAAATCATTACGTTTAATCATTTCGCAGGCCATTGCCGGGCCAATACCACCCGGTGCCAGGCTGATTATCCCGTTCATATTGCTGATTGCCGAGATGATTTTTTCATTGGCGATGATGATACCGCAGCGGCTGCCCGGTAAACCCAGCTTCGACAGACTCATGCAAAGAATGATATTCGGATTCCACAGCGGGCGCGCTTCGCTGAAAATAATGCCCGGGAACGGGACGCCATAAGCGTTATCAATCACCAGCGGAATGCCATGCTGATGTGCCAGCGCGTCGAGCTTAATCAGCTCTTCATCGGTGATGACGTTGCCTGTCGGGTTGGTTGGGCGCGACACGCAAATCATCCCGGTATCCGGGCCAATGTGCAGATGCTCAAAATCTACGTGGTACTTGAACTGGCCTTCCGGCAGCAATTCGATATTCGGTCGCGTTGAGACAAACAGATCTTCTTCAAGGCCAGAATCGGCATAGCCGATGTATTCCGGGGCCAGTGGGAAAAGTACCTTTTTAGTACTGCCATCCGCGTAACGCCCCGCGAACAGGTTAAACAAGTAGAAAAACGCGCTCTGACTGCCGTTTGTCAGTGCAATATTCTGTGGTGCAATATCCCAACCTAATTCGGTGCGCAGCATATCCGCCAGCGCGTCCAGTAGCTCACTTTTCCCCTGCGGGCCGTCGTAATTGCAGAGTGCGTCGGCCATTTTCCCGTTTGCCAGCATGTCGGCCAGGAGATCCTGGAAGTAGTCATTCATCGCTGGAATTTGCGCAGGATTACCGCCGCCGAGCATGATCGCTCCAGGCGTGCGTAGACCGTCGTTGAGGTCCTCCATCAGGCGGGTAATGCCTGCATGGCGGGTAAATTTGTCGCCGAAAAGTGAAAACGTCATAACGTAGATCTGTCTTTGACTATCAAAAGAGGCTAACCATAACGCCGGAGAAGACGCGGTGCAAACGCATTAAGGATAGTCTCTGATGGGTATTGTGCTGCAGATTTTTGGTTAGACAGTGAATTGTATTGATGGAAGCTACTCTCACCCTGAGGGTGAGAGTATCCAGCGCTAAACCACTATCTACTGCTCTCCCGCCCACACCACCATTACTTTGTCATCACCCGACACACGGCTAAATCCGTAGCCCTGCTTCATACTGAGCGTGTTCTGCTGACCCGCGCCTATTGCCGGATGGCGAGCGCGGAATTGGCTAATTTTCTGCCAGTGGGAAAGCGTTGCTACGTTTTGCCCCCAGTTCATATCCGAACGGGTTCCCTGGAGCGGGTCAGAACCGGTTGGGCCAAACGGGCGTTCCGTCTCATCTCCATAGAAAATCTGTACCGCACCTGGTGCCAACAGTAATAGCTCCGCCGCACGCTGGCCCCCTTCACGGAACAGGCGGGTATCATGGGAAGATAGGTAGCTAAGAACGTTGAAATCCTGCAATTTGGTCGCCATTTGCTGCCAGGTGAGATCCATATTCGCCAGGCAATCCACCGCTTTAGCCGCTTGTTCCTGATAATCAAAATTGATCATCGCATCAAAGCCACTGGCGTAATAATCACTTTTCATCACACCGTGCCCCCAGGATTCACCGGTCATCCAGAACGGCGTATCATCCAGCTTCTTGTCTGGATTGGCTTTTTTCCATTCGGCCAGGGCGCTCACAGACTGCTCTTTGAGCTGCTGCCAGCTCGCTTTCTCCACATGTTTTGCGGTATCAACCCTAAATCCATCGATGCCATAATCGCGCACCCATTGGCTTAGCCAATGGGTCAGGTAATCTCGCACGGTGTAGTCTGCAACCTCTTTGGCGTGGGTGTCAGGTTTATGGCGATAAAAAATTGGCAATCCCGCCGATTGGGTGGATTCCGTTTTTAAATCCGGCAGGAAGGCCAGCGACATCGTTAGATCATCAAAACCTGGATTGTCGTAATTGCCAATGTCGGTGCGAATCCAGTTTTTACCCCACCAGTTTTGCCACGCGGTTTGATCGCTGAAATTGATATAATCATTAAAGCTATGCCAGCTTTGACCTGGGCCTGGTTTCCAGTCCGTCCAGCGCTTGCCAAGCGTTTTAGTGAGTTCATCCCCTTTGAGATACAACGCGCCAAATTGGTATTCCTGCATATCCGCAAGCGTGGCGTAACCGGCGTGGTTCATTACGATGTCGAACAAAATGCGGATGCCGCGTTTGTGGGCTTCATCCACAAGCCGGCGCAATTCGTCCTCGGTGCCCATATTGGCGTCGAGTTTCGTCCAGTCCATGGTGTAGTAGCCGTGATAGGCGTAATGCGGGAAATCCCCTTTCGTGCCGCCTCCGACCCAGCCGTGAATTTGTTCCAGCGGGGAGCTAATCCATAAAGCATTCACGCCCAACTGTTGCAGGTAGTCCAGCTTTTGGGTTAAACCCGCGAGGTCACCGCCGTGAAAAGTAGCGATCTCTTGCATACCGTCTTTGTGGCGACCATAACTGTTGTCGTTTTGCGGGTTACCGTTTTCGAAGCGGTCCGTCAGCACAAAATAGACCGTGGCGTTGTGCCAGCTAAACGGAGCTGTCTGTTGGGTGCTGGTCGACTCCAGCAATAACAGGCCGTTGCTGTTCGCCGCAGGCATCAGGGTAATGTTGCCCTGCGTGACCGTAGCCGTCGCACCGCTGTAGAAATCACGCACCTCGCTTCCTTCAGGGAAGGTTTTACTGACATCTACGGTTAACGGTTTGCCATCCCATTTCGGGCATTGCCGGGTCACATCCACCGGCGCCGCTTGCGCCTCGCTGTTCACGCTCAGGCTAAGGGTAGGAGTGCCGCTGCGTGTATCAATTTGCACCCGATACTCACCTTCACGGAATAAACGCCAGACAGGCGCGTCTCCTTCGCAGGGTTTTAACGAAAGCACCTGATTTAATTTGATAGCCTCTGCCGGCTGCCAGCAGGTTTTATCTAATTTGAGACTTAGCGGAAGCGTGCCTTTCGCAAGTTTTGCGTCACTAATAAATAAGCCTGGATTTTGCTCTTTAAACGCTGGCAAACCGGGAGCCGTCCAGGTGGCGTGTGCAAGACCTGGAAGCAGAAGAAATAGCAGAGGGATTGTTTTCATAGGGGTTTACCCGCGATTATGTTTTATACAGTGTGGCACTGTTTTAAATAGTGGAGTTCATCCCCGAAACGGGATAGATGGGGAGGAGATATCAGGGTGAGTGACGGCGTTATCAATTCGATAAATTATGCGATAACCATCGCATAATACGACACTTTTTATCGTCATAAGAAGATCGTACGTGACTTAGTTTCAGAATCGGATTATTTCTTTTGGTGCTCTTGAGGTCTATTTTTGGTACTATCTGCGTTTACTTTATTCGAAACCTTTGACAAATAAGGCACAGGAAACGTAACGATCCGACCAGGAGATCCAATGATATCAACCCCAATCCGACGATTTGGGGCTGCGATACTTATGTTACTGACCTTCAGTTTTTCAACTGGGGTATTAGCAAGTAAACATGAGCCAAAATCGCATAAAGCCCATTTAGTGACGAAAAAAAGCACTGCTCCAAAAAGCATTGCAGCGAAAAGTAAGACGACACACAGTAAGAAACTGGCAAAGAGTAAAAAAGAGTATTCTCGCAATAGTGAAATTGCATCGCTCCCTGATTTGCGAAAATACCCTTCCGGAACACCTAGAAAAAAAGCGTTTCTCCGGACAGTCATGCCATATATTACTAGTCAAAATGCAGCGATCACTGCTGACCGTAACTGGCTGGTTTCTAAGCAATATGAGAAACGCTGGTCACCGTCAGAGCGTACACGCCTGAAAGATATTACCAAGCGCTATAAAATTGCGTGGAACGGTAATACGAAGCGCGTGCCGTGGAACACGCTGATGGAAAAAGTCGACATCATTCCTACCAACATGGTAGCAACGATGGCCGCAGCCGAAAGTGGCTGGGGTACGTCTAAACTCGCGCGTAGTAATAACAACTTGTTTGGTATGAAATGCAGCAAGCGCCATTGCAACAGCGAGCCAGGCAAAGTAAAAGGCTATTCGCATTATGATTCTGTTAAAGAAGGCGTTAACGCTTACGTAACAAATCTTAATACACATCCAGCCTACAATTCTTTCCGTAAATCACGCGCTCAATTGCGTAAAGCGGATCAAGAAGTGACTGCCAGCAATATGATTCATAAGCTGAAAGGGTATTCCACAAAAGGTAATAGCTATAACAACTACCTATTTGCGATGTATCAATCCAATCAGCGTTTTATGGCACCGAACTAATTAACTAAAATAAGATGTTAATAATAAGTAATAATTTACGCCTTCAATCTGAAGGCGTTTTTTTTATCAAGAATTAGCATTTAAACCAGAATTTCGCTGTGCCGCTCGCGGTGCTCTTTCGGCGTTGCGTCATACTCTTTCTTAAAGACGGAATAGAAATATTGCAGCGAAGGGTAACCGCACATCTGCGATATTTCATTAATCGACAAAGACGTAGACACCAGCAGGCTACGCGCTTTTTCGAGTTTTTCGGCATGAATCATCGCGTGAATCGTCTCACCAACTTCCTCTTTAAAACGCTTCTCCAGATTGGACCGCGAAATCCCGACGGCATCCAATACCTGCTCAACTTTAATGCCTTTGCAGGCATGATTACGGATGTAGTGCATGGCCTGAATCACCGCCGGATCATGCAAAGAACGGTAGTCCGTTGAACGACGCTCCACTACGCGCACCGGTGGCACCAGAACACGCTGCAATGCCAGCGGCTCGTTGTCCATCAAACGATGCAGTAATTTAGCGGCCTGATACCCCATCTGCCTTGTCCCCTGCGCCACCGATGAGAGCGCCACGCGCGATAAATAACGCGTTAGCTCCTCGTTATCGATGCCAATCACACAAAGTTTTTCGGGGACGGGAATATGCAGATGCTCGCAAACCTGCAGCAAATGGCGTGCGCGTGCATCCGTCACGGCAATAATGCCGGTTTGCGGAGGTAATGTTTGCACCCAGTCTGCCAGGCGATTTTGCGCGTGTTGCCAGTTTTCAGGTGCCGTTTCTATGCCCTGATAAACCACGCCGCGGTATTTTTCTTTTGCCACCAGTTGGTTAAAAGCGTATTCCCGCTCCATCGCCCAGCGCTTGCCGCTGGAGTTCGGTAAACCGTAGAAGGCGAAACGCTGAACACCCTTTTCTTTGAGGTGTAAAAAGGCGCTTTCCACCAGCGCGTGGTTGTCGGTCGCGATGTAATGCACCGGTGGATAGTGTTCAGGCAAGTGATAGGAGCCCCCGACACCAACAATCGGGACATCAGCCCCATCTAACAACCGTTGGATTTCGGCGTCATCAAAATCGGCAATGACGCCATCGCCCAGCCACTCTTTGATGTTATCGATACGGGCGCGAAAATCCTCTTCAATAAAAATATCCCACTCAGATTGAGATGCCTGCAAATATTCGCCAACCCCTTCCACCACCTGGCGGTCGTAGGCTTTATTGGCATTGAATAACAACGTAATGCGGTGACGTTTCTCAAACATACTTTTTTCCCTGATAACAAACCCGTATGTGCAATATCACAAGTGCAACAATGCCGTGGGAACCTTCCCCCGGCATTGTGATCGCTTGCACACTCTTACGTTCTGCGTTTCGTGGCCGAATCCATCCACACCGCCAGCAACAAGATTGCGCCTTTGACGATGTACTGCCAGAACGTCGGCACATCCATCATGCTCATGCCGTTATCCAGTGACGCCATGATAAATGCGCCCATTACCGCTCCGGCAACGCTTCCTACGCCTCCCGCAAGGCTGGTACCGCCAATCACGCATGCGGCAATAGCATCAAGTTCAGCAATGTTCCCGGCTGATGGAGAGCCCGCCCCCAGACGCGAGCTGAGAATCAGCCCGGCAATGGCAACCATCAGTCCATTGATGGCGAACACCGCAAGCTTAGTGCGCTCGACGTTAATCCCAGAAAGCCGGGCCGCTTCGATATTGCCGCCAATGGCATAAATGCGCCGCCCAAACGCGGTGCGGGTCGCCATAAACATTCCGGCCAGCAGCAGAAGTGTGAGGATTAGCACCGGCGTGGGGACACCGCGATAATCATTGAGCAGCCAGATGGCCCCTAACACGATGATGGCAGTGATTGCCTGACGCCCAACCACACCCGTCGATGCAGGCGTTGCCAGCCCTAATGCCTGGCGGCGAGTCCGCATCCGCCATTGCCAGGCTACAAAAATGACTAACGCTAATGCGCCAATACCAAAACCTATACCGTCAGGCAGGTAACTTTGCCCAATTTGAGACATCGCAGCGCTGGTAGGTGAAACGGTCGTGCCATTGGTAATCCCAATCAGCACGCCGCGAAACGCCAGCATCCCGGCAAGCGTGACGATAAATGACGGCACTTTACGATATGCCACCCACCAACCATTCCACGCCCCCAAAATCAGGCCGAGGAGTAACGTTACAACGATAGTCAGCGGCAAAGGCCACCCTAGCCAGACGTCAAAAATTGCTGCCACGCCGCCCAGCAGGCCCATCATTGAGCCCACAGAAAGGTCAATTTCTGCCGAGATAATGACAAACACCATGCCTACCGCCAGAATCCCGGTGATCGCCGTTTGGCGTAGCAGGTTAGAAACATTTCGGGCGCTGAGATAAGCGCCATCGGTGGTCCAGGTGAAAAACAGCATGATCACAACGATCGCGGCGATCATGACAAAAACCTGAAGGTTAAGCGCCCGCAAGCTCGCAAAAGGTGACGCCGGGGGTGCCGTGAGTTTCATTTCAGACGGATTGCTTTTCGACATGCTTTTCACTCCTCAGTGCGGCTTCCATTACCTGCTCCTGGGTCAGATTATGGTTTACCAGGTCAGCTTTGATTCGCCCTTCGTGCATCACCAAAACTCTGTCGCTCAGGCCGAGCACTTCCGGCAGTTCAGAAGAGATAACAATCACCGCGATCCCCTGCTGAACCAGTTGATTAATCAGTTTGTAGATTTCGTATTTCGCCCCGATATCAATCCCGCGAGTGGGTTCATCGAGAATCAGAATGCGCGGGTTGAGCAGCAGGCAGCGCGCCAGAATCGCTTTTTGCTGATTGCCTCCGCTCAGGCGGCCAATCGCCAGATCGGGTGAAGAGGTTTTTACTTTCAGTCGCCCAATTGATTGCAGGATGCAGTTAAGTTCTGCGGCATCATCAAGATGGGATAACGCGCCAGAAAATTGGCTTAGTGCGGCAAGCGTGATGTTTTGCCCAACCGCCATCACCGGCACGATGCCATCTTTTTTACGATCTTCAGGCACCATCGCAATACCGTGGGCAATGGCTTGTTGGCAATTACCGAGCACGACGGGCTGGTTATCAATGAAAATATGGCCTTCAGATTTACCCGGCCAGACGCCAAACAAACATTGCACCGCTTCAGTACGCCCGGCCCCCACCAAACCCGCAATCCCCAAGATTTCGCCTTTATGCAGTGAAAACGAAATATCGTTCACCCGTTTGATATGCCGGTTAACCGGATGCCAGGCGGTGAGATGCTCCACGCGCAGGATTTCATCCCCGATGTGGTGAGGTTCATTGGGGTAAAGCGCCGTGAGCTCACGCCCGACCATCATAGTGATGATGTCTTCCTCACTCATTAGCGCCGCATCACGTGTGCCAATCGGCTTGCCGTCGCGGATAACGCAGATGGAGTCAGAAATGGCTTTCACTTCATTGAGCTTGTGGGAGATATAAATGCAGGCGATACCGTGCGCTTGCAGGTCGCGAATGATCCCCAGAAGCACCGCCGTTTCTTGCTCGGTTAGTGAAGCGGTAGGTTCATCAAGAATCAGCAAGCGCACCTGTTTATTCAGCGCTTTGGCAATTTCAACCAGCTGCTGCTGGCCCAATCCGAGGGAGCCCACGCGCGTATCCGGAGAAATATTTAAACTCACCTGCGCCAGGAGTTTCTGGCAACGCAGCGTCATGCTGTCGTAATCCAGTACCCCATGACGTGATATTTCAGCGCCGAGGAAAATATTCTCCAGCACCGTCAAATGCTTAACCAGTGCCAGCTCCTGGTGGATAATCGCAATACCTTTGCGTTCAGTATCACGGATATGGCTGGCCTGAAGTTTTTCACCGGCAAACCAAATTTCACCTTCGTAGCTACCAAAGGGGTAAATGCCGCACAGCACTTTCATCAGCGTGGATTTTCCTGAGCCGTTTTCACCGCAAAGCGACATCACTTCACCAGCATTAACGGACACGCTGACGCTATCCACGGCCTTCACGACACCAAAGGCTTTGGTGATATTTTTCATTTCCAGTAAACAAGGCATAGCCCCTCCTTTACCTCTTTTAAGGGTATCGCCCGTGCAAAGCATGCCGCACGGGCGCAGCGGGTTACAGCTCGTTCTTTTTGTGGAAACCGTCTGCCACAACGGTGGTATCAATATTGGATTTATCCACTTCGATTGGCGTCAGAAGGCGGGAAGGGACATCCTTAACACCGTTATTCAGTTTGGCGTCGGAGGCAGGTTGTTTGCCCTCGCCCAATTCCACCGCAATTTCAGCAGCGGTATTCGCAAGTTTGGTAATGGGTTTGTATACCGTCATAGTTTGGGTACCGGCGATGATGCGCTTAACCCCTGCTAAGTCCGCATCCTGCCCGGAAATTGCCACTTTACCCGCTAACCCTTGGGCACTGAGCGCCTGAATTGCACCGCCCGCTGTTGCATCGTTTGATGCCACAACCGCATCAATTTTGTTGTTATTGGCCGTCAGCGCATTCTCCATAATTTTCAGCGCATTTTCTGGCAGCCAACCGTCAGCCCATTGATCGCCGACGACTTTTATTTTCCCACTCTCAATATAAGGTTTTAATACTTTCATCTGGCCTTCACGGAATAGCTTGGCATTATTATCTACAGGCGAGCCGCCCATTAAGAAATAATTACCAGAAGGCACTTTATTAACAATGCTTTGGGCTTGTAACTCGCCGACTTTTTCATTATCAAAAGAGATATAATAATCAATGTCGGCATTATTAATCATGCGATCGTACGCTAATACTTTTATCCCTTCTCTTTTTGCTTCGGCAATCACATTACTTAATACCTGGCCGTTGTAAGGAATAATGACCAGGACATCAACACCACGGTTAATCATGTTTTCGATTTGCGACATCTGCGTCTCTTCATTGCCGTTGGCAGACTGAACAAACACCTTCGCCCCTAGCGATTCGGCTTTTTTAACAAAAATATCGCGGTCTTTCTGCCAGCGTTCAAGACGTAAATCATCTATCGCCATACCGATTTTAACTTCTTTAGCGATACCGCTGATGCTGGTTAGAACGAGTGAGGCACACAACGTTAGCAAGAGGTTCTTAATCTTCATTTTCATCTTTTTATACCTGTGTAGGGTGGGATAAATCGGATTAAAAATTATTAACAGCTATCGACCGGAGGGAATTGTTGTCTGTGAATAGTGATTCAGCAATTACAGATATTTATCTTCTTATTACGTTTTTTTGTTTAATTGTTAATTTATGATGGCGATCGTATTTTAAATTAACAAAGTCATGTGTTGCGGTATTTATTGGAATAACACTCGAGATATTAGCTTGCTTATTTTCACCATTTTTTGCGAGACAGCGCACATTTGAGCATTCTCTTAATCGCAGTGTGAAATAACGTAATTGAGCAACGTCCAAGGAAAATAGAGGATGGTTACAGAATCGCTTACTTGCCGTTCCCCTGATTACGGAGTCAATTATGCAAGCCTATTTCGACCAACTTGATCGTGTACGTTTTGAAGGCCCTAAAACCACTAACCCACTGGCATTCCGCCATTACAATCCTGATGAAATCGTTCTTGGCAAACGCATGGAAGAGCACCTGCGCTTTGCGGCATGTTACTGGCATAACTTCTGCTGGAACGGTGCGGATATGTTCGGCGTTGGCTCGTTTGAACGTCCGTGGCAGCAGCCCGGTGACGCGCTTGCGTTGGCAAAAGGCAAAGCCGATGTGGCCTTTGAGTTTTTCCACAAACTCAACGTGCCGTATTACTGTTTCCACGATGTAGACGTTTCTCCGGAAGGGGCATCGCTCAAAGAGTATTTGAATAACTTCGCGCACATGACCGATGTGCTGGCGCAAAAACAGCAAGAAACCGGTGTGAAACTGCTGTGGGGTACGGCTAACTGCTTTACCAATCCACGTTACGGCGCGGGTGCGTCCACCAACCCTGATCCGGAAGTGTTCTCCTGGGCGGCTACGCAAGTCGCCACGGCGATGAATGCTACACACAAGCTGGGTGGGGAAAACTATGTCTTATGGGGTGGGCGTGAAGGTTACGAATCCCTGCTGAATACCGATCTGCGCCAGGAACGCGAGCAAATTGGCCGCTTCATGCAGATGGTCGTTGAGCATAAACACAAAATCGGTTTCCGCGGCACGCTGCTTATCGAACCGAAACCGCAAGAGCCAACGAAACATCAGTACGATTATGATGTTGCCACCGTCTACGGCTTCCTGAAACAGTTTGGTCTGGAAAAAGAGATCAAAGTAAATATTGAAGCCAACCACGCAACGCTTGCCGGTCACTCGTTCCATCACGAAATCGCCAGCGCCATTGCGCTGGGCATCTTCGGCTCTGTTGACGCCAACCGCGGCGATCCGCAGTTGGGTTGGGACACCGATCAGTTCCCGAACAGCGTGGAAGAGAACGCGTTAGTGATGTACGAAATCCTTAAAGCAGGCGGCTTCACCACCGGTGGCCTGAACTTTGACGCCAAAGTTCGTCGCCAAAGCACCGATAAGTACGATCTGTTCTATGGTCATATTGGTGCGATGGACGTGATGGCGCTGTCGCTGAAAATCGCCGCGCGTATGATTGAAGACGGTGAACTGGATAAGCGTGTCGCGAAGCGTTATGCCGGTTGGAACAGTGAGATTGGCCAGCAAATTCTGAAAGGGCAAATGTCGCTCGCACAAGTTGCACAGTATGCTGAACAGCATAACCTGGCACCGCAGCATCAAAGCGGGCATCAGGAACTGCTGGAAAACCTGGTAAATCATTACCTGTTTGATAAATAAAAACTCCTGATGGAGCCAAAGGGTGGATGGCGCATGCGCTTTTCCACCCGACTATTTCGAAACCAAACCTTCTGCAAGGAACGGCCACTATGTACATCGGAATCGATCTCGGAACATCAGGTGTGAAGGTCATTTTGCTCGGAGAGCAAGGCGAGGTGCTCGCTTCACGGACTGAAACGCTGAATGTGTCACGCCCGCACCCGTTATGGTCTGAGCAAGATCCAGAAGACTGGTGGCAAGCGACGGACAGGGCAATGAAAGCGCTCGGTGAACAGCATTCCCTGCAGGGCGTAAAAGCGCTGGGGATAGCCGGGCAAATGCACGGGGCTACACTGCTTGATAGCCAGCAGAAAGTATTGCGCCCGGCTATTTTATGGAACGACGGCCGCTGCGGAGAAGAGTGCGCCTTGCTTGAAGCCAACGTGCCGGAATCACGTGAGATTACTGGCAACCTGATGATGCCTGGTTTTACCGCGCCAAAACTACTCTGGGTTCAACGTCAAGAACCTGAAGTTTTCGCGCAAATCGATAAAGTGCTGTTACCGAAAGATTACCTGCGTCTGCGTATGACCGGTATTTTCGCAAGCGATATGTCCGATGCCGCAGGTACCCTGTGGCTGGATGTCGCGAAGCGAGACTGGAGCGACAAAATGCTCGACGCCTGCAAGCTAAGCCGCCAACAAATGCCGGATTTATACGAAGGTAGCGAAATTACCGGTATGCTCAAAGCAGACGTTGCCAGGCCGTGGAATATGCCCGCCGTGCCCGTCGTTGCAGGCGGTGGTGATAACGCCGCTGGAGCCGTGGGGGTGGGCATGATGGATGTCGGCCAGGCGATGTTATCGCTCGGAACATCAGGCGTTTACTTCGCGGTTAGCGATGGTTTTCGAAGTAAACCAGAAAGTGCCGTGCACAGTTTTTGCCACGCCTTACCCAACCGCTGGCATTTAATGTCCGTCATGCTGAGCGCCGCCTCCTGTCTTGACTGTGCCGCAAAACTGACCGGCATGGAAAGCGTACCAAAATTATTAGCCGCAGCCGAAAATGCCAACGAAGAAGCCGGAGATATCTGGTTCCTGCCGTATCTTTCGGGCGAGCGCACCCCCCACAATAACCCCCAGGCAAAAGGCGTTTTCTTTGGCTTAACCCATCAGCATGGGCCCGCCGAACTCGCTCGTGCGGTGCTGGAAGGCGTGGGTTATGCATTAGCGGATGGGATGGATGTGGTGCATTCCTGCGGTGTGACACCACAAAGCGTGACGCTAATCGGTGGCGGAGCGCGTAGCCCGTACTGGCGGCAAATGCTGGCAGATATAAGCGGGCAGACGCTGGATTATCGCACCGGGGGCGACGTGGGCCCGGCGCTTGGTGCTGCTCGTCTGGCCCAAATCGCAATGTCTCCGGAAAAACCGTTGCAAGCGCTGCTTCCGCAGTTGCCGCTTGAACAACGCCATCAACCCGATATGACCCGTCACGAAGTCTACACATCTCGCCGCAAAGTGTTTAACCAGATTTATCAGCAGTTGTTGCCGTTGATGTCGTGAGTTTTGACAGTTCGCTCTGGCAAATGACCAGAGCGAACGTCCCTTCTAGGATAAGAGCGAAAAGGCGATCATGCCGACCACGGCACCCGTAGTGCCGAGAATCGTTTCCATCATGGTCCAAGTTTTTAGGGTTTGCGCTTCGGTCGCACCGGTAAACTTACCAAATAGCCAGAAACCAGCGTCGTTTACATGGCTAACGACAATGGAGCCACCCGCAATACAAATCGACAGGGCGGCCATTTGCGCACCGCTATAATTCAGCTGTTCGATAACCGGCATGACCAGGCCAACCGCAGTCAGGCAGGCAACCGTTGCAGACCCCTGAATAATACGAACCGCTGCCGCTAACACGAAGCAGGTTAAGGCGATAGGTAACCCCAGGCCGGTCAGTGCTTCACCCAACGCAGGGCCAACGCCTGAATCGACCAGCACCTGCTTGAACACGCCACCTGCGCCAATGACCAGCAGAATAATGCCCGCCGGTTGCAGCGCATGGCCGCAGATTTCCATCACCTTCTCTTTCGCCATTCCCTGACGGTACGCAAGGCCATAAATAGCCACCAGGCAAGCCACCAGAATCGCGGTGAAAGGATGGCCGATAAATTCAAGCCATTCGTACAGCGTGGAGCCTTCCGTCACGAAACGCGCAGCGATGGTTTTCATCCCAACCAGCACCAGCGGCAGCAGGATCAGCGCCAGGCTGAATCCAAACGATGGCAGTTTGCCCTCGCCTAAATGGGGCTCGCTAATGTCTTCCGGAATATGCAGCTCAACGTATTTGCTGATGAAATTACCGAACAGCGGCCCGGCAATAATCATGCTTGGGATCGCAGCGCAAATACCCAGAAGAATCATCCAGCCGAAATCAGCATGCATTTGGGAAGCGAGGAGCATCGGCGCAGGCCCCGGCAACAAAAACGCAGCGGCGGCGGCAACACCAGCAAACAAGGGAATTACCAACTTAACGAGGTTGGTGCCCGTGTGGCGGGCCATAGAAAACGCCACGCTAATCAACAGGACAATGGCAACTTCAAAGAAGAGCGGCAGAGCACAAATTAAACCCGCCACGCCAATCGCATAATGCGCCCGATTATGCCCGAAGGACTTGAGCATTTTGACGGCGATTTGGTCTACGGCACCCGTTTCGTGAAGGATTTTGCCAAACATCGCACCGAGTGCGACGACGATAGCCAGAAAGCCAAGCGTTCCACCCATGCCTTTTTCCATGGTTGCCGCGATTTTATCGAGCGGCATTCCAGAAAATATCCCGGCACCAATTGAAACCACCATCAATGCCACGAAGGCATGCATTCGCGCCTTCATGACTAAAAATAACAGCAGTAAAACCGAGCCCACCGCTGTTAAAACAAGCGTTAATGTACTCACTGCTCACGGCCTTTATTAATCACATCAATCGTGCTTGCAACAACACCTTCAAGCGGTTGATCGATATTTACCACCAGCACATCCGGTTCATCAGATTTTGGCTCTTCCAGCGTTTCGAACTGCGTCACCAGCATCTGCGTTTTGAAGAAGTGCCCTTTGCGTGCTTTCAGGCGGCTTTCAATTACTTCAAAGTCGCCTTTCATGTAGATGAAAGAGAGATTCGGATTGCCGTCGCGCAGTTGGTCGCGGTAAACCTTTTTCAGCGCCGAGCAAACAATCAGGGAAACTTTGTTAGTACGCTGCATGGCGAAAGCCGCGTCGTTTAAAGCTTGCAGCCAGGGTTTACGGTCGTCATCGTTGAGAGGCTCGCCGGATGCCATTTTCATGATATTGCTGCGGGGATGCAGAAAATCACCGTCGAGGAATGCGGCTTTAAGCTGATGAGCAACTTCGCCTGCAACAGCAGATTTACCGCTGCCAGAGACGCCCATCAGGACGTAGATATGGTGGTCATGGTTGGTAGTGCTCATAGCGTAGCTCCGACTGGCCCAACAATATTATTAAGAATTGTTACGGGTAACTGTTATCGGTAACATTGTCAGTAGAGTCTATGGAATAAGCAATAACCATTAATCTAAAAAGTGAGTAAGTGTGAACTGCATCAAAAAACAGCCGCGTTAAATGGAACCACCCGGCGACAATGTAAAACCTAAGTCGAGCATTTGCGGAGTGACGGTTTCACCGCGGATCCTCGCCAGTAAACGCTCAGCCCCAATGCGCCCCATTCGTTCACGCGGCGTCAGTACGCTGGCAAGACGCGGCTCCATGACCTGGCCGATATCATGCCCGTGGAAACCGGCAATCGCCATATCCCCCGGAATACTCAGCCCCTGACGCTGGCATTCAAACGCCGCCCCAATCGCTAAGTCATCGTTGGTACAGAAGATACTGTCGAGCTGCGGATATTCACGGCGTGCCTGGCGGAACAGTTCAATACCGGTGGAATAAGAAGAAGAGTTTTCAACCATCACGCTATACGGCACAAGACCCGCATCACGCATCGCCTGCTCATACCCTTTTTTCTTAATCACGGTACGTTCATCGAGACGCGCGCCAAGATAAGCGACGTGACGATGGCCACGCGCAATAATCGCGGCGGTCATCTGGCGTGCGGCTTCAAAGTTATCGAACCCGACAGCAATGTCGAGACACGGTGACACGCTGTCCATTAATTCCACAACGGGAATCCCGGCCACTTCAATCATTTTTAAGGTGCGCGGAGTATGGGTGCGTTCGGTGAGAATAAGACCGTCAATATTCCAGGAAAGCATGGATTCCAGACGCTCTTCTTCCAGCTCCGGTTTATAGCCGTAGTGAGCAAGCATAGTCTGGTAGCCGTAAGCATCTATGACATTTTCAATGCCACGCAAAACTTCCGCGAAAACCTGGTTGGTCAGCGAGGGCAATAACACGCCGATAGCGCGGCTGGTCGAATTTGAAAGGATGTCTGGTGCGCGGTTGGGAATGTAGCCAAGCTCATCAAGGGCTGCGGCAATTTTTACCTGTAACGCGGCAGAAACCTGGTCGGGGTTTCGCAAAAAGCGACTGACCGTCATTTTGGTTATGCCAACGCGGTCCGCAACGTCCTGTAATACCGGTCTTTTCTTTTTCATTGTCCAGCTGTGTGGGTTAACTATCGACAACGAAGTTTAGCACGGACAAAGCACAACCTTCCCCTGTTTCAGGAGAAGGTTGTGACCGGTAACTATTGGAAAATGTTAGACTGGCGGTAAATCAAACAGCAGAACTTCGCTCGCTTCGTTGGCATGAATCGAAATCGCTTGTTCATCCCACACGGCAACCGCATCGCTGGTTTTGGCCGTTGTGCCATTGATAGACACTTCACCTTTCACCACCTGAACCCAGATACGGCGGTCTGCCGGGATCTGATAGACAGATTGCTCGTCTTTTGCCAGCGCCCAGCGCGACAGTTCCATATCCTGATTCACTTTCAATGAACCGTCTCGCGCATCCGGTGAAAGCACCAGTTGGCGGCCCTGCGGCGCATCAAAACGGCGCTGGTCGTAACGCGGTGTGATGCCTGTTTTTTCTGGGATGATCCAGATTTGGTACAAACGCAGGCGCTCGGTTTGGCTTGGGTTGTACTCGGAGTGAGTAATCCCGGTACCGGCACTCATAATCTGAAATTCGCCCGCAGGCACTTTTTCTTCGTTGCCCATGCTGTCCCGGTGCGCAACCGCGCCTTCCAGCACATAGGTCAGGATTTCCATATCTTTGTGCGGATGGGTACCAAAACCTTCACCAGCTTCCACCACGTCTTCGTTAATCACACGTAATGCCGAGAAACCCATGAAATTGGCATCGTAATAATTAGCGAAAGAGAAGGTATGCCAGCTATCCAACCAGCCATGATTCGCGTGACCACGTTCTTCAGCTTTTCTTAAAAAGATCATTTTCATTTCTCCGCATTCGTTTGATGGGGCTAAGTGTGGACCCGAATCGGAAATGATCATAGAGGGTGAAAATTGACGCCTCTGTTCAAAAAATATGAATGAGTCAGCGGCGTCATTTTTCAGGTCAGGCGAGGGTTACCGTTGATGGAGAAGCCTGCTCGAAACCACGTTCGAGGATCTCAAGGTTGGTGAAAGCTTCAATTTCTCTGACGTAATTAGGCTTGCCGTTCAGAATGGTTTCGTACAGCGCGTCATACACGCGGCCATAATCACCCGTTTCCGGTTTCAACTCTTCACGCACCGTTTCGCCAGCGTCGTTCACATACTCAAGCACACCTACGCTGCTGTCTGCCGCAAATCCCGGTTCACCCGGCATGATATACGCTTTCAGGCTGGTTTCTTGCTGATCGATACCGTACTTAATGAATGACCCTTTGGTGCCGTGAACCTGGAATTTCGGGTAGTCAATTTTCACCAGGTGGCTGGTTTTGACAATGGCTTTCATATCGCCATAGAAAAGCTGCGCTTCGAAAGTGTCATCCGGATTGGCTTTATTGCGCACGCTACGAATGTCGTAAGCGACGTGATCCGGGCGGCCAAATAGCGAAATAATTTGGTCCATGGTGTGCACGCCAAGGCCATAAAATGCGCCATCCGCCGGTAAACCAGGTTTAGTTTCTGCAACCGGGCGATACATATCAAAGTGGCTTTCTATCTCAACAATTTCACCCAGCTTCCCGCTTTCGATGGCTTTTTTCATCGTCAAGAAACAGGAGTCGAAACGGCGGTTCTGGTAAGGCGTGACGGTCAGGCCCTTGGATCTTGCCAGTTCAAACAGCTCTTTAGCTTCGGCAAGCGTCGGGGTAAAGGGCTTTTCCACCAGCACATTTTTACCCGCTTCCAGCGCCCGTTTCGCGTATTCGAAATGGCTGTCGGCATGGGTACAAACCACCACCAGTTTCACCTGCGGATCGTTCAGGACTTCGTCTAAATCGCTGGTGAAATGAATGTGGCTATATTCCGGCTGCTGCTCGATTTCGGGCTTTTCATGGCGACGGAAAATATGGGCAACGTGGAATTTATCTTTACGAACCAGTACGTAAGGGAGGTGGTAACGGGTGGTGCTTTTGCCAAAACCTATAAAAGCGCAGTGTAGGGTCATTGCTTCATCCTTTTTGATTTTGAATGGTATTTACCCTACTGCAAATTCCGGCGGATGGCACTTCGTTTATCCGCCCTACCATTACCTTACCCCCTTCGTAGGGTGGATAAGCGAAAGCGCCATCCACCGAAAGGGCAAAAAAAAAGCCAGCGCTAGGCTGGCTAAAGTAATACTGGAAGCAATGTGAGCAATGTCGTGCTTTCAGGATGTCTCCGTAGGGGTCTCCCCTGAACGCATGGCAATAATAATCATTATCATTCGCACTTGTCTACTTTTTTTTAGAAAAAATTGGCAGTTGACGAATACTACAAAGTCAATGATGTTGAAGGGGTTACTTAACCAATTGAGGAAAAAGGAATGAGCGAGATAGTGATACGCCACGCGGAATTAAGAGATCTGGATGCGTTACGTCAGATTAATGCCCAACCGGAGGTTTATCACAACACGCTACAAATTCCTCATCCTTCTCTCGAAATGTGGCAAGAACGTATGCAAAATCCGCCCGCTGGCCTTAAACATCTGGTGGCGTGCATTAATGATGTGGTTGCCGGGCATCTTGTCTTGTCGGTCGAGCCAAACCCACGTCGCAGCCACGTTGCGACTTTCGGCCTGAGCGTTTGCGGGCAGTACCGTAACCGCGGCGTCGCCAGCGCGCTAATGCAAGCGATGGTGGATTTATGCGACAACTGGCTGCGCATCGAGCGTATTGAGCTGACGGTATTTGTCGATAACGAACCTGGCGTTACGGTTTACCGTAAATTCGGTTTCGAAATTGAAGGCACCGGGAAGAATTATGCGCTGCGAAACGGGCAGCTTGTGGATGCGTATTTTATGGCGCGGTTTAGACCGGTGTAATTTGGAGTAAGAAGGCGGATGGCGCTTGCGCTTATCCGCCCTACGACTCTGATTTGTAGGGTGGATAAGCGCAAGCGCCATCCACCGAATTATTTAGAATCCCGCCGTCAAATCATCCACCGAACGCGGATCTGACGCACCGTACAATGCGCCATCCGGCCCGATCATAATGCTCTGCGTGCTGCCCATCGCCTCTTTAACTTCCACCTTTTGCCCTTTATCTTTCAATAATTTGAGCGTATCCGGGCTAAAGCCCTTTTCGACTCTTAACTCGTCCGGCAACCATTGATGATGGAAACGCGGCGCGTTGGTCGCTTCGGCGACGTTCATGCCGTAATCGATAGTGTTCATCACCATTTGCAGCACGGTCGTGATAATTCGGCTCCCGCCTGGGCTGCCAGTCACCAGCCAGGTTTTACCGTCTTTCACCACAATCGTTGGCGACATCGACGAAAGCGGGCGCTTGTGTGGCCCGACGGCGTTTGCATCGCCGCCCACCAATCCGTAAACGTTCGGCACGCCAGGTTTGGCTGAGAAATCATCCATTTGGTTATTCATCAGAATACCGGTGTTACCCGCCACAATACCTGTCCCGAACACAGTATTCAGTGTGTAAGTCACCGCCACGGCGTTACCGTCTTTATCCACCACCGAGAAATGCGTGGTCTGGTTACTTTCATACGGCGCGAGGTTGCCCGGCTTGATTTCGCTCGACGGGCGCGCTTTGTTAATGTCGATCTTATCCGCCAGAGATTTGGCGTACGCTTTGTCCGTCAGCGCCTGCCACGGCACTTTCACAAAGTCTGGGTCGCCAAGATATTCCGAGCGGTCGGCATAGGCATATTTCTCAGCTTCAGCGGTTAGCTGCATGGCATCGGCGCTACCAAAGCCGTATTTGGCGAGATCGAAGTTTTCCAGAATATTCAGGATTTCAACGATATGGATACCGCCTGATGACGGTGGCGGCATGGAGAAAATCTGGTAGCCACGGTAATCACCGCTAATTGGCGCACGTTCAACGGCTTTGTAATTCGCCAGATCGGCCTTGCTAATCAGCCCGCCGTTTTTTGCCATCTCTTCGGCGATTTGGTCGGCAATCGTCCCTTTATAGAAAGCATCCGGGCCAATCTCAGCAATCATCTCCAGGCTTTTGGCGAGGTTGGTTTGCACCAGTTTGTCGCCCTTTTGCAGCGGCTCGCCGTCTGCTTTCCAGAAAATAGCTTTGCTGTTTGGGTGATTTGGAAGCACTTCCGCGCCGTAGACTTTCAGGTCTTCAGCCAGCGCATCGTTGACGGTAAATCCGTCCTGCGCCAGTTTGATTGCCGGTTGGATAACTTTGTTGAGCGGCAGCGTACCGTATTTTTCCAGCGCCATCGAGAAACCAGCGACCGTTCCTGGCGTGCCGGATGCCAGATGAGAAGTGAGGGATTTTTTACTGTCGGCGTTGCCCTGCGCATCCAGGAACATATCGCGCGTGGCTTTTTCTGGAGCCATTTCCCGGAAATCAATGGCGGTGGTTTTACCGTCTTTGGTACGCAGCATCATGAAACCGCCGCCGCCAATATTCCCCGCCTGCGGGTGTGTCACCGCCAGCGCAAAGCCCACGGCAACGGCAGCATCAACGGCATTCCCACCTTGTTTTAGAATATCGACGCCCACTTGTGTGGCGAGTGAATCTTGCGAGGCAACCATGCCGTTTTCAGCACGTACCGGGTGAAACACATCCGCTTCCACGCCGTAGGATACGGGAGCCGGAGCCGCAACCGGCGGTGGCGCGGCACTCACCGAGAGGCACAGTCCTATCATTAGCGCGGGAACGGTCATCCAGCGCAGAATTTCCAGACGAGTTGTTTTCCACTGCTTCATCGTTATTTTCTCCATTTTTCAATGAGGTCAATCGCCCAATAAGCCTGGTCCACAATTCCTAAATAATCTTCATATGGATAGAAAAGGATTAAACTTAATAGATCCCCCACTGGAGGAAATGAAGATGAAAAAAATATTATTACTGGCGGCCCTGCTGCCATTGACCTGTTTGGCGCAGCCGATTAATACCCTGAATAATCCCAACCAACCGGATTACCAGATCCCCAGTCAGCAACGGATGCAGCAGCAGATGCAAACTCAGCAGACACAGCAAAAAGGGATGTTAAATCAGCAGTTACAAACGCAAACACGCGTACAGCAGCAGCACCTGGAATCGCAGATAAATAACAATTCGCAGCAGGATGTTTTCAAAGTGAAAAGGGCGTTACCGAATGAATTAGATGTCGGGTCGCAGCAGGTATTACCGAATAACAATGGTGGCATGCTAAATAATAGCGGCACTGGCACGGGGCAGGATCACATGCTGCAACCGAAAACCAATGGCAGTATGCTTAATCAGAATAGTCATTCGGCACCGTTACAGCCGAATATTCCGCTGAAGACGATTGGGCCTTAAAGATTTTCCCCTTAGCCTACAACGGCTGGGCAAGCACCCGGTTCAGACCCCACCCCAGCCCTCCCCTTTCCAGGGGAGGGAGCAGCCGTTGTAGGTCGGGTAAGCGCTAGCGCCACCCGACATTTACCACCCGATGCAATCACGCGGTAAAACCGGGCCCGATCTCATCAATCCTGTCGGTGCAAATCGTATCAACTCCCCAGCGCAGCAGGGTGGCTGCTCGTTGGGGAATATTCACGGTATAAACCAGAATATATAAGCCCGCCGCTTTCAGCTCCCGCACGCGAGATTCATCCAGCAATTTATGATTCAAGTGAATAGAAACGCAGCCCAGGCGAGTCGTCAGATCGCGCCAGTCGTCACGCCATTCATCGAGCAATAATCCACGCGGTAATTCCGGAACGGCAAGCTGTGCGGCTTCCAGCGCTTCGATAGAAAATGATGAGAGTAATGGCGCGGTTTGCCCGAACCATAATTCCCGAGCCGCCAGGGCGATAACTTTGCCGGTTTCCATATCGGTGCCGGTCGTCGGTTTAATTTCGATATTCGCCATCATGCCGTGCTGTTTACAACGCGCGGCGACCTGCGAAAGCAGCGGCAGCGGTTCGCCTTTAAAGTCACGGCTAAACCAGCTTCCGGCATCAACGCTGAGCAATTTATCCCACGGTAAATCACCGGCAATTCCCCAGCCGTTGCTGGTGCGCTCCAGCGTGTCGTCGTGCAGCAAGAAAATTTGCCCGTCTTTTGAAAGTTTGGCGTCAAACTCAATCATGGTGTGGCCGTAACGCGCACCGACGTCAATCGCTGCCAGGGTGTTTTCCGGTGCCAGTTTGCCACCGCCGCGATGCGCAGCGACTTTCGGGTAAGGCCAGTTACTCATAAACGTTGTCCATTTTCTTTATCAAAGAAATGTAGATGATTTTCAGGCAGATGCAGCCAAAGCGTGCTGCCGGGTTGCGGGCGTTCCTGATGCGCCAGACGCACCACCATTTTTTGCTCGCCCCAACGCCCGTGCACCAGATTATCCGCGCCGAGCATCTCCAGCGTATCCACCATAAATGGCACGCCGCCTGCGGTTTGTGAGCTTAGCGCAATATGTTCCGGGCGGATACCCAGCGTGACCGCGCGGCTCCGATGTAAATTTTGTGCGCTTCCCAGCGGCAGCGCCATTCCGCCTGCAAGCTCGAAACGCGTACCGTCGGCGCTGATTTTGCCTTCCAGCAGGTTCATGGCGGGTGAGCCGATAAAACTGGCGACAAAGCGGCTGGCCGGGCGCTCGTAGACTTCAACCGGCGTCCCTATTTGCTCGGCGACACCTTTGTTCATCACCATCACGCGCTGCGCCAGCGTCATCGCTTCGACCTGATCGTGCGTGACGTACAAGCTCGTGGTTTTCAGGCGGCGATGCAACTGCTGTAACTCCAGGCGCATCTGCACGCGCAGCTTGGCATCAAGGTTTGATAGCGGTTCATCGAACAGGAAAACCGCCGGATCGCGCACGATGGCGCGGCCCATCGCCACGCGCTGACGTTGGCCACCGGAAAGTTCGCGTGGGCGGCGTTTGAGCAAGCCATCAAGTTCCAGAATCCGTGCCGCTTCCGCCACTTTCTGCTGGATATGCCCTTTCCCCATACCGCGAATTTTCAGGCCCCACGCCATGTTCTCCTCCACGCTCATGTGCGGATAAAGTGCGTAGTTCTGGAACACCATCGCAATTCCGCGCTCTTTCGGTTCCATCTCTGTGACTCGCTTGCGGTCAATCCAGATATCACCGCTGGTGACGCGTTCAAGCCCGGCAACCATGCGCAGCAGCGTAGATTTACCGCAGCCCGACGGGCCCACCATCACGATAAATTCACCGTCGGCCACATCCAGCGTCAGCGGTTGAATGACCTGAGTTTTGTTATCCCAACTCTTACTTACTGCCTGTAACTTCAGTCCTGCCATGGGTTATTTCTCACTATCAACCAGGCCACGCACAAACGCGCGTTGCATTACTAAAACGATAATTACCGGAGGAATCAGGGTCAGCAACATGGCCGCCATCACCTGGTTCCACTGAGTGCTGCCTTCGCCAGAAGACATCATGCCTTTGATGCCCGCCACCGCCGTGCCGAGGTTTACGTCGCTGATAATCAGCAGCGGCCACAGATACTGGTTCCAGCCGTAGATAAAGGTGATAACGAACAGCGCTGCCAAATTAGTTTTTGAAAGCGGCAGCACGATGTCGCGGAAGAAACGCATGGGCGATGCGCCGTCGATGCGTGCCGCTTCCATTAACTCATCGGGCAGCGTCATAAAGAACTGGCGGAATAAAAACGTGGCGGTCGCCGAAGCCATTAACGGCAGCGTTAAACCGGTGTAGCTGTCGAGCATTTTGAGATTGGCGATAACCTCGACCGTTGGAAAAATTCGCACTTCGACCGGCAGCATCAGGGTGATAAAAATCATCCAGAAGAAGAGGTTACGCAGCGGAAAGCGGAACCAGACGATGGCGAATGCGGAGAGCATCGAAACCGTGATTTTGCCGGTGGTGATTACCAGTGCCATCACGAAACTGTTGAATAGCATCAGGCCGAACGGCGCGCTGTTCGCCCCCACGCCGTGCGTCCAGATATACGCCATATTTTCCAGCAGGTGCGTGCCGGGAATCAGCGTCATTGGCGTCTGAAAGACGGCTTCGTTATCCAGCGTCGCTGCGACAAACGCGACATACAGCGGGAACAAAATCACGATGATGCCAAGGATGAGCATCGTATGGCTGAAAATCGTCAGCCCGCGGCGGTTCTCAATCATTGGTAGCGCACCTTACGTTCCACGAAACGAAACTGAACCACGGTCAGGATTATCACTAAGAACATCAGCACGACGGACTGCGCCGCCGAGGCGGAAAGGTCAAGCCCGGCAAAACCTTCGCGATAAATTTTGTAGATAAGTGTGGTGGTCGCCTGCACAGGGCCACCGCCCGTTGCCGCGTCGATAACCGGGAAAGTATCGAAAAAGGCGTACACCAGGTTCACCACCAGCAGGAAGAAACTCACCGGCGCAATCAGCGGCAGCGATAAACGGAAGAAGCGGCGGATCGGGCCTGCGCCGTCGATAGAAGCGGCTTCAACCAGCGAGCGCGGAATGGATTGCAAGGCTGCAAAAAAGAATAAGAAGTTGTAGCTGATTTGCTTCCACACGGAGGCGAACACCACCAGGAACATCGCCTGGCCGCTGTTTTGCGCGTGGTTCCAGTGGTAGCCAAATTGCTCAAGTACATGCGTTATCAGCCCGCGTCCGGGGTTAAACAGGAAAATCCACAGTACGGCGGCAATCGCTGGCGCAACGGCATAAGGCAGCAGCATGAGTGTTTGATATAAACGGCTGCCACGAATGACGTAATCCGTCAGCGCGGCGAAAAACAGCGACACCAGCAAACCGCTCCCCGCGACTAATCCACTGAAAATTAACGTGGTGTAGAAAGAGTCGAGGTAGTAGCTGTCGTGGAAAAGTTGTTTGAAGTTATCGAGCCCAACAAAGGTACTGGAAAGCCCAAAAGGATCGACGTTTTGCAGCGAATACCACAGCGCTTCGCCCGCAGGCCAGATGAAAAAGATAATGGTGATAATCAGTTGCGGCAGGACTAGCGCATACGGCAGCCAGCCAGAACGGAACACCGGGCGAGATGATGACATAGTATTGCTCTTATAGGTGACTCTGGACGACCCCACCCCAACCCTCCCCTTTTCAGGGGAGGGAGCTTTAACTCCTCCCCCTGGCAAGGGGGAGGCTGGGAGGGGGTTAAGGCGATGGTAAGGTTTTACGACTTCGTCGATTGCTCAAAACGGCGTAGAAGCTGGTTCCCACGCTCAACCGCGCTATCTAACGCCTGCTGCGGGGTTTTCTTGCCGGTCCAGACCGATTCCAGCTCTTCATCCACAATGGTGCGAATCTGCGGCATATTGCCCAGGCGCAGACCTTTGGTGAACGGCAACGGCGGCTTGTTCAGCATCTGGCGCGTGGCAATATCCGCACCTGGGTTTTTCTCGTAGAAGCCTTGCTCCCGCGTCAGGTCGTAAGCCGCTTTGGTGATAGGCAGATAGCCGGTTTTCTGGTGCCATTCGGCGGCGATTTCTGGCTGTGCGAGGAACTGCATAAATTCAGCCACGCCTTTGTAAGTCGCCGCGTCTTTACCCTGCATCACCCACAGACTTGCCCCGCCTATAATGGCGTTTTGTGGCGCATTCGGAATGGTCGAGTCGTAAGGCATCATGCCCACGCCGTAGTTGAATTTGGCATAGTGGCGAATATCAGCCAGCGAGCCAGAAGACGCGGTAGTGATCGCGCAGTCGCCGTTATAGAACTTCTCGGTGGATTCGTCTTTACGGCCAAAGTAGCTGAAATCGCCTTTCTTATTCAGCGCTTCCAGCAGGGCGATATGTTTTACCTGCTCGGGTTTATTAAATTCCAGAACTGCGTCGGTGCCATCGAAGCCGTTGTTTTTGGTGGCTACCGGCAGGCCGTTCCATGCGCTGAAGTTTTCGATTTGAATCCAGCCCTGCCAGCCGCTGGCATAACCGCATTTCATGCCCGCAGCTTTAAGTTTGGCGGTGTACTCAGCCAGGTCCTGCCAGGTTTTTGGCGGCTGCTCAGGGTCAAGCCCGGCTTTCTTGAAGGCGTCTTTGTTGTAATACAGCACCGGAGTAGAACTGTTGAACGGCTGCGAGAGCAAATGCCCGGTTTTCGCATCGGTGTAATACCCGGAAACCGTCGGCACAAACTGAGATTCATCGAACTTAATGCCCGCATCGCTAAACACTTCATACACCGGTTTGATCGCTTTAGAAGCCATCATGGTTGCGGTGCCCACTTCGTAAACCTGCAAAATAGCCGGTGCGTTGCCCGAGCGGAAAGCCGCGATCCCTGCCGCCAGGTTTTGTTCGTAGTTACCTTTATAAACCGGAACAATTTGGTAGTCAGGATGCGTCTGGTTGAAGCGCTGAGCCAGGGAGTCGACCTCTTTACCCAGTTCGCCTTCCATGGAATGCCAGAATGGAATGGAGGTGGCGGCGATGGCGTTGCTGCTAAGTACGCATCCAAGCGCAAGGCAAAGTGCAGTACGTCGTAACGATGCAGTCATGTCTTATCTCTCTAGTTATGAGGCATTTAAGCTGCGCGAAAATACGCGTTTTTGTTCGCATCAAAACATGACATGCGCGTATGACAGAAAAATAACCGAGAGGTGACAGGATCGTGACGAGGGGGTGACAGTGAGATTGAATGTTGTAGTGTCGGATGGCGCTTACGCTTATCCGACCTACCGTAGGGCGGTTAAGCGCAGCGCCATCCGCCGCAGGTAAAATTAGCCGCCCAGATAGGCGCTACGCACCGCTTCATTAGCTAACAACGCGTCGCCAGTGTCTTCCAGCACCACGTGGCCGTTTTCCAGCACATAGCCGCGGTCAGCGAGTTTCAGCGCCTGGTTGGCGTTTTGCTCGACCAGGAAGATGGTCATGCCTTCGCTGCGCAGTTGTTCGATGGTGTCGAAAATCTGCTGGATGATAATCGGCGCAAGACCGAGCGACGGTTCGTCTAACAGCAGCAGACGCGGCTGGCTCATCAGCGCACGGCCAATCGCCAGCATTTGCTGCTCACCGCCGGACATCGTGCCCGCCCGTTGAATACGGCGTTCATGCAGACGCGGGAACAGATCGTAAACGCGTTTAATGCGCTCATGATACTGGTCGCGCTCGGCAAAGAAGCCGCCCATCGCCAGGTTTTCTTCCACGGTCATACGCGAAAACACGCGGCGGCCTTCCGGCACAATCGCGACCGCTTCACGCATTATGCGCGCGGTGTGCCAGTCGGTAATGTCTTTGCCATCGAAGGTAATCTTGCCGCTGGACGCGCGCGGGTCGCCGCACAAGGTGCCGAGCAGCGTGGTTTTACCTGCACCGTTCGCGCCAATCAGGGTGACGATTTCGCCCTGTTTGATATGCAAGCTGACCTCGTGAAGCGCCTGGATTTTGCCGTAATGAGCGCTCACATGGTCAAAGGACAACATGATATTTTCCATCTTATGCCTCTCCCAGATAGGCGCGGATTACGTCAGGGTTATTGCGGATTTGCTCCGGCGTACCGTTTGCCAACGGGGTTCCCTGGTTCACAACGTAGATCCGGTCAGAAATGCCCATCACCAGTTTCATATCATGCTCGATTAACAGCACGGTGGTGTTGTGATGGTTACGCAGCTCCATGATCAGCTCATCAAGCTCATGCGTTTCTTTCGGGTTAAGGCCTGCGGCGGGTTCGTCCAGCATCAGGATTTCTGGCTGCGTCACCATGCAGCGTGCGATTTCAAGGCGACGCTGATCGCCATACGCCAGGTTGCTCGCCTGGCGGTTAGCCTGCTCAAGCAGACCAATACGATCAAGCCAGGTTGCCGCACGGTCCAGCGCTTCGCTTTGCGCACGACGGAAACCCGGAGTTTTCAGAAGGCCAGAGAACACGCCGGTTTTCAGTTGCATATGCTGAGCAACCAGCAGGTTTTCGATGACGGTCATTTCACGGAACAGACGCACGTGCTGGAAAGTACGCACCACGCCCATGCGTGCAATTTGTTGCCCCGGCAACCCTTCGAGATGCTGGTCGCGCAGTAAAATGGTGCCGCCTGTCGGTTTGTAGAAACCGGTCAGGCAGTTAAACACTGTCGTTTTACCGGCACCGTTTGGCCCGATTAACGAGACGATTTCTTGTGGATGCAGCTCCAGGGAAACGTTGTTCACGGCGAGCAGGCCGCCGAAACGCATCATCAGGCCGTTTACGGATAACAATGGCTGACTCATGCCCGCTCTCCTTTGACTTGTTCCACTTGTTCTTTCTTCAGCTTCAACTGAGGACGCGTCATTGGCAGCAGACCTTGCGGACGCCAGATCATCATCAGCACCATCAAGCCGCCGAGCACCAACATGCTGTATTCATTCAGGTCACGCATTAATTCGCGCGACACCACCAGCAGAATAGCGGCGAGGATAACGGCAAACTGCGAGCCCATTCCGCCCAGCACCACAATCGCCAGTACGAATGCTGATTCGGCGAAGGTGAACGATTCCGGGCTGACAAAGCCCTGGCGTGCGGCAAACAGCGTACCGGCAAAGCCCGCAAACGCGGCGCTGATAGTAAAGGCGGTCAGTTTGATGCGCGTTGGGTTCAGGCCCAGCGAGCGGCAGGCGATTTCATCTTCACGCAGCGCTTCCCACGCACGGCCCAGCGGCATACGCAGCAGGCGGTTAATCACGAACAGCGACAGAACCACCAGCAGCAGCGCAACCAGGTACAGGAAGATAATGCGATCGCCCGGGTTATAAGCGACGTTAAAGAAGTTGCTGAACGTATCCCAGCCCCCTTCACGGGCGCTACGGCTGAACTCCAGACCAAACAGCGTCGGTTTTGGAATCTGGCTGATACCGTTCGGGCCACCGGTAATTTCGGTGTTGTTGAGCAGCAGAATACGCACGATTTCCCCGAAGCCGAGCGTCACAATCGCCAGGTAGTCACCGCGCAAACGCAGCACCGGGAAGCCAAGCAGGAAGCCCGCCGCCGCAGAAACCAGGCCTGCAATCGGCAAGCAAGTCCAGAATCCAAGGCCGTAATAGTGATTAAGCAGCGCGAAGGTATAAGCGCCGATGGCGTAGAAACCGCCGTAGCCCAGAACCAGCAAGCCGGACAAACCCACCACAACGTTTAAGCCAAGACCGAGAATAATGTAGATCATGGTCAGCGTGGCGATATCTACCGTACCGCGCGAAACCATAAACGGCCAGGCAACGGCCAGCACTAACAAAGCCAGCAGGAACAGCTTTTGTTTCGGCGTAGAACCGTCTAACGCAGGCAGAACAAACTTCGGCCCGGAGACTTTTTTCATGCCTTTCTGGAATGCAGGGCGCAATAACTGGAAGACGAAAACAATCGCCGTACCAATCAGAACCCATTCCCAGCGCACGGATTCAGCGCTGTTTACAACAAGTTTCGTCCCGTCGAGGCTGAGCTGCACGCCCATAAAGACGCCCGCCAGCACGAAAAAGATCGCCGCCGAAAGCAGCGCAAAAACAACATGCATCGGTTTCATACTTTTTCTACCTCCGGACGGCCCAGGATACCGGTTGGCATCACCAACAGAACCACGATGAGCAGTGCAAAGGAGACAACATCTTTATATTCAGTGCTCAGATACGCCGAGGTCAGCGCTTCTGCCACGCCCAGAATCAGGCCGCCAATCATCGCACCAGGGATGCTGCCAATGCCGCCGAGAACCGCTGCGGTAAAGGCCTTCATACCTGCCATAAAGCCGATGTATGGGTTGATAACGCCGTAGAACTGGCCGAGCAAGACGCCCGCAACGGCGGCCATTGCCGCACCAATCACAAACGTCAGAGAGATAACGCGGTCGGTATTAATCCCGAGCAGGCTCGCCATTTTCAAATCTTCTGCACAGGCACGGCAAGCGCGCCCCATGCGGGAGTAGCGAATGAACAGCGTCAACGCCAGCATGGCCAGGAACGTCACGACCCAAATGACCAACTGCATAGTCGTAATGGTTGCCGTGAAACTTTCGCTGGCCCCCACGACCCACTGGCCGTTGAACAGGCTCGGCAGTGCGATATCGCGCGAACCTTCAGTAAGGCTGACGTAGTTTTGCAAGAAGATGGACATCCCGATGGCAGAGATCAGGGCAATCAGGCGTTTAGAGTTACGCACCGGCTTGTAGGCCACGCGTTCGATACTCCAGCCGTAGGCACTTGCGATGATTATTGCGCCAATGAAACCGGCTCCCACCAGCATCCAGCCCACATCAATGCCTAACATCATCAGCGCTGCGATGATCATAAACGAGACGTAGCTGCCGATCATATACACCTCGCCATGGGCGAAGTTGATCATGCCGATAATGCCGTAAACCATGGTGTAACCGATGGCAATCAGCGCGTAAGTACTGCCCAGCGTGACGCCGTTAAACATCTGTTGCAGGAAGTAGAGGAACTGCTCGGACATACAATAACCTTATTTATACCCTCTCCGACGCATAGCCGCCGGAGAGGAAGGGTGACCCAGAACTGCCGGTTCTACTTATTTAGCTACAGAAGAGGAGCCGTCGGCATGCCACTGGAAGACACCAAATTCAAATCCCTTCAGATCGCCTTTCTCATCCCAGTTCAGCGGCCCAATCACGGTTTTCGCACCGTTTGCTTTCAAATCTTTTACTAAATCAGCGGGTTCTTCGCTGCCGCTGCGCTCAAGGGCTGTTGCCAGAGATTGCACGGCTGCGTAAGTGATCCACACATATGGGCCACTTGGATCTTTTTTCTGTGCTTTCAGTTCGTCAACGATAGCTTTGTTCGCCGGGTCCTGGTCATAGCGTTTTGGCATTGTCACTAACATGCCTTCGCCCGCCGCACCCGCAATGTTGGACAGAGAGGCGTTACCTACGCCTTCCGGGCCCATGAACTGCGTTTTCAGGCCGACAGCACGCGCCTGGCGCAGGATCTGGCCCATTTCCGGGTAGTAGCCACCGTAGTAGGCGAAATCGATATTTTCTTTTTGCAGACGCGCAACCAGCGTAGAGAAGTCTTTATCGCCTGCGGTGATACCGTCGAAGAAGACGATATTCGCACCCGCTTTTTTCAGGCCGTCTTGCACAGAACGCGCAAGACCTTCGCCGTACTGCTGTTTGTCATGAATGATCGCGATACGCTGCGGCTTAACGTGCTCAAGAATGTATTTAGACGCGGTTGGGCCCTGGGAGGAGTCCAGGCCTGCGGTGCGCATAATCATTTTGTAGCCACGGCTTGTCAGCTCTGGGTTAGTAGCGCCAGGGGTGATCATCAGGATGCCTTCATCTTCGTAGATGTCAGACGCAGGCTGAGTAGAAGAAGAGCACAGGTGGCCGATAACATAGCGCACACCGTCGTTAACGATTTTGTTGGCGACCGCTACAGCTTGTTTTGGATCACAAGCGTCGTCGTATTCAACCGCAACCAATTTGTCGCCTTTGATACCGCCTTTGGCGTTGATGTCTTTGATTGCCTGACGTGCGCCGTTGAATTCCATGTCACCCCACTGCGCAACCGGACCCGACATGGCACCAACAACCGCAACTTTGATATCTGCCGCGGTTGCCGCGTGAGACACCGCCAAAGCAACGATCCCGGCGAGTAATGTCTTCGCGTTCATTTTCATAGATCCCATTCCTGTTCGTGATTTTTGTGGTTTTATTATGGTTAAAAAGCGCACTGAGCATTTTTTAACCTTTAACCATTTTTATGAGTGCCTTTAAGGGCTTAGCGCTAAAATTTACAATTTTTAAGGCTAAACTCTCTATTTTTCAGGCTATTAAGCAAAGATATTATTCTGTATTTGCTAAGAGTTAAACAAAAAAAAGCAGCTTTTTCAGCATAAAATAGCGATACAAAGAGCGGAATAAATCACTAGGTTTTAGGGTTTTATACTGAACAACTTTCAATCTGACGCTGATAGAACTGGGTTATGTTTTCCACAAAAACTAATCACCTGGTTTATGGCAGATAAAAGATAAAGCGTCTGACGCAAATAAATTGGTTACACTCGGGGTTTTCCCGCTTTTTGGTTAGCTCGCTTATGAAACTCACCATCATTCGTCTGTTTGAGTGTAGTGCTCAGGATGAGATCGATCTTGCTAAGATCTGGCCGGAATATTCCAGCGCCTCACTCGCACTTAGTGATACTCACCGAATTTACGCCGCAAAATTTAACGACAGGCTGTTGGGCGCGGTTCGCGTTACGCTTGCCGATACGCAAGGCGCGTTGGATTCGCTACGGGTACGCGAAATTACCCGTCGCCGTGGCGTAGGGCAGTATTTAGTAGAAGAAGTGATTCGTGATAATCCGGAGATTACCGGGTGGTGGATGGCAGATGTCGGCGTGGAAGACCGCGCGGTTATGACAGCGTTTATGCTGGCGGTTGGGTTTGAAGCGCGGGATGGTGGCTGGAGGAAGAATTAAGGCACTGGTAAGTTGTCGCCAGAACCCGGTTCGGACCCCACCCCAACCCTCCCCTTTCCAGGGGAGGGAGCATTTAACTCCTCCCTGACAAGGGGAGAGAGCAGTTAACCCCTCCACCTGATAAGGGGAGGGAGCAGTTAACTCCTCCACCTGACAAGGGGGAGGCTGGGAGGGGGTCATTTGTTCACGACACTTTACTTGGCGTCTGTCGCTGTACCGTTGGCATGCCAGGTAAACACGCCAAACTCGAAGCCTTTCAGATCGCCCTTCTCATCCCAGCTCAACGGCCCCATTACGGTTTCCACCATTGCGCCTTTCAGATATTTAGCAATTTCAGCAGGATCTTCTGACTTGTTCAGACCCGCCGCCAGTGATTGCAGCGCAGCGTAGGTGGTCCAGACAAACGCCCCGCTTGGATCTTGTTTCTTCGCTTTGATGGCATCGACAACAGGTTTGTTAGCAGGAACCTGGTCATAGTTCTTCGGCTTAGTCACTAACAGCCCTTCCGCAGATTCGCCGGCAATGTTAGACAAAGAGACGTTCGCCACACCTTCTGGCCCCATGAACTGAGTTTTCAGACCCGCAGCACGTGACTGGCGCAGGATCTGGCCCATTTCCGGGTGGTAGCCACCGTAGTATACGAAGTCGATGTTTTCTTTCTTCAGACGCGCCACCAGCGTGGAGAAATCTTTCTCGCCTGCGGTGATACCGTCAAAGAACACTACGTTCGCGCCGCCTTTTTTCAGGTTGTCCTGAACGGAGCGCGCCAGGCCTTCGCCGTACTGTTGTTTGTCATGAATCACCGCGATGTTTTTCGGTTTTACATGATCAAGGATGTATTTTGCCGCGGTTGGACCCTGGTCTGAGTCCAGGCCAGTGGTACGCATTGTCAGTTTGTAACCACGCGCGGTCAGCTCTGGAGCAGTTGCCGCAGGGGTGATCATCAGAATACCTTCGTCTTCGTAGATGTCAGACGCAGGCTGAGTGGAAGAAGAACAGAGGTGGCCGATAACGTATTTGACGCCATCGTTAACCACTTTGTTGGCAACCGCTACGGCTTGTTTTGGGTCACACGCATCGTCATATTTCGTGATAACCAGTTTGTCGCCTTTGATGCCGCCTTTGGCATTAATATCGGCAACCGCTTGTTCTGCACCGGTAAATTCCTGGTCGCCATATTGTGCAACCGGGCCAGACATCGCCCCTACGACCGCGACTTTGATATCCTTAGCAAATGCTGCGTTGCTCATCGCAAGTGCAATACAACCAGCCAATAACGCTTTGCCCGTCATTTTCATCCTGAGGATCCCCATTCTTGTTGTGATTGGTATTTGTTGTGTTGTTTTGGCACGATTTTATTTTTGATTTACGAATACCGCGTGTGCCTTCACCGCATCCAGTGCTAAAAACATACCCGAATTTGCGGTTTTTGGAATAACAATTTTTTCACAAGATGAACAGGAAAGTGACAGGCATAAAAAAACCGCCCCGAAAGGCGGTTTTTTTGTATCTTGCTGAGTAACTTACGCTTCGATAGCCATGCGCAGTTTTTTCATCGCATTTTTTTCCAGCTGACGCACACGCTCTGCGGAAACGCCGTAGCGATCGGCCAGTTCTTGCAGCGTGCTTTTGTTCTCTTCGTCGAGCCAGCGGGCGCGGATAATATCCTGGCTGCGCTCGTCCAGACCCAACATGGCGTCGCTGAGTTTATCAGCCGCATGCGATTCCCAGTTGTCGTCTTCAATGCCGTCGGCAAAGTTAGATGACTTATCCTGCAAGAACAGCACTGGAGCCATTGGCGCGCTGTCAGAATCGTCGTCGTTGCCCATGTCAAACGTCATGTCCTGCGCCGCCATGCGAGATTCCATTTCACGGACATCTTTGCTGGAAACACCCAGCTCGTTGGCAACCATTTCCACTTCGTCCTGGTTGAACCAACCCAAGCGCTGCTTCGTTTTGCGCAGGTTAAAGAACAACTTACGTTGTGCTTTGGTGGTAGCCACTTTCACAATACGCCAGTTACGCAGCACGTATTCGTGAATTTCAGCTTTAATCCAGTGCACGGCGAACGACACCAGACGGACACCCACTTCAGGGTTAAAGCGGCGCACAGCCTTCATCAGGCCGATATTACCTTCCTGAATCAGGTCAGCCTGCGGCAAGCCATAGCCCGAGTAATTACGAGCGATATGAACAACAAAGCGCAGGTGAGACAGGATCAGCCTTTTCGCTGCTTCCAGATCGCCCTGGTAATGCAGCTTTTCAGCCAGCTCCTTCTCTTCCTCAGCCGTCAACATCGGCCAGGAGTTAGCGGCCCGGATATAAGATTCCAGGTTACCAACAGGGGCTAAAGCTAAATTTTGCATTTCTTTGGTCATTCAAACCCTCTCTTAGAGACTAACGTACAGGTTGCTACACCATGCTGCACCTGACTCCACGTCAAGCGCCAAACCGTACCACTCACAGTAAACTCAGACAGTGATGTTATCCACAAGTTCACTGTAAAGCTGTGCATAGATTGCACACAAAATGTGACAGAGCTATGAAACTGGGCAGGAGAAACGCTTACCGAGGTGGGAACGTGTCCCCTGCTGACGGGTACTTCGTAGCAGGGAACAAGTATATCAAAAAAATTTTACTCTGGGGTAAATCGACGTAAATGTTGCACAGTTGCGATCCATGCCGCCAGCCAGCCGCTCATCGACGCCACCAGCAGCAGAAGCAGGCATTCATCGAAACCTAAGCCAGTTAGATCGAACTTAGTGCCAAACACCTGCGCCACTTCAGTCACCGCGGACGATAAGCGCAGCACCAGAATTTCCGAGAGGATCAGCGATAAAAATGCACCGCTAAAACCTAACAGCGCGCCGCCGTACAAGAACGGACGCAGAATAAATCCATCCGTTGCGCCAATCAGTTTTTGCACGTTGATGGTATCGCGACGGGCGAAAATACTCAGACGCACGCTGTTACCGATGACCAGGAACACCGCGGCAACCATCAAAACGCCAATCATCGCAGCAACGCGGCCCACAAGACCGGTCAGCGAAGCGAGACGCGCAAACCAACTATCGTCCATACGCACTTCGTCTACGCCGTTAATCCGCGCCACACGGTCGCGCAGAGTGTTCAAGTGATCGGTACTCTGGAAATCAAGTTTCGGGTTAACTACGGCAACCGCAGGTAACGGGTTCTCTTCCAGCATATCCAACGCGCCGCCAAAGCCGGACCAGTTGCGGAATTCACCCAGCGCTTCGTCACGGGAAAGGTAGTTAACTTTATCGACGCCCTCTTCGGCCTGAATCGCCCCCACCACTTGTTGAGCGGCGTTGTCATCCAGCGCTTTGTCGAGGTAAACGGTGATTTGCGGCGAAGGATAATATTGTGTGGCAGCCTGGTTCACGTTCTTGTAAACCATGTAGCACACGCTCGGCAGCGTCAGAGAAATGGCGATAACCATTACCGTCAGGAACGTGGCTAATGGCTTGCTACGCAAATCTTGTACAGCGCCCTGCCAGGCGTAACGGAACTGTTCGTTCACGCCGCCTTTGAGAGATTTGCTTTTCGACTGAGGCCCTTTGCCGCGTTTTTTCACCGAGCGGCCTAAATCCCCTAACTTATTCAGCGAGTTGATTTTATCCAGCTTATTGCTGAAGCGCTTAATGTGGTTGAGCGCGCTGCGTTTATTCACCTGCCAGGCCTCCATGCAAATGGCCATCACTTAACGTCAACATGCGATAATTACGGCGGGAGATAAGCCCCATGTCGTGCGTTGCCATCAGAACCGTTACGCCAACACGGTTAAATTCCTCGAACAGACGCAAAATCCCTTCCGAGAGCGCATCATCGAGGTTACCGGTTGGTTCATCTGCCAGCAGTACAGCAGGCTTGTTCACCACTGCACGGGCGATACCCACGCGCTGCTGCTCACCGCCGGAGAGTTGGATCGGGAAATTTTTCGCTTTATCGAGCAGGCCGACTTTATCCAGCGCCGCGGAAACACGACGGCGAATGTCTTCCCCACTTGCCCCCGCGATAATCAGCGGAATCGCCACGTTGTCATAGACGGTTCTGTCCATCAACAGATGGTGATCCTGGAAGATCATGCCAATCTGGCGGCGCAGGAACGGCACTTCACGGCTCTTGAGGCGGCTAATATCATGGCCGCTAAAAGAGATTTTTCCGGCACTTGGCCGCTCAATACCGCAGATTAGCTTGAGCAGGGTACTTTTCCCGGCTCCTGAGTGACCGGTCAGAAAAGCCATCTCGCCTGGTTGCATATGGAAGGTGACTCCCTGCAACGCTTGTCTCCCGCCGAGATAGGCCTTACTAACGTGTTCAAAGCGAATCATGGTTAATCCTCTCGGGCAAAAAGTGCCTCAATAAAATCGCCCGCATTAAACGGACGCAAGTCCTCAATACGCTCGCCGACGCCAATGTAGCGAATCGGAATACCAAACTGATCGGCCACGGAGAAAATCACGCCGCCTTTGGCTGTACCATCCAGTTTAGTCAGCGTAATGCCTGTTAGTCCCACGGCTTCATGGAACAATTTAGCCTGGCTAATCGCGTTCTGACCCGTGCTGGCATCAATAGTGAGCATAACTTCATGCGGCGCATCGACATCCAGTTTTTTCATCACACGGACGATTTTCTTCAGCTCTTCCATCAGGTGCGCTTTGTTTTGCAAACGCCCGGCGGTATCTGCCAGAAGAACGTCGACATTACGTGCTTTTGCCGCCTGAATCGCATCGAAAATCACTGACGCAGAATCCGCGCCGGTGTGCTGAGCGACAACAGGAATATTGTTGCGCTGGCCCCACACCTGCAATTGTTCTACCGCCGCCGCACGGAACGTATCGCCCGCCGCCAGCATTACCGATTTACCTTCCTGCTGGAACTGACGCGCCAGTTTGCCAATGGTGGTGGTTTTACCTACGCCGTTAACACCTACCATCAGGATAACGAATGGCGTTTTGCCTTCCACTTTCAGCGGCTCATCGACTTTCGCCAGGATTTCGCCCATCTCTTCTTTCAGCAGACCGTATAACGCTTCTGCATCACGCAGCTCTTTGCGGCTTGCGCCTTCTGTCAGATTGGTGATGATTTTGCGCGTGGTTTCGACACCAACATCGGCAATGAGCAGTTGCTCTTCAAGCTCTTCAAACAGATCATCGTCGATTTTTTTGCCGCGGAATAGACTGATAAATCCGGAACCGAGGTTCTGTTTGGTCTTAATTAAGCTGCGTTTAAGGCGGGCGAAGAAACCTTCTTTGGTTGGGCGCTCTTGTTCTTGCTGCGCCTCTTCAACCGCCTCAGGTTCCACCGGCGTTTCTTCAACGACAGCAGCAACAGGCTCGACTTCTAACGGTTCTTCTACAACCGATTCTTCAATAACCGGTTCTTCGACAGGCGTTTCTTCAACGACAATCTCTTCTACAACAACGTCTTCTACCGGAGCGACTGCCACTTCTTCAGGTTCAACAACCGTTTCAGTTTCAGCGATAACCGCTTCTTGTTCCGGCTGCCACTCTTCTGGCTCCACGGATTCTGGCGTCACTTCTTCCGGAACCGGCAACTCTTCGTGTTCAACGGCAACGGGGGCGGTAATTTCAGGTTCTGATTCAGGAAGAACGTCAGGCTCGACCGTCGCCGCTTCGCTTTCCGCAAGTTTTTCACTCACTTCTACGATGTCAGCGGCAAATGCTTCAGGCTCTTCGCGCTTATCAAGCACAACAGGCTCAGCGTCTTCAGTCAGAACTTCTGGCTTCGCTTCTTCAGGCTGTGAGGATTCTACAGCCGCCTGCGGTTGTTCAGCTTCAATAACCTGTTCAACAACTTCTTCCGCAACCGATTGTTCTTCTGCTACTTTTTGTTCTGGTTCTTGTTCAGAAGCCTGCTCTTTCTGGCCAAAGCCTAGCCATGAAAAAAAGCCACGTTTTTTCTCTTTCGCCATTTGCGAACACACTCCTCGCTGTTAATTCATGGCACAGGCCCGATTGAGCTTGCCACGGGCACTGAAAATAATTATCGAATGAATACGTTAGTCTATCACTTTCCCCGCTTTACACACACCGTTACACTAGACGGCAAGAAATTGCATCGCAGTGAGTCTCATGAAAAAACCGCAATCTACTGGCACCGGCCAGATCCGTATTATTGGTGGTCAGTGGCGCGGCCGTAAACTGCCCGTCCCGGATAGCCCAGGCCTGCGCCCTACTACCGATAGGGTTCGCGAAACCCTGTTTAACTGGCTGGCCCCGTCGATGGTCGATGCCACGGTGCTGGACTGCTTTGCCGGAAGCGGTGCGCTGGGGCTCGAGGCCTTATCGCGTTACGCCACCCGCGCCACATTGCTGGAGATGGATCGCAACGTTTCTCAACAATTGCAAAAAAATCTCGCCACGCTAAAAGCCAATAACGGAAAAGTCGTGAACACCAATACGCTGAATTTCCTCGCGCAACCTGGCGAGCCGCATTCCATCGTGTTTGTAGACCCGCCCTTCCGTAAAGGTTTGCTGGATGAGACGCTGGCGCTGCTGGAAAACAACGGGTGGCTGGCAAACGACGCGCTGATTTACGTCGAAAGCGAAGTTGAAAACGGCATGCCTGCGGTGCCCACAAGCTGGTCGCTACATCGTGAAAAAGTCGCGGGCCAGGTTGCTTACCGTTTATTTAATCGTGAAGTTTAAGGAGCGACGTCATGCTGATTAATCTAGGCCGTTTACTGATGCTCGGCGTCTGGGCATTTTTGTTACTGAATATTTTCCACCCGTTTCCGCGCCCGCTGAATATCTTCATTAACGTCGCGCTGATCTTTATGGTGTTGATGCACGGCATGCAATTAGCGTTGCTGAAATCGACTCAGCCAAAAGAGAGCCCGCCGCTAAGCCGCGCTCAACAGATTAAGATCTTTGTCTTTGGGGTATTTGAACTGCTGGTCTGGCAGAAAAAACTCCGCCAGGGCAAATAAAATCATTCGGGGATGAAGCCGACAAAGCGCGTCCCCTTATACTGCAATGTGCCTTTGTCACCGACACTCATCGAGTGATAAACCTCAGGCGTCACACGCATTTTCAGTTCCAGCCCGCCGCTTTGTGGGCGAAACCAAATCTCATAGCGCATCGTATCTTCAACCGGGGTGACTTGCCTTTGTCGTGACCGGCGATCGTTACCCGGCGTTTCGCGTTTCGTCGCCACCTGCACGCTTCGTTGCATCATCGGTGCTGCGTCATTTTCCGCATTCTGGCGGCGCTGCTGCGCAAAGCGAAACGATGCGGCCACGACGATTATCGCAACAACGGCGATGAAGAAAAATGGCATTTTACTCATAGATTTATCTCGATTTGTCAGGCACTTTTAAGAATACCCTGCACGTCGTGGCGTTGTCATCTATCGACGTTAACCACTAGACTGACAATAGTGTCGTGCTTTAAGTACGATAAATTTAATTCAATATTCTTTAGCATTCGAGTTGCAGGACAAAAGGTTTCTACCTTTTGAACAGCGCTTGCGCTGGCCCCAATATCCCTGCGGCTCGAAGGATGAAGAGTAGGAAAAGGGAACCGCCATGCTCTGGTCTTTCATCGCCGTATTCTTCTCCGGATGGCTGTATGTTGATGCCTCCTACCGTGGGCCTACGTGGCAGCGCTGGGTTTTCAAGCCGGTCACTCTTCTGCTTTTGCTACTGCTGGCCTGGCAAGCACCGATGTTCAACGCAACGGGCTATTTGATTGTCGCGGGTCTGCTGGCAACGCTGCTCGGAGATGCGCTAACCCTGCTGCCAACCCAGCGCCTGCTGTACGCCATTGGGGCGTTCTTCCTCTCACATCTCCTGTATACGCTCTATTTTGCAAGCCAGATGACCTTCAGTTTCTTCTGGCCTTTACCGCTGATTTTGCTGATTGTTGGCGCAGCCCTCGTCGCGGTAATCTGGACGCGTCTTGAAACCTTCCGCTGGCCGATTCTAACGTTTATCGGCATGACGCTGGTGATGGTGTGGCTGGCGGGCGAGCTCTATTTCTATCTGCCTACGCGGCCAAACTTCTCGGCATTTATCGGCGCCACGCTTCTGCTTTTAGGCAACATTGTCTGGCTGGGTAGCCATTACCGCCGCCGCTTCACAGGCGACAGCGCTATCGCCGCAGCCTGCTATTTTGCCGGACACTTTATGATTGTTCGCGCGCTGTATATCTGATGAAAAATCATGTCGGATGTCGCAACGCTAATCCGACCTACGAAACTGTTCTTTTCTGCATGTGTAGGGTGGATTAGCGACAGCGACATCCACCAGAAATTTCCCTCTTGACTCTGGAGTCAACTCCAGAGAGTAACATGGGTAATGAGAACATTATCATTACCCAGGAGGGCACATGCTCAACTCCCCAAAACCACCGCAATTTGCTAAGGCAAAGCTCAGTCCGTTGCCGATAAAAACCGACGCATGCCACGGTAAAGATTGCTGTGGCGAAGCCGTGCCACCCGTGGAAACAGAAACCATTACGGATACCGGCGAGCGTTATAGCTGGCTGGTTGATGGCATGGATTGCGCAGCCTGCGCCCGCAAAGTTGAAAATGCGGTAAAACAAATTGCCGATGTGCAGCGCGTTCAGGTGCTGTTCACCACTGAAAAGCTGCTGGTGACGGCGGAACGCGATATTCGTGATGACGTCGAAAAAGCCGTTAAAGCGGCGGGATACACTCTGAGAAATAGCGCGACTCCCGCGCCAAAAACATCATCTCTGAGCGAAAATTTACCGCTCATTGGGCTTATCGTGATGATGGCGCTGAGCTGGGGACTCGAGCAATTTAACCACCCGTTTGGCAATATGGCGTTTATCGCCACCACTCTGGTTGGCCTGTGGCCGATAGCCCGCCAGGCCGTGCGCCTGATGCGCAGCGGTAACTGGTTTGCCATTGAAACGCTGATGAGCGTGGCCGCCATTGGCGCACTATTTATTGGTGCAACCGCCGAAGCGGCGATGGTGCTGCTGCTGTTCTTAATTGGTGAACGCTTAGAATCCTACGCCGCCAGCCGCGCGCGCCGTAGCGTAAGCGCATTAATGGCGCTAAAACCTGAGGTCGCTACCCGCATACGCAACGGTGAACGTGAAACTATCGCCCTCGCAGATTTACGCCCAGGCGATGTTATCGAAGTGGCGGCGGGCGGGCGTTTGCCTGCTGATGGTAAGCTGTTAACGCCTTTCGCCAGCTTTGATGAGAGCGCACTAACCGGTGAATCCATTCCGGTTGAGCGCCAATTAGACGAAAAAGTCCCGGCGGGAAGCACCAGCGTCGACAGACTGGTGCAGCTCGAAGTCATTTCCGAGCCGGGCGACAGCGCCATCGATCGCATCCTGCGTTTGATTGAAGAAGCGGACGAACGTCGCGCCCCAATTGAACGTTTTATCGACCGATTCAGCCGGATTTACACGCCGATTATTATGGCGATTGCCCTGCTGGCAGCCGTTATCCCACCTCTATTCTTTGGGCAAAGCTGGGGCGAGTGGATCTACAAAGGTCTGGCGCTGTTACTGATTGGCTGCCCATGCGCGTTGGTGATTTCCACTCCAGCAGCAATTACCTCAGGACTTGCAGCAGCGGCCCGCCGTGGCGCATTAATTAAGGGCGGAGCAGCACTTGAGCGCCTCGGTAAAATTCAGCACATCGCTTTCGATAAAACCGGCACGTTAACGGCGGGCAAACCGCAGGTCACAACCATTGAGGTGGAGGGTGAACTTGCAGAAAACGAACTGCTGGCAAGAGCCGCAGCCGCGGAATTGGGTTCGTCGCATCCACTGGCGCAAGCCATTGTGCGTGAAGCACAAAACCGCAGCCTGACGCTGCCCGCCACCAGCGCACATCGGGCGCTCGCGGGTATTGGGGTAGAGGCAATTATCAACGGTGAAACATTGCTATTAAGTGCGCCGGGCAAACTCGCGGATAATATTCTCAACACAACATGGCAGCAGCGAATCAATCAGCTTGAAGCCGAAGGCCAGACGGTGATTGCCGTGGTGCAGCAAAACCAGTTGCTCGGCGTTCTCGCCCTGCGTGATACGCTGCGCAATGATGCCAGACAGGCAGTTTCGGCCCTGCATAATATTGGTGTGCAAAGCGTGATGCTTACCGGCGATAACCCACGTGCAGCCGCGGCAATCGCCCAAGAATTAGGGATGGATTATCGCGCCAGCCTGCTGCCTGCAGATAAAGTCAGCGCGGTAAATGAGCTTAACGCCCGCTCGCCGCTGGCGATGGTTGGCGACGGCATCAACGATGCACCAGCCATGAAAGCCGCAACGATTGGTATCGCAATGGGCAGCGGCACCGATGTGGCGCTCGAAACCGCAGACGCAGCGCTGACCCACAACCGCCTGACAGAATTGGCGGGCATGATAAGTCTGGCGCGAGCAACGCATAATAATATTCGCCAGAACATCACTATCGCGCTGGGTCTGAAAGGGATTTTCCTGGTCACCACGCTTTTGGGGATAACCGGCCTGTGGCTTGCGGTACTCGCCGATTCTGGTGCGACGGCATTGGTTACGGCGAATGCTTTGCGGTTATTGCGGAAGAAATAAAAAAGTCGGGTGGCGCTAGCGCTTACCCGACCTACAAAATCCCGGTTCGTAGGGTGGATAAGCGTCAGCGCCATCCACCGATTAGAGCGAGTTAATTCATCCCTAACGCATGCGGCAGCCAGAGCGAAACCGCCGGGATATACGTTACCAACCCCAGCACCACCAACAACATGGCGTAGAACGGCAACATCGCTTTCACCACCACTTCGATCTTCTGCTTGCTCACCGCACTGGCGACAAACAGCACCGAACCGACCGGCGGGGTGATCAAACCAATCCCTAAATTCACCATCATGATCATCCCGAAATGCACCGGATCAATACCCAGTGAATTGGTCACCGGCAGCAACACCGGGGTCAGGATCAAGATGATCGGCGCCATGTCCATCAGCGTGCCGATCAGCAGCAACATGATGTTGAGGTACATCAGAATCACGTATTTGTTATCAGACAGCGAGGTGAAGAACTCGGTGATGCGCGACGGCAGTTGCATGTACGTCATTACCGCGCCAAACGCCGCTGCGAAACCAATCAAAATCATGACGATAGAAACAGTTTTTACGGTACGGAACATTAGCTTCGGCAGTTCGTTCCACTTGTAGTCACGATAGATAAACATGGTGACGAAGAACGCCCAAACGCAGGCCACGGCCGCTGATTCCGTCGCGGTAAACACTCCCGTCAGAATCCCGCCGAGGATGATAACCACCGTCATCAGGCCCCACAGGGCATCGAAGAAAATCTTTATCGCTTGTTTAAAGGGAATGCGCTCACCCTTTGGGTAACCGCGTTTATGGGCAAAGCCCAGGCAAAGGATCATCAGGCAGAAACCGAGCAGTAACCCCGGCAAAACCCCGGCGATAAACAGCGTGGCAATGGAAACCGTGCCCCCTGCCGCCAGCGAATAAATCACCGAGTTATGACTTGGGGGAATTAAAATGGCCTGCACCGAGCCGCTCGCCGTTACGGCCGCTGCATATTCGCGCGGATACCCCTTTTTTTCCATTTCAGGGATCATCACGCTGCCGATGGATGCCGTGTCCGCCACTGACGATCCAGAAATCGCACCGAAGAAAGTGGACGCCACGATATTCACCAGCGACAGGCCGCCGCGAATAAAGCCAACAAAGATATAGGCAAAGTTGACCAGGCGACGGGCAATGCCCCCTTCGGCCATAATCGCACCCGCGAGAATAAAGAACGGTATCGCTAACAGAGTAAATTTATTCACCCCGCTGGTGATTTGAATCATGATCGCTTCCAGCGGCAAATCTATCCATAGCGCACCAGCAATGGCACTTAGCCCAACGGCAAAGGCCACCGGCATTCCCACCGCGAGCAGCACGCCAAGCGTTGCGAGTAATATAAATGCGTCCATGTTTCCCCCAGCCTTAACCGTGATTACCAAGCAGCACTACCGGACGGTTCTCTTGAGAACCAAACAGCAACCGCTCGACAACGAACAAAATCAGCAACACCGCGCCAACGGGCAGCGGCAAGTAGGTTTGGCCGGAAGTGAGCACCGGAAATTCAGCAACAGGTTGTTCCCACAAATCTGCGCACAGGTAGTAGCTGTAATAAAACATCACCACCGAAATCAGCAGCATCAGTAAATCAACGACACGCGCGCAAAACGTCTGCAATGCCAGCGGCAGACGGTCTGTCAGCATATTCACCGCGATATGCGAACCGGCGCGGTAACTGACCGCCGCGCCAATAAACGTAAAGGTCACCATGCAGATTATTGCCACTGGTTCCGGCCAGGACTCTCCACGGTTAAGGACATAGCGTGAGAAAATCCCAATCGGAATAATGACCGTCATCACCAGCAGAGATAGCCCCGCCACAAACATCGCCAGCAAATAAACTTTATCCATCACATCTGAGTAGCGTTGGGACATAAGATGCCCTCCACGAAAGCGTTAGCGATAAAAATTACTGAACATCAGAGATGGCTTTCATCAGATCCTGATGCTTATCGCCGTACTCTTTGCGCACCGGCTCAGTCGCTTTCACAAACCAGGCTTTGTCGATTTCGTGGAACTGAACGCCACCGGCTTTCATTTTTTCCAGCGCTTGCGTGTTATAGGCATTCCACAACTCGCGCTGTTCCATTTGCGTGTCACGCGCCAGTTTGAGGATTTTTTGCTGTTGGTCAGGCGTTAATTTGTCCCACTTCACTTTTGAATAAAGCAGCATTTCTGGCGTGATGAAGTGGCCGCTCAGCGTGTAGTTTTTCGCGACCGGCATGTAGTTGTGGGCAATAAACGTCGGTGGATTGTTTTCGGCACCGTCAATAACGCCGGTTTGCATCCCGCTATACACTTCGCTCACGCCCATCGCGACCGAGTTGGCCCCCATGTCTTTCAGCGTGGCTAACGCAACCGGGCTGCCCTGAACGCGGATTTTCATCCCTTTCAGATCTTCCGGTTTCACCACCGGGTTTTTGGTAATCAGGTTACGCGTGCCGGAATCCATCCAGCCGAGGAACACCAGGCGCGATTTCGGGTTATTGGTTAGCTTATCGCCAATTTGCTTGCCCAGATCGCCGTCGATCACTTTGTGCATATGATCTTCATCGCGGAACACGTACGGTAGGGTAAAGACTTCGACATCCGGCAGAATTGCGGCAACCGGCGCCATCGAAACGCGGATCATGTCGATTGCGCCCATTTGCGCCTGTTCAATCATCTGTTTTTCATCGCCCAGCACGCCGCTGGGGAACACTTTAATCTCTAAATCACCGTTAGTTTCTTGCTTGAGTTTTTCACCCATATGCTGAACCGCCACCACGTTTGGATAGCCTTCCGGATGAACATCAGCGGCTTTAATCACTTGTGCAAGTGCGCTTTGCGCAAACAAAACGGATGCGGTAGACAGACATAAACCAGCGAAAGCAGGCAGAAAAGTCTTCTTCATTGTGTCGCTCCAGCAGAGGTAGGGATGTGAGGTAAGAAGTAAAACAATGTTTTATTTTGTCGTTTAAAAATTAGACTACGGGGAAAAAAGCGAGGGTGAAGCACTTCACAAAAAGCGACAAAAAATGAAATCGAAGTTCAAGGCAGATGCAAAGAGGGTTCAGAAGCCCAAAGCGGGGAGCAAAGGGCTATGGCGAAATTATTGGCCTTTACGCAGCAGGTATTGGTAAGGCAATGATTCCACTTGTTTCGCAAGCAGTTCGTGTTCCATAAAAACACAAAAACCGGGGATGTCACGCGTAGTCGCGGGATCATCAGCGATCACCAGTAAGGTTTCGCCAGACTGCATACCGCGGACGGTTTTACGGACCATCATTACCGGTTCAGGGCAGCGCAGGCCCAGAGCATCAAGCGTATGGTCAGGATTGGAAAAAAGATCGGTCATGAGCAGTCTCGGATTTAACAAACCGCGCTAGTTTACGCCGGGCAGATTATCGCGCAAGTCACGTGAACGATTGCGCTAAAATTAACCATTGCAAAGCGGGGTTAAAGCAGTATCATCGCCCCCGCTTTAAAAAGACCAGGGTTCCCTCACCCCTTTCACTAAAAAGGCTACAAAATGACGCAGTTCAATTCTACTCAGCGCACTAAAGCGCTGTTCTGGCTATCGCTATTCCATTTGCTGGTGATCACTTCCAGCAACTATCTGGTGCAATTACCGGTTTCGGTTTTTGGGTTCCATACCACCTGGGGCGCGTTCAGCTTTCCGTTTATCTTCCTCGCAACCGACCTGACGGTACGCATTTTTGGCGCGCCTCTCGCTCGACGGATTATTTTTGCCGTAATGTTGCCTGCGCTGATCATCTCCTATGGTATTTCCGCGCTGTTTTATATGGGCACCTGGCAAGGATTTGAGGCGCTTACGCATTTCAATCTGTTTGTCGCCCGTATCGCTACCGCAAGTTTCATGGCTTATGCGCTGGGGCAGATTCTGGACGTTCACGTCTTTAATCGGCTGCGCCAGAGCCGCTACTGGTGGCTTGCGCCAACGGCATCTACACTTTTCGGTAATATCAGCGACACGCTCTCCTTCTTCTTTATTGCTTTCTGGCGCAGCCCGGATGCCTTTATGGCGCAGCATTGGGTCGAGATCGCTATCGTCGATTACTGCTTTAAAGTATTAATCAGCATCGTGTTCTTCCTGCCAATGTATGGCGTCCTGCTGAATATGTTATTGAAACGACTGGCAGATAAGTCTGAAAGTTCGGCGTTACAGCCGGGTTGACGGTGGTTGAATTATCTTGTGATAAGATGCTGAGATTGGCCGAAAAGGCTTGCTAACGTAAAGGAAGAAGTCATGGGTAACCTGGTAAAATATGTCGGTATTGGCCTGCTGGTATTGGGCCTGGCCGCTTGCGATAACAACGACAGCAAAACCGCAACCACACCTGCGGCGGAAAGTAGCGCAGCCGGTCAACCGATTAGCCTGCTGGACGGGAAAATCAGCTTTGCGCTGCCTGCGGATATGACCGACCAGAGCGGTAAAGTGGGAACTCAGGCAAACAACATGCACGTCTATTCTGATGCAACTGGTCAGAAAGCGGTGATTGTGATTGTCGGTGAAAACACACCTGACGATTTGGCGGCTTTAGCAAAACGTCTTGAAGATCAGCAACGCGCTCGTGACCCACAGTTGCAAGTGGTGACCAATAAATCCGTTGAGATCAAAGGCCACACGCTGCAACAGCTCGACAGTATCATTTCAGCCAAAGGCCAGACCGCTTACTCATCCGTAATTCTGGGTAAAGTGGATAACCAACTGTTAACCATGCAGATAACGCTGCCTGCGGATAACCAGCAGCAGGCGCAAACTGCCGCTGAAAACATCATTAATACCATCACCATCAAGTAATTATTGTGATGATGAAACGGTCTCCGGTTGCTCAATCGGAGGCCGTTTTTTTAGCTGCCACGCCATGACCAATGCGATACAAACCAGCATCGCTGCCGCAAGATAAATCAACGACACACCCGCGTAAGCCATCACAAATCCGGCTAATGGCCCGGTAATCCCCAGCGATAAATCCATAAATACGGTATACATCGCCAGTGCGCTGCCCTGGTTTTGTTGCGGCACCCTTTTCACCGCCACTACACCTAACGCCGGGAACACCAGCGAGAAACCCGCACCGGTCAGGAACGTGCCAGCTTTCGCCATCCAGGGCTCAACCGCAAAGCCCACAAATAACAAACCGATAATCTCGACCAGGAAACAGATCATCGCCACATTCAGGCCGCCAAGCCGGTTAATGCCATTCGGGAAAAGTAAGCGAGTGCCCACAAACGCGCAGCTAAATAGTGTTAATGCGAAAGCCGCGCCGTCCCAACCTTTGGCGTCATAAAACAGCGTAATGAAGGTTGCGATAACGCCAAACCCCGCCGATGCCAGCGCAAGTGCCATACCGTAAGGCCAGACGCGCCCAAGCACCGCACGAAACGGCAGCGGTTTGCCTTTGCTGGCTTTTACCGCCGGGCGTGGGAGCGCCAGCAGCACCGCAATCAGGGCCACCGCCATAATAATTCCGGCTAATAATTTGAGCCCGCCGAGGTGATAGAACAGCACGCCCAGTGGCGCACCCATCGCCATCGCGCCATAGGTGACAATACCATTCCAGGAAATCACTCGCCCGATATGTAGCGACCCCACGACGCCGACACCCCACAGGGTTGACCCGGTGCCCGCAAAACTTTGCCCAATTCCTAAAATAACGCGCCCCAGGCAGAGCAACACCAGGCTTACCAACGGCCAGGCACTGCCCAGCGCCGCGAGCATGTAGCTCATGCCGCTGAGGAAGCAGCCGCACAAACCGAAAATGACGATTTTTTTCGGGCCCAGAATATCCGCGTAGCGCCCGGCATGAGGGCGACTCAACAGCGTGGCGAAATATTGCAGACTAATCACCAACCCTGCCCAAAACGCACTGTAACCCATGACGTCATGAACATAGCCGGGCAGCACCGCCAGCGGCAGGCCAATGGTCATATAGCTGGCGAAGTTGAACATCACTACGGAGACAATCTGTAGATTGAGGCGGAAACTGCTTGTGGCAGGGGCGGGTGTGAGATCAGGCATAATCATTCACTTATAAAACAGCGTTCCCCAGTATAACCACGTCGCGTTTCACATTTCAGCTACAGACTTTCAGACTCAACCTGCAAGTGAGAAACAAACGAAGCGCTACACTAAGAAGATCCCTCGTAGACAGGACCTTTTCATGCTTTCTCCAGAACCCGATAAAACCGGGCTACATATCCTTTTAAAGCTCTCCGCGCTGGTGATTATTCTCGCCGGTATTCATGCTGCGGCAGACATTATCGTCCAGCTTTTGTTGGCGCTCTTTTTTGCCATTGTACTTAACCCGCTAGTCACCTGGCTTATCCGCCGGGGTGTGAATCGCCCGCTGGCGATTTCGATGGTTGTGTTTGCGATGCTGGTTGTGCTGACGATGTTGGTCGGCGTGCTGGCAGCGTCGATGAGTGAATTCATCGATCTGATGCCGAAATACAACAAGATGCTGACGCAAAAGGTCTACGAAATCGAAAAAATGCTGCCGTTTATGCATCTGCGATTATCGCCTGAACGCATGTTGCAGCGTATGGACTCAGAAAAAGTGATGTCTTATGCCACAACCCTGATGACGGGTCTTTCCGGGGCGATGGCCAGCGTTTTGCTGCTGGTGATGACGGTCGTATTCATGCTGTTCGAAGTGCGCCACGTTCCTTACAAACTGCGCTTTGCTCTCTCGAATCCCAAAATCCATATCGCCAGCCTGCACCGCGCCCTTAAAGGCGTGACACATTATCTGGCGCTAAAAACGCTTATTAGCTTGTGGACCGGGCTGATTATTTGGCTCGGGTTGGAATTGTTAAATGTACAGTTTGCGCTGATGTGGGGCGTGCTGGGCTTCTTATTGAATTACATCCCGAATATCGGCTCGGTGATTTCTGCTATTCCGCCGATGATTCAGGCATTTCTCTTCAACGGCACCTATGAAATGGTGCTGGTCGGCGTGCTATTCCTGGTTGTCCATATGGTGCTCGGCAACATTATCGAGCCGCGAATGATGGGCCGCGGGCTGGGAATGTCGACCTTCGTGGTCTTCCTCTCATTGCTGTTCTGGGGATGGCTACTCGGCCCGGTGGGCATGTTGCTTTCAGTCCCGCTGACCAGCGTCTGTAAAATCCTGATGGAAACCACCAAGGGTGGAACCAAACTGGCTGTGTTACTGGGTCAAGGGAGGCCGAAAAGCAGATTGCCGGGGTAGGAAAATGTATTCACTTATCATTTCTCTTAACGAAAAAACGGCTTCGTTTGCTGCAAGATAAATTAAGGTTCATGGTGTGGAAAAGGAAAAAGGAGTGCTAAACCCATGCCACAAACCGATTCATCTTTTACCCTGGTCGCCATCAAGCAGCCGGAGATTTACCCTGGCATCCCGAGCGTTACATTAAACGACCAGACGATTCAGGAACGCTGCCGCAAAATACTGCAGGGTATGGCGCTACAGAACCTTGATTCGCTGGTCATCTACGCCGATAAAGAGCATGGCGGAAATTTTGAGTATTTGACCGGCTTTATTCCGCGCTTTGAAGAAGCCTTGCTGGTGCTGCACAAAAATGGCGAAGCGGTGTTGGTGCTGGGAAATGAAAACCTCAAATTGGCGCAGCACTGCAGAATTTCAGCAAGGCCGGTGCATGCCCCGTGGTTTTCTCTCCCCAACCAGCCTATGGAAACGGCGCTTTCGCTGAGCGAAGTTTTACAGTCTGCCGGGCTAACCGGAAAGCAGCGCGTCGGCGTTGCGGGCTGGAAACTCTTCACCAGCACACACGAAGACACGACCTCGCTGTTTGATATTCCAACCTTTATTTTTCAGGCGCTCCAGACCGCTCTCACGCCTGCATGTGAATTACTGAACGCCACCCATTTGTTTATTTCGCCACGCGATGGGGCTCGCATAATCAACAACGCCAATGAACTCGCCCATTATGAATACGGGGCAAACCTGGCATCGAGTGCGGCCCTAACCGCGTTAAATGCGATTGAATTGGGGAAAACGGAAAAGTCGATTGCCGCATTGCTGGCTGCCGAAGGGCAAGCGAATAACGTGGTGACCATTGCCGCAACAGGCGAGCGTTTTGACAACGCGAATTTATACCCTTCGGATAAAAAAATTCAGGCTGGGGATAAATTCTCATTAACCGTGAGCTACAAAGGCGGTTTAACCAGCCGCGCGGCGTATGTGGTAAACGAAGCCGAGGAACTTCATGCAGACGTAAGAGATTATCTCGACGTGGTTGCCATTCCCTATTATCGCGCGGTCGTAAGCTGGCTTGAAAATATGCGCATCGGCGTGAAAGGCCATGAAGTGTATGAGCTGATTGAGCGCGTTCTGCCGAAAGCTGAATACCACTGGCACCTCAATCCGGGCCATTTAGTTGCTGACGAAGAGTGGCTTTGCTCGCCGATTTACCCGGCATCAGATATTCCTTTAGCCAGCGGAATGCTATTGCAGATCGACATTATTCCCTCACGCAAAGGCTATGCCGGCGCCAGCATCGAAGACACCATCGCCCTTGCGGATGAATCATTGCGTCTGCAAATTGCGGCTCTTTACCCTGAGCTGTGGCAGCGAATTTCCGCCCGCCGGGCGTACATCCGCGATGTGCTAAATATTCAACTGCACGATGATGTTCTGCCGCTTTCTAATACCGTGGGGTATTTGCGGCCTTATCTGCTCAATAAGTCGTTCGCATTATGTAGAAACGTGCGTCGAACGAGCTGAATTATCAAGCCGCCGGATTGAGGGAGTAAAGCTGGCGGCGAGAGTCGCCAGCACCACAGCGATGGCCGAAGCGAGCAACACACGCGTGGTGCCGTAGTGCATCGCCAGCGGGCCTGCGGCAAGCTCACCGATGGGAATGGCGACAAAAGATCCCAGAGCGTCATAGGCATACACGCGCGCCAGTTTCTCCGGCGGAATATGGGTTTGCAGAGAATGCGCCCAGACGACGCCGAATAAGCCAAAACCTACCCCAGCAATAAAAAAGGCGGTCATAAGCATTGGCGTTGATGGCATCAGGCCAAGAATTGCAATTGGCCCGGCACAAAACACCACCAAAATAGTGCCGATCAATAAGTCCCGCTTTGGTCGCCATCTCAGCGCAATAAAAGAGCCCACAATCAGGCCAGCGCTTTGCGCAGCGATTGCCATACCCCAACCTGCGCGGCCAAACGTGGCATCTGCAACCACTGGGCCAAGCACCATCATTACGCCGCTGAATGCGGCATTAACGATGGTAAATTGCACCACGATGGCCCACACCCAGGAGCGGGAAATGAATTCAGCCCAGCCGTCTTTTAAATCCTGAAAGAGGTTGGATTGCGTACCGATTGGTTTTGCTGAAAGAGTGCGGGTCATTAAATAGAGCGGTGCCGAGGCCGCAAAACCTAACGCGTCAATCGCAAGCCCCCAACCCGGCCCCATAACGCTAATCAGCACGCCGCCTAACGACGCGCCAATTACCGTCCCGCCATAAATCCCCAGTTGAATAAAAGCGTTAGCTTCCCGCAGGCTATGCGGTGGAACAGTCAGTGGAACCATGGATTGTGAGGCTGGCAGCGAAGTGCCCGCTGCCGCACCGTTTATCGCCCCCAGAAGCGCGAGCAAAGTAATGGTTGCCGATCCATCCAGAACCAAACAGGCGACAACTCCCTGAGAAACTGCGGCGATAGTGGAGGAAAAAAGCAGAACTTTGCTTCGGGAATAGCGATCGGCGAGCACACCGCCAATCAGCAAAAAGGCGACGTTAAAAATAGAACGAGCGGCAATAACAATGCCCAAATCAGCCGCGGTGCCGCCCATATCGAGCACAGCAAAAGCCAGTGCGATAGGCGCAATTCCATTGCCCAAAACCGTCAGCAGGCGAGCAAAAAATAAATTGCGGAAAGACGCATAGTGAAATGCCCGTTTTGAAGACAACGCTGCTGTTTTTTCGCTCACTACTTACCCTGCTTGCGGCCTGATGACCCAGATGAATTGACACAGAAGTGTGTCGTCTAACCCCATTTTTGACAATAAATTTTGCTGGCAAATTGGGGACATACGGATAACGGATTCCTACAACAACGTCTCTAACCACTCGGCAAATACCCGCACTTTGCGAGAAAGATGGCGATGCGGGTAAAGCAGTGACAATTTGCGCTGAGGTGCGGGGTAATCCGGGAGCACTTCCACCAGGCGACCGCTATCGAGATAAGGCTGTAAGAAAACATTCATGCCCTGTAGCAGCCCAATACCAGCCAGCCCGGCGGCAATATAGGCTTCGGAGTTATCCAGCACCAGCTTACCGGGTAGGTGGATTTCTTCGATGCCCGACGCAGTCTGGAATGTCCACGGCAGAATCTGGCGACTGTTGCTGTTAATCCAGTTCACGGCCTGATGATGCTGCAAATCTTCCAGCGTTTCTGGCCTGCCGTGAACCGCAAGATACGCAGGGCTGGCGCAGGTCGTCATTTTAATATTGCCCATAGGACGGGCGATATAGTCCCCATCTTCCAGCGCCCCCATGCGCAATACACAATCGAGCCCGTCACGCAGCATATCGCGACGACGATCGGAGCTACTCAGGATGATTTCTATGTCGGGGTGCTGCCGGTAAAAATCAGGAAGATTCGGCACGACCCGTAATGCGGCAAAAGCGATTGGCATATCCACACGCAGTTGCCCGTGCAGGGCATTGTTGGGAGCGAACGACTCCAGTAAATCATCCGCCTGTGCCAGCAAGGGTTTGCTGCGGCGATAAAACTCTTCCCCTTCGGGCGTCAGATTAATCCGCCGCGTTGTCCGCTGTAATAAACGCACGCCGCTGTGCTGCTCTAGTTGTTGCAGGGCTTTGGTCACTGCGGGACGGTGGATTTGCAGGTTTTCCGCCGCCTGGGTAAAACTCCCCGACTCAACAATTTCGATAAAAATCTTAATGGATTCAAAAAGATTGATTTGCATCGCGCGCTTCTTTTAAAGGGAGGGAAATAAACTGGAGGCCCATATTGTTACTTATTTTGTAATAGTGATGAATTGTTTTCGCTATTTTTCTGAATAGTTTCACTCCTTACACTCTCCCCATTCCGAAAGCTGAGATGCCCGCAGCACCCTTTCGAAACCTAAAACTATTTTAAGGTGGCCTGTTGCAGGCCGCCTGAACAAGGAAATTCCGTCATGCAAAATAACCGTATCTGCCAGATTCTTGGCATAGAAAAAGCTGTGATTCAGGGGCCTTTATCCTGGCTTACCGATGCCCGTTTAGTCGCTGCCGTCAGTAATGCCGGAGGGCTTGGCGTGTTGGGTCCAAACGCAGGTTTAACGGCCGAAACCGCGGTTTCCACGCCGGAAGAGACGGCCGAAAAAATGCGCGAAGAAATTCGTAAAACTAAAAAGCTGACCGAAAAACCTTTTGGCGTAAACCTGATCCCGACACCGGAGAACGATGTCTGGACGCCGCCAATTCTGCGGGTGATAAAGGAAGAAGGCGTCAAAGTCGTGGTTTACACCGGCTATGGCGATGGCGCAATAATCCCCGCTCTGTTTAACGAACTAAAAGAAGCGGGCGTCAGTATCATCTACCGCGATATCAATCCAACCCCAGAAAATACCCGCCTGGCCGAAGCCGCTGGCGCAGATATTATTGTAGCAACCGGTTTTGACGAGGGCGGTACATTGCCGGGCAAGGCTTTAGGGACATTTTCTATCGTGCCGCTGATTGCCGACGCGGTGCGGAACGTACCGGTGCTGGCGGCGGGTGGCATTACCGATAGCCGTACCGCAAGAGCAGCCCACGCCCTTGGAGCCAGTGGCGTATTCGCAGGCTCCGTATTCATCAGCACGGAAGAAAGCCGCGTACCCCAATCGGTGAAAGACAAAATCATCGAGGCCGACGGCCTGGATATGATGCTTTTCCGCACGATACCCGATTACTACCGTTCACTTCCCGGCAAACTGGCCGAAAAATTAGTACAGATGGATAAAGCGGGAGCCAGTAACGAAGAGTTAGGTAAAACGATGGGCGGTTTGCGCGGATTACGTATCGGCATGCTCGAAGGCAACACCGACGAAGGCTATATCTCACTGGGTACCGGCATCGGCAGTATCCAGGGTGTTAAAAGCGTCGCAGAAGTCGTTGATGAATTAGCCTTGTGAAAGTTTCCCGCCGTTTACGGCGGGATGCATTCCAACGCATTTTGACGGGCGTTCTGGCGCGGAGCAGTGATGATCTGAATAAAAAAGATGCATCTCATATTTAAAAGTGCATCATATATACCATTTATGAAATGGTAATCAGCATGTCCGGAAAACACATCGGCCGAGAGAAACTAACGATCGGTAAAATGATCGCTCTGTATGAACAAAAATGCCCTCAGGCTCTTCAGGAAGAAGGGCATTACCGGGCACTGAATTCCTACGCAGAAAAACGCCTTGATAGATGTGTTTTTGGCGAGGAAAAGCCTGCCTGCAAACAATGCCCCGTGCACTGCTATCAACCTGAAAAAAGAGAAGAGATGAAGCAGATAATGCGTTGGGCAGGGCCACGTATGCTTTGGCATCATCCGATATTAACGGTTCTTCACCTTATCGATGACAGGCGTCCGGTGCCGGAGCTGCCAGAAAAATATCGGCCAAAGAAATAGATCTGCCTGTCACAGGCCTGGCCGATATTATCTTGTATCCTGACGCCCTTTATTATTTGGACACATCAACCAAATCCTGAGCACAAGCCCAGGCTGAGCTCCACGCCCATTGGAAATTATACCCACCTAACCAACCACTTACGTCCATAACCTCACCGATGAAATAAAGGCCTGGCGCTTTTTTGGCTTCCATCGTACGCGAACTCAGTTCGTTGGTATCGACCCCTCCCAACGTCACTTCTGCGGTGCGGTAACCTTCTGTGCCGTTCGGCTGCACGCGCCAGTTTTGCAGGGTTTCGATTAATTCGCTTTGCTGACGCCCATTGAGTTGTTTAAGGGTGACGTCAGGAATTTGCTCAAGAAGCTGCAAACACTCGACCAAGCGTTTCGGCAATACCATTGCCAGGGTATTTTTCAGGCTTTGATTCGGATGGGCGTTACGCTGATCGTTGAGAAGCTCGTCCAGATCGGTATCCGGAAGTAAGTTAACGCTCACAAACTCACCAGGCTGCCAGTAACTGGAAAGCTGCAAGACCGCAGGGCCAGATAATCCACGGTGGGTAAACAGCAAACTTTCACGGAAGCTGACGCCATTTTCCGCAGTAATCACTGACGGAACAGAAACGCCCGACAGCACCTGTAACTGCTCGAGTAACGGCTTGTGCAGGGTGAATGGCACCAGACCGGCGCGAGTTGGCAATACTTTCAGCCCGAACTGCTCCGCAATTTTGTAGCCAAACGGCGTGGCACCTAAGCCAGGCATGGAGAGGCCGCCTGTTGCGATGACCAATTTTGCCGCTTGTACGGTGTCACCGTTTAATTGGAGGGTGTAGCCGTTTTCATCACGTTCTATTTCTAATACTTCACTGCGCAGGCGCGTGGTGACTTGCCCTTTTTCACATTCAGCAACCAGCATATCGACGATTTGTTGCGCCGAGTCGTCGCAGAAAAGCTGGCCTAGCGTCTTCTCATGCCAGGCAATGCCGTGTTTACCGACCATGTCGATAAAATCCCACTGGGTATAGCGCGCCAGCGCAGATTTGCAAAAATGAGGGTTTTGGCTGAGATATGCCGCAGGTTCGACATAAAGATTAGTAAAGTTGCAGCGGCCTCCGCCGGACATCAGGATTTTACGGCCTGGTTTTTTCCCGTTATCGATAAGCAACACGCGGCTGCCTGCCTGCCCAGCCATCGCTGCACAGAACATTCCTGCGGCACCCGCACCAATAATAACGGCATCAAACTTTCCCACGACCTACTCCCGACTATGCTTAATGCAAGGAATTGTAAAGATAGCGGGCTGGTCGCACCAGCTAAATGCGTCTTAACAATTGCAGGTGATTGAAAATAAATATGTAAATCTTTTCGTTGTTTGACTCTGAACGAACAAACATCAAGAAAAGTCCATATTTCTGTTGGCGCATTACGGAGTTGTCTTACATAATGCGCCGCGTTCATGTCCTCAAAATGGCGTAACGTCTATGGAATTTCTGTTTACCGGCCTGGATCTGCATACCGGGCTATTGTTATTACTTGCTCTGGCATTTGTTCTCTTCTACGAAGCGATCAATGGTTTTCATGACACTGCAAACGCAGTGGCAACGGTTATTTATACCCGTGCAATGCGATCGCAACTCGCGGTGGCAATGGCGGCGTTATTTAACTTCCTCGGCGTTCTGCTCGGCGGATTGAGTGTTGCGTATGCGATTGTGCATATGTTGCCAACCGATCTGCTGTTGAACGTAGGGTCCGCTCATGGCCTCGCCATGGTGTTCTCTATGTTGCTGGCCGCTATCATTTGGAACCTCGGCACCTGGTATTTTGGTCTGCCGGCTTCCAGCTCCCATACGCTTATCGGTGCCATCATTGGTATTGGTTTGACGAATGCATTGATGACCGGCACGTCGGTTGTAGATGCATTGAACATCCCGAAAGTGATTGGGATTTTCATGTCGTTAATCCTTTCTCCACTTGTGGGTCTGGTGATTGCGGGCGGGCTAATCTTTTTGTTACGTCGCTACTGGAGCGGCACCAAAAAGCGCCGCCGTATCCACCTCACACCTGCTGAGCGCGAAAAACAAGACGGCAAGAAAAAGCCTCCATTCTGGACACGTATCGCCCTGATTATTTCTGCCATTGGCGTGAGTTTCTCTCATGGCGCGAATGACGGTCAGAAAGGTATCGGCCTGATCATGCTGGTACTGATTGGTGTGGCTCCTGCGGGCTTTGTGGTGAATATGAATGCTTCCGGCTACGACATTGCTCGTACCCGCGATGCCATCACTCACCTCGAGCAGTACTATGCGCAGCACGGCGATGTGATTAAGCACGTTGTCGATCTCAATCCGGCCATCCCTACGCCTGAAGAAGTTCAGGGCCAGGATAAGCCTGCTGAGTTCCATTGCGATGCCAGCCGCGCCATGATTGCCGTGCAGCGTGCGAAAGAGCTTCTGGGCACTATCGATAGCTACGACAAGCTGAGCATCGAGCAGCGCAGCCATATGCGCCGTCTGTTGCTTTGCATCTCTGATACCTCAGAGAAAGTCGCGAATCTGCCGGAAACCAAACCGGACGATAAGCGCTTCCTGAAAGAGCTGAAAACTGACCTGCTGTATACCATCGAGTACGCACCAATCTGGATCATTATGGCGGTCGCTCTGGCGCTCGGCATCGGGACCATGATTGGCTGGCGTCGTGTGGCGACCACTATTGGTGAGAAGATTGGTAAGAAAGGTATGACGTATGCGCAAGGTATGTCCGCGCAGATGACAGCCGCCGTCTCCATTGGTATTGCAAGCTACACCGGTATGCCGGTTTCCACGACTCACGTGCTTTCTTCTTCCGTAGCGGGGACGATGGTGGTTGATGGTGGCGGTTTGCAGCGTAAAACAGTGACGAACATCCTGATGGCCTGGGTGTTTACATTGCCGGTGTCGATTCTGCTTTCTGGTTGCTTATACTGGATTTCACTGCACTTTATCTAGATCGTGATGGTTAAACGTCGGGTGGCGCTAGCGCTTACCCGACCTACGATTTGTAGGGTGAATAAGCGAAAGCGCCACCCGACCTACGATTTGTAGGGTGAATAAGCGAAAGCGCCATCCACCGCAAAACCACTCAGAATAGATAAAACAAAAGCGGGTCAGTTAACTGGCCCGCTTTTTTTTATGCGCCCTGCTGGCCTAATGCCAGATCATGAGCCCGATGAGGCTTATCACCACCAATCCACACAACGCGCTCGTCAAAATGAACTGGCGGCGTAGACGTTCACAGCGGCGGATAAACTCATCGTCGTGATGGTCCAGATAACGCTGGGCGTAGATATAACTCACCAGGCGAATCTGTTTACTGGGCTGGCCGTGAGCGGTAAAAAAACCGCCGCCATCGACATACTGATACAGCAGCGGATCGCACCCGCGCAGTACCACCAGCAACGCGCGCAAAGATGAGTAATAACGCGCCATATTCACAACACAAACTACACAAAGCGCCCAAAAAAGCGCGACGGTGCTGATCATCATATATCCCCCCCGGTGAAGCCCCAGAACATCACGCCAGAGCAACCGCACACCCCGAAAACCAGAAAGACCGTTCAGCGAGCCCAAAAAGCAGATCCGGTTCACATTACTATACCCAATGGATTTCGAATTACAGGCAGGCGGCAAGAGAATAAGTCCCGATGAGCTTACACTGGTAAGTGATTCGGGCAATTGAACGCAGCCAACGCACATGCAACTTGAAAGACGACGGGTATATTCCGGAACGGCTTATTTAATAGTGTAGGAGATCCGTTAATTTTTTTGCCACATCGTTAATCTTTATCAAGGCGATAACAGCCATTTTTGGCTTCAATGGAAAAAAGGGTGACGCATTGACGGTTTCTATCGTTCGTTATAGGGTAGAAATATCATCTATAATTTAGGTCTTTACACGCGGGTGGCGCTGGCGAACACGCATCGTGCTATCCGACCAGGCTGGTCATCGACATCTTATGGAAGGAGTAAAATTATGGCTTACAAACACATTCTGATCGCGGTAGATCTCTCCCCGGAGAGCAAAGTACTGGTGGAAAAAGCAGTTTCTATGGCTCGTCCATACAACGCGAAGGTTTCCCTGATTCATGTCGATGTAAATTACTCCGATCTCTACACCGGATTGATTGATGTAAATCTGGGTGATATGCAAAAGCGCATTTCTGAAGAAACTCACCATGCACTGAGTGAACTGTCTACCGGTGCGGGTTACCCAATTACTGAAACCCTGAGCGGCAGCGGCGATCTTGGCCAGGTTCTGGTGGATGCCATTAAGAAATACGATATGGATTTAGTGGTTTGCGGCCATCACCAGGATTTCTGGAGCAAACTGATGTCTTCCGCGCGCCAGCTTATCAACACCGTCCACGTTGATATGCTGATTGTTCCGCTGCGCGATGAAGACGAAGATTAAGGTTTAATAACCATGAAGCCCTGCAAGAATCGCGGGGCTTTTTCGTTTCTATCAGTAGCCATTTATTAAGAAATCAACGGCATCCCGAAGCTTATGCCTTTCAGGGCTTAAATCCTGAATGGGATACCCCAATTCTTTGGAAGGGATACCTGCCATCATATGGGTCAAAGCCACACAGTTTTGCCCTGCAATCGTGACCACCGGGCAAACTTTTTTGGGTGGTGGTACACCATTTTCTCTCAAGCCCGTAACAGGGATCACGAGAGCATGGTTCAGCACATTCGCAACAGGATGCTGCATATTGATCAGATAAGGGTAAGTTAGCCTATCCCCACCTTTGTTCTCATAAGCAACAAATTGTTCCATCAGAACGACCTGTGAAAGTCGCTAAACGATCCATTTTCTTCTACAAATTCGTTGAGAGCATCAATTGCCTCCCGGTTTTCTTCATACCAGCCAGCAGCTTTGTTTTCATGATGCTTTTCGAGCAAAACATCAGTTGGTCGAACGGATAGTTTGACTTCTACTTCCCTTTTACCAGGCATAGTGATCTCCATAACATGTACAGTCATAACTCGATTTTAGAACATTATAATATTGAGCGGTTTTACTTAAATGCTGCAGTGAGATGAGATTGGGCTTTCTATGCGGGAATGAAAAGAGTGAACTCCATGTTCTTCGAGGGCTCTCGTAAAAAAGTTATGCACAAAACAACCGTGATAAATTTTTTTGCGAGAACCCCCGCAATGCAGGGGCTTAGTTACTCTGGCGTCCCCGGATAAATATCAAAGCGATGGCCTTTGGTCACCACCGCGTTATGCGTTTCCACACCACTGAGCGGCGGCGCGTAGTCGGGGCGTTTTACCACAACCCGTTTCATCGCCAGTTTCTGTGCGGGCAGCAACAAACCGTCGGCATCTTCATCCGGCCCCACCAGCGACTGAAACACACGCATCTCTTTTTTCACCAACGCACTTTTCTGCTTATGCGGGAACATCGGGTCGAGATAAACCACGTCCGGTCGCGGCGTAATATCGCTTAATGCCGTCAGGCTCGAGGCGTGGATCAGTTGCAAGCGCTCCTGCAACCAGCCGCCGATTTCAGCATCCTGATAGCCACGGCGCAGGCCGTCGTCGAGCAATGCCGCTACTACCGGGTTACGCTCAAGCATTCGCACCCGACAGCCCACAGACGCCAGTACAAACGCATCGCGTCCAAGCCCCGCCGTTGCGTCGACCACATCGGGCAGATAGCCGCTTTTGATGCCGACCGCTTTCGCCACCGCTTCACCACGCCCCCCGCCAAATTTGCGACGATGCGCCATCGCACCTGAGACAAAATCGACAAAAATGCCGCCGAGTTTTGGCTCGTCGCGTTTACGTAATTCGAGATGATCGGGTGTAAGAACCAGCGCCATCAGCGCGTCTTCATTGTGCGTCAGACCCCAACGCTCGCTTAAAAGAGATAAGGCGCCGGAGTCGGCGCCTGATTCAGTCAATAAACAGATTTTCACAGAATAACTTAGCCCTTGATGCCGTAATGAGCCAGCATCGCATCGAGCTGTGGTTCGCGTCCACGGAAGCGTTTGAACAGCTCCATTGGCTCTTCAGAGCCGCCACGGGTCAAGATGTTATCCAGGAAAGATTGCCCGGTTTCGCGGTTGAAAATGCCCTCTTCTTCAAAGCGCGAGAACGCATCCGCCGCCAGCACATCGGCCCACAGGTAGCTGTAATAACCCGCCGCGTAACCGCCCGCAAAGATGTGGCTGAACGCGTGTGGGAAACGACCCCATTTCGGTGATGGCACAACAGCCACCAGCTTCTTGATTTCAGCCAGCGTTTCCAGCACCTTCGCGCCTTGTTCCGGATTAAATTCAGCATGCAGGCGGAAGTCGAACAGGCCGAACTCCAGTTGACGCAGGATAAACAGCGCCGCCTGGTAGTTCTTCGCCGCCAGCATTTTATCCAGCAACTCTTTTGGCAGCGGTTCGCCTGTTTCAAAATGGCCGGAGATAAACGCCAACGCGTCCGGCTCCCAGCACCAGTTTTCCATGAACTGGCTCGGCAGCTCCACCGCATCCCACGGCACGCCGTTGATGCCGGAAACGCCCGCCGTTTCGACTTTGGTTAGCATGTGATGCAAACCGTGGCCGAACTCATGGAACAGGGTGATCACTTCGTCATGGGTAAACAGCGCCGGTTTGCCGTTCACCGGGCGGTTGAAGTTACAGGTCAGGTAAGCGACCGGTTTTTGCAGCGACCCGTCAGCTTTACGCATCTGGCCTACGCAGTCGTCCATCCACGCCCCGCCGCGTTTGTTTTCGCGAGCGTAAAGATCGAGATAGAAGCTGCCGCGCAGCTCATTTTTTTCATCATACAGCTCGAAGAAACGCACGTCAGAATGCCAGACATCAATGTCTTTACGCTCTTTCGCGGTGATACCGTAAATGCGTTTCACCACCTCAAACAGGCCATTAACCGCGCGGTCTTCCGGGAAGTACGGGCGCAGTTGCTCGTCGCTGATGCTGTACAGATGCTGTTTCTGTTTTTCGCTGTAATACGTGATGTCCCACGGTTCCAGCTCGGTGACGTTAAATTCTTTTTTCGTAAACTCGCGCAGTTGCGCCAGCTCAGCTTCACCCTGCGGGCGCGCACGTTTTGCCAGATCGGTTAAGAACTCGAGCACCTGCTGCGGGTTTTCTGCCATTTTGGTGGCGAGAGATTTTTCCGCATAGTTGCCAAAGCCCAACAGCTCCGCCAGTTCGTGGCGCAACGCGAGGATTTCTTCCATTACCGGCGTGTTATCCCACTTGCCTGCATTCGGCCCTTGATCGGAAGCACGAGTGGCATAGGCGCGATACATCTCTTCACGCAGTTCGCGGTTGTCGCAGTAAGTGAGTACTGGCAAATAGCTTGGAATATCCAGCGTCAGCAGCCAGCCGTCTTGTTCTTTCACTTCGGCCTGAGCTCGCGCCGCCGCCATTGCGCTTTCCGGCATACCGGAAAGTTGCGCTTCGTCGGTAATCAGTTTCGTCCAGCCTTGCGTCGCATCCAGCACGTTGTTGCTGTAGGTGGAGCCCAGCTCAGACAAACGCGCGGCAATTTCGCCATAACGCTTTTGCTTCTCTTCCGGCAAACCGATACCAGAAAGTTCGAAATCACGCAGCGCGTTATCAACAGCTTTTTTCTCAGCCACGCTGAGATCGGCGTAATTCGCACCGTCACGCAGGTTGCGATAAGCCTGATAAAGCCCTTCGTGTTGACCGACCCAGGTGCTGTATTCAGACAGCAGCGGCAGCGTCTGCTCATAGGCTTCGCGCAGTTCCGCGCTGTTTTGCACGGAATTTAAATGGCTAACTGGGGAGAAAATACGTCCCAGGCGATCGTCCACTTCAGCCAGCGGCTGGCAAAGGTTTTCCCAGGTATAAGGCGCACCCTGAGCCACGACACTTTCGACTTTCGCACGGCAATCATCCAGCGCTTGCTGCACGGCGGGGACGATATGTTCAGGTTTAAGAGCGGAAAACGGCGGCAGGTCGAAAGGCGTTAACAATGGATTAGTCATAAGCGCGGTTCCTGATATCTGAGAAATGGAGCGCGCCACGCGCGCTACAAAAGCAATCTTATTAAGATGAGGCTTAGTGTAGCTAATTTCAATGCCAGGGGAGGATCAAGCGGGGCAAACGCGTTGCCCCTGGTCATCAATCAGTGAATTTTTTGCGCCATTGCGTACGCGGCAGGCAGATTTAAACGCTGCCAGAACTGTTGATCGGCGGTTGTGCCAGAGAGCGGAAAACCCGCTGGCATTGCAGTTTTCACCATCAATGCACGGATTTGCGCGGACGAAAGATGCGGCAATGCGGTTTTCAGTAGCACTTCAGCCCCTTCAGGCACCTGTATCTGCTGTTGCTCACCTTTCTGCTGAGGTAAATCGTAAGTCAGGGTGAAGCGATAGAAGGTATTCATCGCCGGGTCGCGATATAGATCGTCTTTGCCACCCCTGCCGGCACATTCAGCAAGCGACTTTCCGCACTCTTTTTCCAGCGCGGTGCGTAGCTGGTCGCGCGCTTCATTGAACAATGCGCGGTATTTATCGTCGTTAAGATAATGGGCAACGTTGCGCTCAGCCACCATCCGCGACCCCATTACATCCAGCGGATAATGTACGCCCAGCACGATGCGCGAGTAACCGTAGCGAGCCCCCCGTATAACCAGCGCATCAAAACGCTCCGGGATCATCTCCGCCATCAGCAGCGCGTCGGTGTAACCGGTGTTTGTATGGCCGCTAGGGAATGAGCCGCCGTCAGCCGTGTAGGGCTTGTTGTCCTGAACAATCACGTCATCCGGCACCAGATGAATGGTATTCCCCTCGACCAGGAAAGGACGCGGGTAGTTGAAGTGTTTTTTCGCCGCCCCCGTACTGACTTCACTGGCTTTAATCAGCGCCGCCGCTTTACCCAGCTCACCTTTTTCATAGGCGGTGAGAAACGCTTTGCCAAGCCGTGGCCCCATGGCGTCACTGAGGAAGTAGAGAAAACTAATGCCTTCCGCATCGGCAAGAGCCTGGTGGCGCACCGCTTGCGTGGCGTCCAGGTTAATAGCTGCCACTGTGTCGCGATTGGCCTGCAATACCGAATCCAGAAGCGTGCTAAAAGCGGAGAGCAATTCAATGCCCGCCTGCTGATTCGCTTTAGTCTGGAAATCATAACCACTGGCTTTCAGCCAGGCGGTATCAGCCTGCGTTGTGCTCTGCGCCGCTTTTGCCAGGTGCTCGCGTTTTAAGGTAGCGGCACCGCCTTTAAGAGCATGGCGTAATGCCGCAAGCGACTGACTTTCCTGCGCATCAAACACCAGGCTACTCGAAGCTGGCGTAACACTTCCTGCAATAGCCCTCGCCTGGGTTAACGAAACATCCTGCGCCAGCGCTGGCAGTGTCGCCGTCAGCAAAACGGCTAACATCGAAAGACGAATTTTCATTATTTTTCCTTTTACTCAAACAATTACCTTGCCTGAATACGACGCTAGCGCAGCAAATTGATACTTTTATGACAGGCCGTTCGAAACAGCCGGCCAGCCTCTGCGGTAATCTGCCGCAATCTGCGGTAAACTGTGTGAAATTTGTTTTCTCATTTCCGGAATTCCTGCATCCATGCTCAGTTATCGTCACAGCTTTCACGCCGGCAACCATGCCGACGTACTAAAACATACCGTTCAATCCTTAATCATCGAATCGTTAAAAGAGAAAGAGAAACCTTTCCTTTATCTCGATACACATGCGGGAGCTGGCCGATACAAGCTGAGTAGTGAGCATGCCGAGCGTACCGGTGAATATCTGGAAGGGATCGGCCGCATCTGGCAAAAAGATGATTTGCCTGCGGAACTCGAGCCGTACATCAGCGCGGTTAAAGCCTACAACCACAGCGGCCAACTGCGTTATTACCCAGGTTCCCCGCTGATTGCACGCCAGCTTCTGCGCGAGCAAGACAGCCTGCAACTGACCGAACTGCACCCTTCAGATTTCCCGTTGCTGCGTTCTGAATTCCAGAAAGATAGCCGCGCCCGCGTTGAACGCGCTGACGGTTACACTCAACTGAAATCCAAACTGCCGCCGGTTTCGCGTCGTGGCCTGATTCTTATCGACCCACCATATGAGATTAAAACCGACTACCAGGCGGTCGTCACCGGCATCAACGAAGGCTACAAACGTTTTGCCACCGGGACTTACGCACTGTGGTATCCGGTTGTTATGCGCCAGCAAATCAAACGTATGCTGCGCGAACTGGAAGAGACAGGCATCCGCCGCATTCTGCAAATTGAACTGGCCGTTCTGCCAGACAGCGACCGCCGCGGCATGACCGCTTCCGGCATGATTGTTATTAATCCGCCGTGGAAACTGGAACAGCAAATGGATAATGTACTGCCGTGGCTGCATAAAACTCTGGTTCCGGCAGGCACCGGGTCGACCACATTAAGCTGGGTCGTACCTGAGTAACGGCTATCGCAGCCATCGGTTGAACCTTGGTGCTAAACACACGCGACGCGCTACAATCGCGCATATTTTTCGACTCAATAGGGAAACATCATGACCAAACATTATGACTACCTCGCCATTGGCGGCGGCAGCGGCGGGATTGCCTCCATTAACCGTGCGGCGATGTATGGGAAGAAGTGCGCACTGATTGAGGCGAAAGAGCTGGGCGGTACCTGCGTAAACGTAGGCTGCGTGCCGAAAAAAGTGATGTGGCACGCGGCGCAAATCGCCGAAGCCATTCACAACTACGGCCCGGATTACGGCTTTGACACCACGGTGAATAAATTCGACTGGGACAAACTGATCGCCAGCCGCACCGCGTATATCGACCGCATCCACACCTCTTACGACAACGTGCTGGGCAAAAACAACGTTGATGTGATTCGTGGCTTTGCCAAATTTGTCGACGCGCACACCGTTGTAGTCAACGGTGAAACCATCACCGCAGACCACATTCTGATTGCCACCGGTGGCCGCCCAAGCCGCCCGTCTATTCCAGGTGCTGAATACGGTATTGATTCCGACGGTTTCTTCGCCCTCCCGGCTTTGCCAAAACGCATTGCGGTAGTCGGCGCAGGTTATATCGCCGTTGAAATCGCGGGCGTGGTAAACGCCCTGGGGTCTGAAACGCATCTGTTCGTGCGTCAACACGCCCCGCTGCGTACGTTTGATCCGCTAATTGTTGAAACGCTGCTGGAAGTAATTAACACCGAAGGCCCTACGCTGCACACCCAGGCGGTTCCAAAAGCGGTAGTGAAAAATGCTGACGGCAGCCTGACGCTGCAACTCGAAGATGGCCGCTCTCAAACCGTTGATTGCCTGATTTGGGCGATTGGCCGTGCGCCAGAAACGGACAACTTCAACCTGGCCGCAACCGGTGTGAAAACCAATGCCAAAGGCTACATTGAAGTCGATAAATTCCAGAACACCAACGTGCCAGGTATTTATGCCGTGGGCGATAACACAGGTGCCGTGGAACTGACGCCAGTAGCCGTTGCTGCCGGCCGTCGCCTGTCAGAACGCCTGTTTAACAACAAGCCGGATGAGCATCTGGATTACAGCAACATTCCAACCGTCGTGTTCAGCCACCCGCCAATCGGCACGGTCGGCTTAACTGAACCGCAGGCGCGTGAACAGTACGGCGACGGCAACGTGAAGGTGTATAAATCGTCCTTCACCGCGATGTACACCGCAGTGACTTCGCACCGCCAGCCGTGCCGCATGAAACTGGTATGCGCAGGCCCGGACGAGAAAATTGTCGGTATCCACGGCATTGGTTACGGCATGGATGAAATGCTGCAAGGCTTTGCAGTAGCACTGAAAATGGGCGCAACCAAGAAAGACTTTGATAACACCGTAGCGATTCACCCGACCGGGGCTGAAGAGTTCGTGACTATGCGCTAGTCGGTTTCTACACGATTAAAATGCGGTGAGGGCACCCTCACCGCATCGCGTCATAAATTGCTTTCTGAATTTCTACCGCCCGCTTTTCATCCTTCTCAGCAGATTGCTCTTTGCGTTGCTGCTGCGCGTTAAGCCGTAGTTTTGCGCGATCTAACTCTTCTTTCTGCCGTTTGATGGCTTCAGGCGTGCTGCAAAACGTTTTCAAAAATTGTTTACGCAGCGATGTCAGGCTTTGCCCGTCGGTCATCGCCTGGCTGAACGTTCTGATCATCCGTCGACACGGGCGCGCTTCATCCATCTGCGAACGGTATTGCAGCAAAGTATTGAGTGCGTCGCGGTAATCTCCTGCCAGCGCCGATTCCGCGTAAGAGACTTCCCAGTTCATACCGCCCTGCATAAACAGGCGCACCACCGTGGCATCTCCGCGTTCGATGGCCGAGCGTAAATTGCCTTCTTCCCACGCAATGCCAATATTCGCCAGCTTTTCACGGGCGCTTTCGGTTTCCGGAAGTGAATCAATCCCTGCCGTTTTCGCCGACGGGCTTTTTGCCACCGCCGGTTTATTGGTAACATCGCTCAGGAGATACATTCCGACAATCACCGCGCCGATTACCGCCACCCCGGCGACGCCCCACAGCAGCATCATTAGCGTTTCGCTACCGTTTTGTTTTCGTTTGTTATTGCGTAAATCCGGCTTGTCGATGGTGTCGCGCACGGCTTCTGTATCGCGCCCCTCTGCCTGGTATTTTTTGCGAGCCTGCTCGAGCCATGCCTGCAACTGCGCATCATCTGCCACCAAAAAAGCGGCCGGATTGATTTTCGTTCGCCCTTCATCAAAAGCGCGCTGAACAGCCGCGCTGCTTTCCTGATAATAACTATCGAGCAGTGCAAGCTGTACAGAGGTTAAAAGCGGCGATTGAACGAGATCGTTGCGAATACCGCGCACATCATCGAGAAAAGTTTGCAGCGTTTTGCGCTGATCGATAAGCAGACTTAATTGCGAGGCATGCTGGAATAGTGAAGCGTAATGGTTGGCGTACTCTTTTTTATCCACCACCATTAATGCCAGTTCGCTAAAACGCATGCCGCTGAGAATGTCGCCCCGCTCGCCGTTTTTCAGCCAGCGGCGTACGCAATCTGCGCCAAACTGCGTTTTCAGCTTTTGTACCCGTTGTGGCTGGCTGGGGTAACTTTGATTCACCAGACCTTTAAGCATCAGTTCCAGGGCTCGCATCTGGCTGGCGGCTTTTTTCTGCTGGCTTTCATCATTGCTTTCAACTTCGGTGGAATACCCCAGCAGCGGCTGCTTCGCACGCACTAACTCAAGGGAACTCACGAATCGCAGGGCGGCGATAAGCTGATTATGGCTGACTTCCTGACCGCTTTCATACTGCGGCACCAGTTGCTGCAAATGGCGCAAAAGCAGCGTGAAATGAGAGATTTCAGCGTCATTAAGATTTAAGCGTTTTGCCACCGCCATCCAGCTTCCCAGGGCAAGTCTTGCCTGTTCAAGCTGTTGAAAAAACCACTGCGGATCTTTGCCTTCAACGGCTTTGATAGTGAGCAGTGGCAGGATCTGCAATGACGCCTGGCGAATCACACTCAGGCACGTTTCAAACTTTTCCCGCATCAGCAACTGTGCAGCGCTGGCCATGATTTTCCTTTGTAAGAGTCGAGCGCCAGAATCAAGAAGCGCCATTGCACAGAATTTTAGCGCAGCGGGCAAAAGTCTATGGCTGTAAAAGAGCGGGAAAATTAACCGTTTTCAAAAACATGGCTAATCACTTCGCCCATTTTCCGCAGCGCGTTTTCGGTTGCGGCATTGAACGGCAGGGCATAATTCAGACGCATACAATTACGGTATTTCCCGGAGGCCGACAGCAACGATCCCACCGCAATGCGGATATTATGCTGACGCAGCGTTTCGCTGATCGGCACAATATCGATGTGTTCTGGCAACTCGATCCACATCAGAAAACCGCCCTGCGGGCGAGAAACGCAGATCCCACACGGGAAATAGTGGCGTACCCAACAGGTGAACACATCAAGATTGCGCTGGTAGTGCTGGCGCATACGCCGCAAGTGGCGATGATAATGGCCGTTGCGCACAAACTCGGCCACAGCCATCTGGGTAAAGGTGGTGGAACTGCCGGTGACGATATATTTCATGTGCATGGCGCGGTCGAAATAACGGCCCGGCACAATCCAGCCCACGCGCAAACCCGGTGCCAGCGTTTTGGAAAATGAACTGCACAACAGCACACGCCCATCTACATCCAGTGATTTAATGGTCATTGGGCGCGGATATTCATAGGCCAGCTCGCCGTAAACATCATCTTCAATAATTGCAATATCAAAGCGTTGCGCCAGATTCAGCACCGCTTTTTTACGCGCTTCTGGCATGATAAAACCGAGCGGGTTATTGCAGTTAGCGACCAGAATAACCGCTTTAATCGGCCACTGTTCCAGCGCCAACTCCAGCGCTTCCACGCTGATACCCGTCTCAGAATCCGTTGGTATTTCAACAACTTTAATGCCAAACGCGCGCAGCATTTGCATAGTGCCATGGAAGCACGGCGACTCTACCGCCACAATGTCTCCGGCTTCACATACCGCACGAATCGCAATGGATAGCGCTTCGTGGCAGCCCGTGGTCACCACAATGTCATCCGGCGTGACGACACAACCGCTATCAAGCATCAGGCGTGCGATTTGTTCGCGCAGCGCACTCTTACCGTTAATACAGTCATAGCCCAGAATTTCGGGCTGCTGGTACTGCACAATGCGGCTCATTTCGCGCCACAGCGGCTTAATAGTCGGTTGGGTGACATCCGGAAAACCGCTGCCAAAAGCGATGCTATCGCCATCTTCCCTTCCGGTTAATTGTTCGAGCACCGCATCCCACTGGGTAATTTCTACAGGACGTTGCGCGGGCCGAGTCAGCGGCGGCACCGGCGGCTGTGATTTGCGCGGCGTAACAAAATAACCAGAACGCGGCTGCGGCGAGATAAGCTGGCGATCTTCAAGAAGGTGGTAAGCCTGCTGTACGGTGCTGATACTCACGCCGTGTTCGCTACTTAGATTACGCACCGAAGGCAGGCGCTCGCCGCTGCGATACAACCCTTGTTCAATTCGCTCCGCCAGCAAAGTGGCAAGATGTTGGTAACGGGTCATGCTGTATCCTCTTAAAGCACCATACAGACAGAAAAAGCAGTACAAAGTGGGGAAAAAGTCGCCATTCAGATCTCGTTTTAGCGCGTCTGTATGTTAAATAAAAGTTATTTTTGAGTCTGCCTGCAATCTGTATGGCGGCGCATGATGATTCTCGTCAACACGATGAGGAGCGACATCATGGGTTATGAAGAAAACAGACCGCATAAGCCTTTTTATGGCTTTGTGATGATTTACCACTATTTCCGCCAGAGATGGCTACAGCGCCAGACTGAGCGCGCGTTACAAGGGCTGAGTAAGGAACAATTACGGGATATTGGGCTGACGACGGATGATATATCGCGCTGGAAGTAATGCTTTTTATTCTTGGGTTGCACGCATGGGGCTCAAATCAAATCTAATTAAATTGAATATCAATAGTATCTATTTAAATAAAAAAATAAGAGGTAACTACTGCTCAGGTGATAAATGTAATGCAAAAGAAATTAGATGGGTTAATTAATATTACTTCATACCCCGTAAACCAATTACAAGCAATGACACTAAGGATCATATATTCAGGTGAAGAGTAATCCTCTGAGAGATGTTGATGACTGGCAGTGACAGGAGAATGCATCAAGCAAGGCGCCACGCTAAAAAATAGTGCATTTTTCTGGCGCCGTTATTTTTTTGCTGATATCACTAATGGAGCAAACATCACCTGCAAAAATAATAAGGAATAATAATGCGTATTACCGATCTCCCGTTTAATACTACCGACTGGGCAGCACTCGTGGCAACTGAACATCCCGGCATTACCGGAAAAGCGTTATGGCGCACACAGCAATTTGGGGAAATACGCGTTCGGATGGTGGAATACACAGCCGGTTACCTCGCAGACCATTGGTGCCAAAAAGGCCACGTCTTATTTTGCCTTGCGGGGGAATTGCAAACCGAGCTGGAAGATGGCCGCCTGTTTACCTTAAAGCCCGGAATGAGCTATCAGGTGGCGGATAACGCCGAACCACACCGCTCTTCAACGGCTACTGGCGCAACGCTGTTTATTGTGGATTAGTCACTATGTTTCCTCTCAACACCTCACGCCTTAACTTAACGCAAATTACCGAGCAAGAGTGGCCGTTTTTCTTGCGCTTGCAACAAGATCCCATTGTGATGCGCTATGTTTCCGATGAACGACGTGAAGCAGAAGTCCGTCAGATTTTTAATGCGCGCCTGGTACGCTGGGAAACGCACAGTCCTCACTGGCTTTGTCTGGTGATGCGCGATAAACAGACCGGCACGCCGATTGGTTTCACCGGTTTTATACGCAGCGATAGCGATATGGCAGAAGTCGGATTTATTCTCGACCCGATATTTCATGGGCAAGGATACGGATATGAATCGCTTCACGCGGTATGCCAGTTTGCTTTTGAAAAATGCGCCATTCGCAAACTCACGGCAACGGTCACTGTCGGGAATATCGGCTCAAGGAAGGTTCTGGAAAAAGCGGGTTTTCAACTGGAAGGAGTACTTCGCGAAAACTATTTTCTCGCCGGGACCTGGCAGGATGACTGGATTTTGGGCCTGCTGAGAAGTGAGTTTTTATAAAACACGGGCCGCATCAAGGCGGCCCATACAGCGTGAATTCTTAGTTATACATCTCGGCAACACCAAACACTTTATTATCGCCACCCGCAGAAATAATGCGGATTGATTTCGCGCCAGCCTGCTCAGCTTTTGCTTGCAGTTGAGCCTGGAGGCTATCAATGTTTGACGCACCGCTGACGGAAACGGTACCGATTTTCTGGCTCTCAGCAGATGGAGCGGTTGCTGCAAAAGTGGAGAATGAAGCAGCGAGTGTCATAACTACGGCAAAATATTTGATGCTTTTCATGATAATTACCCTTGAGCTTGTTTATGTGTGAAAGCACGTTTGCTTTCGATGTGATAAGAATAGCTCTACGTCTCGAAGGGTGATAGCGGAATGATTCGCTCATTTCATTCAATATTTTTGATCGAAATTTAACAAGCGAAGATGAGATGAATTTCATCTTCGCCCGGCACTTCCTTATAAAAACATCCCGCCGGAGACTTCCACGCGCTGCGCGTTCATCCAGGCGCACTCATCGCTGAGAAGTGCGGCGATAGCGTTCCCAATATCATCCGGCTGCCCGACACGCCCAAGTGCGGTTTGTGCGGCGATAGCGTTCGCCACTTGTTCGTTATCACGAACCACGCCGCCGCCGAAATCAGTCGCAATCGCTCCCGGCGCAATAATGTTCGCTGAGATCCCTCGCGCGCCTAACTCTTTGGCCTGGTAGCGCGTCAGCACTTCCATTGCCCCTTTCATAGCGGCATAAGCGGCTTTACCGGGCAAGGCGAAACGCGTCAGGCCGCTGGAAACGTTGAGGATGCGTCCGCCGTCTTTAATCAACGGCAGCAAATGTTGAGTCAGGAAGAAGGGCCCCTTGAGATGAATGTTCATTAAATCATCAAACTGTTGCTCTGTTGTTTTTTCGAACAGCGCATCCAGACCCGTTCCGGCGTTGTTTAATAAATAATCAAAAGAATCGCGTTGCCATACATGTCGAAGCTGCTGTTTCACTTCTGTCGCGAAAGCAGTAAACCCCGCACTTTCGGCGACATTCAACTGAATTGCCACCGCTTTCACGCCTGTTAGCTCAATTTCACGCACCACTTCGTACGCTTCATGCTGCTTACTGTTGTAGGTCAAAATAATATTTACGCCGCGAGCTGCCAGCTTCAATGCAGCGTTTTTTCCTAATCCACGGCTGCCGCCGGTCACTAATGCGATGGTTTGACTCATGATTTGCCTCTTTGATGACTGTCAGGTGATTGAGGTAAAGCTTATTAGCTGCTACAAAATCAATAAAGAGTGCTATTTGCGCATCACTGTTTCACTGACAACAACAATGCGGAAAATAAGTGGATAAAATACAAGCAATGCAGTTGTTCATTAGAGTGGCTGAACTGGAGAGTTTTTCTCGCGCAGCAGACACTCTCGGCCTCCCTAAAGGTAGCGTATCGCGCCAGATTCAGGCGCTGGAAGGCGCACTGGGGACAAGGCTATTGCATCGCACCACGCGCCGGGTGCAACTGACCCAGGACGGCATGGTGTATTACGAGCGGTGTCGCGATTTATTGGCCAATCTCGACGAACTGGACGGGCTGTTTTTGCACGACCCCAGCAGCGTCAGCGGGCGTTTGCGCGTGGATATGACCGTGGGCCTCGCAAAAAATCTGGTGATCCCGAAACTCCCCGCCTTTTTGCAGCAATATCCCGGCATTGAGCTTGAGCTAAGCAGCAGCGATCGCATAGTCGATGTGGTGCGTGAAGGGTTCGATTGCGTGGTGCGCGTTGGGCAACTGAAAGATTCGGGCCTGGTGGCGCGTCCGCTGGGAAAACTGACGTTAATTAACTGCGCAAGCCCCGATTATCTGGCGCGTTTCGGTTATCCGGAAAGCCTTGACGATCTCGCGTCCCACGCCGTAGTGCATTACGCTTTAAACCTCGGCAGCCGCCCGCAAGGGTTTGAAGTCTTTGAAGATAAAAAAACACGCTGGGTAAAAACCGGCGGCGTGATAACCGTAAACAGCACCGAAACTTACCAGGCGGCCTGCCTGGCCGGGCTAGGGATTATTCAGGTGCCGCGCATTGGCGTGAAAGAGTTACTCAAGAGCAAAAAACTGGTGGAGATTCTGCCGCAATACCGTGCCGAACCAATGCCGGTTTCACTGCTTTATCCCCATCGTCGTAACCTCTCCCGCCGCGTTCATCTGTTCATGGAATGGCTCACCGGGCTAGTTAAAGGGTATGTGGATTAATACACCCGCTATAATTTCTTAAACATCCTGCAAAAACAAAAGGAAAAGTGACCTGATGACCACGCCGGATAGCAACGAGAAACGTCCTACCGAAACGCTGGATTACAAGCCTGTCGCTCAATTCCAGACAGAGCCAAAGTTCGAAGAAACACAGCCAGAACAGCCTGTTGACGCAGAGCCGCTGGTGAAAATTAAAAGCAGTAACGCGGCGGTAAACACCACCATTGATACGGTGAATAAAACGGTGAGGCGCCCGATGGTGGCGCATTTGATTCGCGCCACCGAACGGTTTAATGACCGTCTTGGTAATCAGTTTGGTGCGGCGATTACCTATTTTTCATTCTTATCATTGATTCCAATAATGATGGTCGCCTTTGCCGCGGGCGGGTATGTTCTCGCCTCACATCCTACGCTGCTCCAGGATATTTTTAACAAAATCTTTGAGAACGTTAGCGACCCAACGCTTGCCGCCACGCTTAAAAGCACGATTAACACCGCCGTCCAACAGCGTACAACGGTGGGGCTAGTCGGGCTGTTAATCGCCCTTTATTCGGGGATTAACTGGATGGGTAATCTGCGTGAAGCGGTGCGTGCTCAGTCGCGGGATAAATGGGAGCGCAATCCGCAGGACGACGAGAAGTTCTGGGTAAAATACCTGCGTGATTTTGTCTCGCTGATTGGCCTGCTGATTGCGCTGATTGTGACGCTGTCTATCACCTCAATTGCCGGTTCCGCGCAGGCAACGATCATCACTTTCCTGCATCTTGACGGCATTGACTGGCTGAAACCCGCCTGGCATTTGATTGGCCTCGCGATCTCTATTTTTGCAAACTACCTGCTGTTCTTCTGGATTTTCTGGCGGTTACCGCGCCATCGCCCGCGTAAAAAAGCGCTGATTCGCGGCACGTTTATCGCGGCTATCGGATTTGAGGTGATCAAAATCATTATGACTTACAGCCTGCCAAAGCTGGTGAGCTCCCCGTCTGGTGCGGCGTTTGGCTCGGTCTTAGGTTTAATGGCATTTTTCTACTTCTTCGCTCGCTTGACGCTATTTTGCGCCGCGTGGATTGCCACCGCGCAATACAAAGACGACCCGCGAATGCCGGGCAAAACGCAGAATTAGCCTTCTCTAACACGTACGGCGGATAAGCCTTAGCGCTGTCCGCCATCTCACCTGGCTGCGCCGGAAGGCGCTTCGCTTATCCGCTCTACACTCTTCCCACCCCGTAAACCCAGCATATAAATCCAACCCGTAACTTTTATTTAACCTAAAAGCAGTTTTATTCGCTGATTTTTTAAAATTGTGAAGCATGACATAGATAGATATTTCCGAGACTGAAAATTATCCTCTTATTGCTCGTTAATCGCACAGCCGGGCTCACAAACGCGCGTTGAAATGCGCCTTTTGCTGTGCGTAATATGGCCTTTCGTTCGCTAAAATAAGAAAAATCTATGCAAGCCACCATCGCCACTCAAGTTAATACCGAAACTGACGCCACGCCCGTCAACTCACGCGGAAAAGTTGTCGTTGCCTCGCTTGTCGGCACCGCCATCGAATTCTTCGATTTCTACATTTATGCTACTGCGGCCGTTATCGTTTTCCCGCATATATTCTTCCCGCAGGGTGATCCGACGGCTGCCACGCTACAATCTCTGGCGACCTTTGCGATTGCCTTTGTGGCACGCCCGATAGGTTCTGCTCTATTCGGCCACTTTGGCGACCGCGTTGGACGCAAAGTGACTTTGGTAGCCTCCCTGCTAACGATGGGTGTTTCAACCGTAGTGATTGGCCTGCTGCCAAGCTACGAAACGATTGGCGTGTTGGCACCCATGCTGCTGGCTTTAGCCCGCTTTGGGCAGGGTTTAGGGTTGGGCGGCGAATGGGGCGGTGCGGCGTTGCTGGCAACCGAGAATGCTCCGCCGCGCAAACGCGCTCTTTACGGCTCATTCCCGCAGTTGGGTGCGCCAATCGGCTTCTTCTTTGCCAATGGCACTTTCTTACTACTTTCCTGGCTGCTGACCGACGAGCAGTTTATGAGTTGGGGCTGGCGCGTACCGTTTATTCTTTCTGCAGTACTGGTGATCATCGGCCTGTACGTGCGTGTTTCGCTGCATGAAACACCGGTCTTCGCCAAAATTGCCAAAGCGGGCAAGCAGGTGAAAATCCCGCTCGGCACTCTGCTAACTAAACACCTGAAAGCCACCGTCATCGGCACGTTTATCATGCTGGCGACCTATACCCTGTTTTACATCATGACCGTCTATTCCATGACGTTCAGCACCGCAGCGGTGCCGGTTGGCCTCGGTTTCTCACGCAATGATGTACTGTGGATGCTGATGATGGCGGTAATTGGTTTTGGTGTGATGGTGCCTATTGCGGGTTATCTGGCCGATAAGTTTGGCCGCCGTAAGTGCATGATTGTAATCACCAGCCTGATGATTGTGTTCGCTTTAGTGGTGTTCCAGCCGCTGTTAGGCTCCGGCAACCCAAAGCTTGTGATGGCGTTCCTGCTGATTGGCTTGAGCCTGATGGGTTTGACCTTCGGCCCAATGGGCGCGTTACTGCCTGAACTGTTCCCGACCGAAGTGCGTTATACCGGGGCATCGTTCTCATATAACGTGGCGTCGATTCTGGGTGCGTCAGTCGCGCCGTACATCGCCACCTGGTTGCAGGCGAATTACGGTCTGTTCTACGTGGGCTTGTATCTGGCGGCGATGTCAGCGATTACGCTAGTTGCGTTGCTGGTGTCGAAAGAGACGCGTCATTTGTCACTGTAGCGTGGGTTTTTCCTCCTCCACCTTAGGGCTGTCTCTTATAGAGATTTCACTCAGGCGGGGTAGCCGACCCCACCCCAGCCCTCCCCTTTCCAGGGGAGGGAGCTCATGTTTTTGGCTCCTCCCCCTGGTAAGGGGGAGGCTGGGTGGGGGTCATTTGTTCCCGACACTGGCAGAGTCAACGTCACCAGCACATATGCTCAAAAATATGACCAAGCGGCAGCCCTCAGGGAGAGGGCGTGCAAACTTAAATCACTTCTTCATCTGCCCCAAAATATTCTGGCATTGATTCTGCCCACCTTCTGAAGGTGAAATCAGTGCCAGCAGCGCGGCGGCTGGCGTGACCAGCGTTGCCAACGCTGCCGCTACCGCACCACGCGCAATCAGCGGCCCCGCTTTCACACCGGCATCCGGGTTTTTGAACGTGCCGCGCACATACAGCGGTGAGCGCAGCGTAATAATACGAATCCCTTTACTCTCCGGATCAATAGTTAAATCCAGGCGCTCGCTGGCGAAATTAGTGGTGCCGGTAACGTTAATCAGGGCGTTTTCCGTATCAAAGGCAAATATACGCGGAGTCGCCACGCCGCCGCGTAAATCGAGGTTTGCCGCCGCACAGTTTATCCGCACTTCGTCATCCCCAAAGATTTGCCCCACGATATAGTTCCCGACGTTCAGACCGACAATTTCCATCAAGTTACGGCTGATAAGCCCGTCGTTCATCAGCAGTTTCAGGTTGCCGTCGCTGCTGCCGAGCAGCTCTGCGATAGAGTTGCCCCGGCCCCGCAAATCAGCATCGCCATTAAGCTCGCCGAGCGTTTTCTGCATCGATTCCACTTTCGGCATGAGCTGTTTGAGCTGTAAACGGCGCGCCTGAATATCCGCTTTCCCCTGCATCGGCTTTTTATCGCCTTCAAGGTGGATATTGGCGCTGATGGTGCCGCCCGCCATGCCAAATTTCAGCGGCTGGAGACGCAAGTCGGCATTTTTAAGAATCACATGCGTGCTGAGATTGCTCAGTGGCAACGTGCCGCTGTGTTCGATACGCCCGCCTTTAAAGCGCACATCCGCATCCATCACGTCCCATTTGTCGGTTTCAAAGCGGTCATACGGCAGGACTTTATCGCTCGGTTGGACGGTTTTCTCGCCTTTGGCCTGTTCAGCTTTTTTACTTTGCTGCGCGCCTTTACCGGAATCCACGCCAATCAGCGGGCCTAAATCCGCCAGTCGTAGCTGTTTCGATTCCAGGTCGCCTTCCAGTTTTGGCCGGGGTTTGCCCTGCGAGTATGTCAGCGAGCCATGAATATCGCTGTCGCCAATGCGCCCGTTGAAATTCTGATAGCGGAAAACCGAGCCTTTATCAGGGTCAATTTTTGCCAGCAAACGTCCATCCGTTTCAAACGGCGGTGTATCCGGCAAAAGCACGCCGGTTAAGTCGTAAAGATTTCCCAGCGAATCGCCGGAGAATTTTAGCTGGAGATCCACGCCGCCCATTTTCATCGGGTCGTTGATGGTGCCGATAAACGCCACGCGTGAATTACCGGAGCGCACATCAGCTTGCACAGGGAAGGCTGTTTCCCCTTCGCTGCGCAGCGCTAGCATGCCGCCAATTTTGCCGCTGCCTTCGATGGGTTCGCCGTTATAACGCCCAGTGACTTTCAGGCCAAAGACATAATCCCCGGCTTTCGCGGCATCTTTCCCGGTGGGTTTGCGCCCTTCCACTTCACTAAAGGGCAAAGGCTTGCCGAGCGGGTCGACGAGAATTTCTATATCCGCTTTGGTGAGTTTGTCGTTAACCGCAATACGGCCTTTGTCGAACAGAATATTGTCCATTCTGAAGGACCAGTCTGACGGCGGCTGGTTGGGATCTTTTTGCTTGTCGCTTGCCAGGTTAAACGTCCAGTTATTGTTTTTTTCAGACAGGCGAATGATCCGCGCATCGGGCTGAACGAGTTTAATCCATGGGATATAGACAGTTTTGGTGAGTAGCGCGAGCGGAGCCAGCGTGGCATCCACGCGAGGTAAATGCACCATCGTCACTTCAGGAATTTCCGGCGGGTTGCCAAGCAAGATATCTTCGGCATGAACGTGCGGCCACGGCACCCAACTGCGCCAGCCCGTTTCTTCTTTATTACGCTCCCAGACTACGCCTAAATCGCCACGAATGGCGAAGGGCCGGTTGAGTTCCGTCGAGACTTTTTGGTTGATGGTCGGTTTGAGTCGATTCCAGTCAAACGTCGCAATCACAATGATTGCCACCACAACCAACAACAATAAACCCCCGACGACGCCGCTAACGATTTTTCCAGCTTTGGTCATGCCTTTCACCCTTTCCTGATGTGGATCGCTTTCACTAAAGATAGTTTAGCGGGGCGAAAACGGTATCAAGTTAAGCGAGTTAGCACGTTTTCCAACTGTTCAAAGGGGATCGGACGCGAGAGAAAATAGCCTTGTGCCGCAAATGCCGGAGAGTTTTGCACGTCGCGCCATTCATCTTCAGTTTCAACACCTTCGACGATAACGCCCTTGCAGTAGCGATTCATTAATTGCAGCAGCATGGTGAATAGATTGCGGCCTTCGTCGGTCGTGCGCAGCATGATGAACAGGTCGCGGGCGACTTTGATGTAATCATAATGCATTTCACTTAATGCAGAAAAGTTGGCAACGCCGGTGCCAAAATCATCCAGCCATAGCGGACCGAATTCGTGCATGCCTGCAAGCGTAACCGCCTGCGGTTGGGTGATGTTTTCCACCAGTTCGAAACGCACCCACGGCATTTGGTTAATTAGCGCCAAAATCGGCTGATGTTGTTTCATCGCCATCAGCGTTGGGCCGTCGACGTTCACCGACGCTAAAATGCCGTAGCCGAGGAAAATGGATTCCCAATCTTTCAACAGGATGAGTTGCTCTTCGATAACCATTAGCCGGGTACGGCTTGAGACTGATGAAAAGTAGCGGTCGGGTGGAATGCGAATCTCCGGTTCTTCCGGGTGAGTGACCACCGTCAGCAATTCGATTGCCATTAAATGGCCGTCTATTTTATAGATCGGCTGAAAGGTGTACTTCCGCTGGCACTGTAGCCAGAACCGCCGCTCCTGCAAACTTTCGACACTCGCCTCAAGCGTATTAAGCCGGTGAGTGATCTGCTTAAACTTCATCATGTACGTCCCGTTTACCTTGATAACTCAGATGGCCCATCGACAAGTTATCGGCGTAGCGCATGAGAACTTTATGTTCGCTTTCAGTACAACCGCAATGAGCGGCTATTCCTTCTCATGGGCAATAAGCTGCCTTAGCTCAAAGTTTTTCGAAACATCGTTTTAAATTGTTTGACTCGTTTTTAGCCGCCCATCAAACTAGCGCTAATTTCATTAATTCAGGTCTACTGCTATGCCAACGCGCAAAATCGCCGTCATCGGTGAATGTATGATTGAACTGTCGCAAAAAGGTGCGGAAGTTAGCCGCGGCTTTGGTGGCGACACCCTTAACACCTCTGTATATATCGCACGCCAGGTTGACGCGAGCGATCTTGAAGTCCACTACGTTACTGCGCTGGGCGAAGATAACTTCAGCCAGCAAATGCTGGACGCATGGCATCAAGAAAACGTGCATACCGAGCTGACACAGCGCCTGGAGCACCGTTTGCCTGGTCTGTATTACATCGAAACCGATTCAACCGGCGAGCGCACGTTCTACTACTGGCGCAACGAAGCCGCCGCCCGTTTCTGGCTGGAAAGCGATCAAGCGCAGGCTATTTGCGCTGAACTGGCGCAGTTTGATTACCTGTATCTGAGCGGCATCAGCCTCGCAATTCTCAACGCGGCGAGCCGTGAAAAACTGATGGCGTTGTTGACCCAATGCCGCGCTAACGGCTGCAAAGTTATCTTCGATAACAACTACCGTCCACGCCTGTGGGCCAGCCGTGAAGAGACGCAGCAGGTTTATCAGCAAATGCTGGCCTGCACCGACATCGCGTTCCTGACGCTGGATGACGAAGATTTGTTGTGGGGCGAGAAGCCGGTTGAAGAAGTGATTCACCGTACTCAGGCGGCTGGCGTGCGCGAAGTGGTGATCAAGCGTGGCGCTGATTCTTGCCTGGTCGCTATTCAGGGTGAATCGCTGTTAGAAGTGCCTGCGGTTAAATTACCGAAAGAGAAAGTGATTGATACTACCGCGGCGGGTGACTCCTTTAGCGCGGGCTATCTGGCGGTGCGTTTGACGGGTGGCAGTGCTGAGGATGCGGCAAAACGCGGGCATTTGACGGCGAGCACGGTGATTCAGTATCGCGGCGCGATCATTCCGAAAGAAGCGATGCCAGGCTAAAACAACCCGGCCCTCTCCCTGAGGGAGAGGGAAAAATAATGGTGAGGGCGTTCGTTCCCTCACCAATCATCACTGCGCAGGCGGAATATCTGACACATCCTGCTTCGGCTCATCCGTTAAAGGAAGCGCTTTAGAAGGCACCATCACCTTATCCCACGTCGCTTGCAGATCTTTCATGTTGTACTCAGGCTCACCTTTCGGCTGCAACAACACTAACGCCATATCCTGCGACAACTGCTGGCGCAAATCCTGATTCAACACGCTTAGCGTCAGGCTGTTCAGGAAATCCTGACGCAGCTTCTGGTACTGCTCTGGCGCGATGTCGACAACCTGGTTCTGCAACGAACGCATGCGCTGACTAATCAGTACATCGGTATCGGTGCGCGCGTAGGTGGCAAACAGCTTAGTGAGCTCATCTTTTTTCTGCGCAATTAACGCATCAAATTCTTCCTGCGACAGACCTTTATCCCGCACGCTCAACAACTCTTTCCCGACGGTAGTCAAATTAGCGTTGAGTTTCTCGTTTGGCGATTCCAGGTTTATGCCGCACTGGGCACGCTGATAAAGCACGCGGCAATCGAAGCTGAGGTTGAGATCCTGGATATTCTGCTTGCTGAGGTTTTGCTGCACATGCCAGAACAGCGCCTCACGTGCGAGATCGGCACGCCAGTAACGCAACAGTGCGGATGACTCACGAATAGGCTGCCAGGCGTTGTCCCACATCAGGGAGAGGCGATCCTGGCGCACGCTGTCAGTCATCAAACTCACCGGAGTGCGTTTAAGCGGAGAAAGTGTGGCGACCGGCGCAGGCGTTTCACGTTTGCCCTTCAGGGTGCCAAACGTTTTATTGATTTGATCGGCAATGTTTCGGCTATCAACGTTCCCCACCACAATCAGCGTCATGGCGTCTGGGGTGTACCATTTCTGGTAGAACGCTTTCAGTTGCTCGTTATCGACCGGTTGCTTGAGATCTTCTGCCGGGTCATGGCCCAGAAGCGTGGAGCCTTGCAGACGATAGCGCCACCAGTTGTCTTTGGTGTTCATCGGCCAGGTCGCCACCATATCCTGAGTTTGCAGCGCAACATTCACCGTTTCCGGGGTAATTGCCATTTTTCCACTGCTATCAGCAAGATAAGTTAAGGCTTCTTTGAGTAAATCATTGCGGTTGTTAGGCAGGCTGAGATTAAACAGCGTGAAGTCATAAGAGACGACAACCGGTGGCATGGGACGCTTCGGGTCCACACTTTGCTGCCATAGAGATCGTGCTTGTAGCGGTTGCAAACTGCCGCTTTGTGTCAGCGCCAGGCGAGGTAAGAAGTGGCTATAGCCGCTCTGCTGAGTGGTCTCAGTCAATGAGCCGGTATTAATCATCAAACGAACTTCAACACGATCGCTTGGACGTTGAGGTGTGGCCAGGACTTGCCATTGAAAACCATTTGCCAGCGTACCTTGCTGCCAGGCTGGGTCGGGCTGTAGTGCTTCTGCCTGCACATTACTGGCGGCGGCGACCAACAGCAATCCGCCAGCTAAGAGTCGAATTTTGGTGCCCTGCATGTTAACCCCTGGAAAACAATCCCGATTAAAAAGTGTAATGGCGACAAAACATTACGCAATAAAGCCACCACAGGTGACGTTTCACCACTCCGTTTGACCGCGTCGAAGCGAAAACGTCACTTTAAAAATGAAAAAAATGCCAAAAAGTTGGCTCAAGGGTCAATTATGCGCAGCAGCCCACAGCGAGGGCAAGTCGCCGTGGGCAATTGATGGGATTTAAGAAGAGACTTCGCTCACTTTTTTCGCGGAATGTGGATTATCCAACGTTTCTTTCAACTGTTTTTCGTCCAGTTGCTTCACCCACTTCGCCACTACAACAGTCGCCACGCCGTTGCCAACCAGATTCGTCAGCGCGCGCGCTTCGGACATAAAACGGTCAATACCCAGAATTAATGCAAGGCCTGCCACCGGCAAATGCCCAACCGCAGAGATGGTCGCCGCCAGAACAATGAACCCACTTCCGGTGACACCCGCCGCCCCTTTAGAGGAAAGCAGCAGCACCACCAACAGAGTAATCTGGTGGAAAATATCCATATGGCTATTGGTGGCCTGCGCAATAAATACCGCCGCCATCGTCAGGTAAATCGAGGTGCCATCCAGGTTAAATGAATAGCCGGTCGGAATGACCAGCCCGACGACCGATTTACGGCAGCCGAGTTTTTCCATCTTATCGAGCATTCTTGGCAGCGCGGATTCAGACGAAGAAGTACCCAGCACGATCAACAGCTCTTCTTTGATGTAGCGGATAAATTTGAAGATGTTGAAACCGGTGGCACGGGCAATCGACCCCAGAACAACCACCACGAACAGAATACAGGTGATATAGAAGCAGATAATCAGTTGGCCGAGCTGAACCAGCGACCCAACGCCATATTTGCCGATGGTAAATGCCATCGCCCCAAAAGCCCCGATAGGCGCGAGACGCATGATCATATTGATAATGCCAAAAATGACTTGCGAGAAACTTTCAATCACATTGAAAATCAGTTGGCCTTTGTGGCCGAGGCGGTGCAGAGCAAACCCAAACAGCACAGCAAACAGCAGCACTTGCAGGATGTTACCGCTGGCAAATGCGCCAATCACACTGCCCGGAATAACATCCAACAGGAAGGCCACGACGCCCTGCTGTTGCGCCTGCTCGGCATAAATCGCCACCGCTTTGGCATCAAGCGTTGCCGGGTCGACGTTCATTCCCGCACCGGGTTGCAGCAGGTTAACCACAATCAGGCCGATAATCAGCGCAATGGTGCTGACCACTTCAAAGTAAAGCAGTGCCACCGCGCCCGTGCGGCCCACGGCTTTCATGCTTTCCATTCCAGCAATGCCCGTTACAACGGTACAGAAGATAACCGGCGCGATAATCATTTTAATCAGTTTAACGAAGGCATCGCCGAGGGGTTTCATCTGCGCGCCTATTTCCGGGTAGAAATGACCCAGCAAGATCCCGATAGCAATCGCCGTCAGGACCTGGAAGTAGAGGCTTTTGAAAAGAGAGAGTTTCATAGGGTGTCCTTGGGGAGTAGAAATTCCGCAGTACCGCCTGAAGGGCTCATCGGCCTGCGGCACCAAAAATAACACCCTCAAAAACACCCAGAAGTGATATAGCGCTAATTTGTAAACAAAATTGTTAAATTATTGAACTGACTCGCGCCAGCTTAGTAACATTTGCAACAACCAATTTACTGATGTGTGGCAGATAGATACTGAGCATCAAACTCTTTTAGCGTCAGCGCTCTGGAGAACAGATAGCCCTGAGCAACGGTCACACCTTCTTTTAAAAGCCAGTCACACTGCGCCTGGTTTTCAATTCCTTCTGCCACCAGCTTCAGGCCTAGCGTTTTCGCCATGCCGATAATCACACCTGCCATTGCATGGTCTTCCGGCAAGCCATCGACGAAGCTCTTATCGAGTTTCAGGGCATCAACCGGGAGCGCCTTCAAATGGTGTAAATGACGCAGGCTGGCATACCCCATACCAAAATCATCCAGCGCAATCCTGACGCCGGCTTTACGTAGCGGGCGCAAAACGCTGACGGCTTTTTTCGGATCGTCAATGCGATGGCTTTCCGTCACTTCCAGAATCAACATGCCCGGCTGGATGCGATAACGCGCCAGCAATTCCAGCAGTGACGAGCCCATTTCTTCGTGCAGCAACTGATGCGCTGAGATATTCACGCACAGCGGCATCGTAATCCCCTGGCTTTGCCAGCGCGCCAGCACACGGCAGGACTCTTCAAGCACCCAGTTACCAATGGTGAAGATCAGCCCGCAATTCTCGATGCGCGGAATCAAATCATCCGGTAGCGTCCAACTCCCGTCAGGCTGTTTCATGCGCAATAACACTTCCGCACTCACCACTTCCCGGGTCTGCATATTGACCTGCGGTTGCAGCCAAATAGCAAACTGGTGGTTATCTAATGCGGTCAGCAAATCATGCTCTTCAGTGAGATGGCGCTGAGACATCTGCTGGTTGCGGTTATAGCTGCGAACCAGCATGCCGATTTCGTCATCATGATGAAGATGAGGAAGTTTGAGTTGATGGCTCGCCGCATCGTTCGGGTTCAAGCTGTCCAGCTCGCGGGCAATATTGCGTATCGGATGCACAATCAAACGGTTGATCGACCAGCTAATCGCTACCGACAAAATCAGCGCCAGGAGCAGATAAGTCGTCAGCAACGTCGAAATCGTGCTGATGATGAATTTATACATTCGCCAGGAGTCCGCCTGCAGCACCAGATAGGCCAGCGGCTGCGGATTTGCCGGGCGTTCCAGAGAATACAGCGGTAAGGAAATCTGCACGGGAAGCTCAAACAGGCGGGCAATCCACATCGGAATAGGGCGTTCTGGCGCAAAGCTCTGGCGTAACGCCTGGAACTGGTTAGGTAATACCACATCCGCCCGGCTGATAATGCCGGAAGGTTGAATTTGATTCAGGATAGATTCAGCCTGGGGAATATCGGCTTTCAGAATAGCGGCAGACAGCGGAATACGCACCGAATGGGCGATTTTCTCCATTTGGCTCGCTGTGTCGTAGCGGCTTTGCTGCACAAAGTGAAAAAGCTGTACCACGATAAAAATGAAAATAAACAGCACTGCAACGGCTGACACCATTGCCATCTGTTTAATCGTTAATGAACGACTGACTCGCAAACTGACTCTCCGCAATTACCGTGACTAGCCAGAAGTATTCTGGCGCAGGCTGATTATACTGCATTGTGGTGAGTTTTAGACGTTAGCGCGATTGTTTTGGCCTGGAGCGGACAAGATCGGGGGGCAAATCAAGGCAAAGGCAAGAGTCTGGCCTGGACCCCACCCCGGCCCTCCCCTTATCAGGGGAGGGAGCAGTTAGCGCCTCCACCTGGCAAGGGGGAGGTTGGGAGGGGGTCATTTATGTTCCCGACACCGACAACGCCACCAGCATCTTCAAACTCGCCGAATAGTAATCTTCCTGAGCAGTAATTTGCGGCTGCGCCACGCTCGCAGGTTGCAGGATTAAATCCCGCACCGCCAGCAACCCACCGGCCATCATATAAGGCGCGGTATTCCCGGTTGTGACGTTAACCCAGGCAGGGGTTTTGTCACGGGCGAAACGTCCCCACCAGGCTTTATAGACGCCAAGCTCCGCGCTGTTATGGTTAAACCAATACACGTAGAGTGGAACGCGGATCGCATCGTAACTAAAACGCGCAGGCCACTGCGTTGCAGGAACCGTTCGCCCATCGGAATAGAGCGAAACCCAGTCAGAAGGGAGCTGCGGGTCGCCAAAATGCATTTTCCCCAACAACTTCTGACCGTCGTTGATTAAATCTCTCCACACCATTAAATGGCTGCGGTTAGCAAAATCCTGCCAGGCCGGAAAAATAAAGTAGGAGGGATTGAGATTCAGATAGCTGTTGCGATTAAAACCATTTGCCCCCGGCAGCATCACCTGATAGCCCGCAAACCGGACAACGTTATGCGCCACTAGTGCCTTAGTAATCGCGTCTGACTCGTTGAGATAATCTTTGTTTTTCCACTTTTCGCCCGCCTTTAACAACGCCCACGCGATAAACGTATCGCCATCGGTCGCGTTGTTTTTGTCGGGAATCGGCTGCGCTTCGACCGGATTATATCGCCAGTAGAAAAGACCGTTTTCGGGGTTTTTAAGGGTTTTTCGCGTCCAGTTCCACATCTTATCGAAGCTGTCGCGATCGCCATTTGCCACCGCCATCATCATGGCAAAACCCTGACCTTCAGTGTGGCTGACGCTTTTATTGCCCGTATCAACGATTCGACCATCGGGCATTAAAAACCGTGATTTATAGCTATCCCATGCCGTATCAGCCAGCGCTTGCTGACTAAAAACCAGGGCTAACACCGCCACTATCAGCGTTTTGCATCGCTGCCACATCGGAGCACCTCATCGACTGTTTTGATATCGAAAGTGTACCACTGTTGCTGACGGTGAAGATTCGCGCCACAGCGACACATGCGGTTTGCCGCCCTGATCGCGTATCCAGCGGGCGTATACGCCTTCCAGAACCGCGCTGAACGCATTGTTCCACGAAGCCTGCTGCGCTTCTTCAGCGGGAACAGGTAAGGCCATATGGCGAATCAACATTGCCGTTTCGCTGGCCTCGATATCAATATAGCCCCAGTTGAAACGGGCGAGCTGAACATTTATCTGGGCTTCGAGTTCGCCCACAGTTCGCGCTAAGGCTAACGGGTGACGCCCCGCCAGTGTGTCACCCATTTGTATCAGAAACGGACGGCTTTCCGCTTCGCCCGCATTTTGCACCATGCTTTCAATCATGGTCTGAAGCAAAGAGAACCAGCCCGATTGAGTCTGCTGACTTTGAAAGTACTGCATAAGCTGCGCGTCATTCATGATTAATTATTCCCAAGCAAGTAACGGAAGTAGAGCTGCGCGGTACTTTCGTTGTAATCACCAAAGGTGTCATACCCGACCTGACCACCAATCGTCATGTCCTTGTTAACTTTGTAATCCGCTGCGGCACGCAGGTTATAGCCCAGGCCGTTTTCGCTACTGCCGCTGTACCAGGCTTCTTTCGCAAAGCCACGGGAGACGTAATCTTCCAGTTGCGACTGCAAACGCGAGTCGCCAGGGAAGTACGGGCTTTCATCCTGGGTATAAGACTGATAACCCAACGATGCGCCCACCGACATTTTCCAGTTATCAAATTTCTGCGTGTAATCCACCGGGAAGGAGACGCTGACGTAATCCTGCGGGCTGAAATAGCCGCCCTGCCCGTAGCTGAAGTAGCTGAGGTTCTTCGAGAAGTTCATGTAACTCATGCTGATGCCGGTTTTCAGCTCGCGGTCATCAGCACGGTATGGACGCAGATAAACACCCGCCGAACCGTTGACGTTATTGTTGCTCGGCACGTTTTCGCCCAAATAGTTATACAGGCCGAATCCCGCATAAAAACCGGCATCGCCGTTATCGTAACTTAGCTGCGCGCTACCGCCGTTCTTCGTCACCTGGCCCCATTTCTTGCCGCTGTATTTATCTTCCACGCCGACGTAAGAAAGCAGGCTATCGACAACCGCACGGCGTTCGCCGGTCAGAACCAGTTTCAGGTAATCGGTTAGCTGGGGTGACCACTGGACGCCACCGACCACGGTGTTCAAATCCTGGCCCAGCGGCGTGGAACCGACGTCCAGCTTGTACTGCTCGCCGGTCAGCGCCATCGCGACTTCCACGCCCGAGGCACTTTGCGAGCCCTGAGACGGCACTTTTATTTTGTCGATATTCGGTAACTCAGGCGGCGTCGTCGTGGAGGCGTTATACATCTCCTCGCCCACCTGCCCCTGAATCAACGCCCCGGTACCGAAACGGCGGCTGGATTCGTCAGATGAACTACCCGCATTAAGGCTGATTGGCGTGACGTTAAGATCTAAACGGGAGTCGCCAAACGGCACCGTTGACCACTGCAACGGCGCTTTGATTTCAGTGAGTTTGCTCAGGCCGCTTTCGCCATCGCGCCCGCGCACGGATACCGCGCCTTGCGCCCAGGTGGCGGTTTTCTCGGTGAGTTGCTCCATCATGTTATCCACCTGGCGCAACGTACCCGCCTGCGCCGTTTCAACCGGCAGATCGGTACGTGTGGTGCCCGCTGGAGCCGTTTGTGGATTACGCGCTAACTGCGCAACCTGCCACGGCATCGCCTCGCCATACAGCGAATTTGAGGCTGTTTGCGGGGCAACAGAGGTTTTCGGCGTGAACGGGTTATCTGCCAGCGCAAGCCCGCCGAGCATCGGTGCGGTGTCTCCGCTGGTGCCTTGCAGGCCAAGCAGTTTCCCACGAGCGGTACGCAAATAGCTCATTGCCTGCTGATGATTGCCCTCAGCTTCGGCGACGCGCGCCCGTAACAGCAGACGATCCGGCGTGTCGTCGTTGCGCAGCCCGGCGGTGAGTTGTTTCGCTTTATCAACATCTTTATTGGCAAGCGCCACGTCGATAGCACCGGCTCGCGCATCCTGCTGTGGCGTGTCGCGCGTCATCAGGTAGTCGTAAACCACGCCCGCTTCTTTGTTCATTTTGCCGGACTGGTACAGCCGCGCCATGGCAAACATCAGGTCGGTATTTTGCGGGTCGCTTTGCATGGCGCGGATCAGCTTGTCGTACGCTGCCGCGTAATTGCCCTGCGTACGCAGTTGATCGACTTCGTTAATCACGTAGCCGTTACGAATACTGGCAAGCTGCGTGGAGGTACTGCGTGACTGCAATTCCGGGCTGGCAAGAAACGCCTGCGCCTCACGGCCAAGCCCGGCCTGATTCAGAACCGCAATCTGGTCTGCATAATCCCCCGCATTGCCCTGCACGCCATTGCGCATATTGTCGCGCACGATAGTCACCGCGGTGCTGAAATCACCCGTCTGGGCCAGCATTCTCGCCAGTTTACCCGCATCTGCCGGGCTTTGCGGCGGGCGCATCGCCAGGGCTTTTAAGGTGTTTGCCGCAGCCACGGTATCGCCTTGCGCCAGGTAGCGTTCGGCGACGGACATTTGCAGGTTGTAATTCACCCGCGCCGCAAGGGCGCGCATGTCGCTGTTCTGGCTTGCCGTCGGAATGCGTGATAGCAAGGTTTGCGATTGTTGCCAGGCGTTGTTTTCGCTGGCAAACAGCGCCCCGGCATACAGTTCAGTGTTCGGCGCGCCTGGTCGGAAAGACGGCGCCATCACGTTGCTCGCTTCCGCTGTACGCCCCTGTTTTTGTAACTGACGCGCTAAATCAAGGCGCAGCCATGGGTCGGTTGGGAAGCGTGCTACGCCCTGCTGCAAAATCTCAATGGCACGCTGAGGATCGCCGTTTACAGCGGCCTGTTGCGCCTGACGCCGCAGCGGATCGGCAGGATTCCCACCAGAAGAAACGCGTGGCTGCAATTTCGCCTGCAAACTGGCGGGCAGCGTTTGCAGTATGGCCTGGGCTTCTGCGGTTTTATTCTGCTCGCGCAATACGTAATACAAGTTTTCACGGGCGGAGCCGTTATTCGGCTGCTCGCTCAGAATACCGCGCAAACTTTGCTCTGCGGCGGGGTAATCTTTGTTGTGGCGCTGCACATCGGCGCGGAAGAGTTTCGCTGCCATGCCACGTTCGCCACTTTGCTGTGCCAGCGGCGCACTAAGCGCCAGCGCCTGGCTGATATTGCCCTGTTTGAAGGCCGCCTGCGCGCTCGCCAGTTGCCCATAAAATTCGGCATCATCAGCTTGCTGTTTGCGTTCATCAGACTTGTCACCGCCAAGCGTTGCCGCACGGTTCAGATATTCTGCCGCTGCGGTGTAATCGCCCTTACGCTGCGCGATATAGCCCATACCCGCCAGCGCATCGGCGTCTTGCGGGTTGGTTTGCAGCACCTGTTCAAACTGGCTTTTCGCCGCATCCGTATTGCCGCTGTTAAGGGCGGTAAACCCTGCACCTTTAGCCGCTCCGCCAATGCTTTTACGGTAGTAGTCCTGCACCGCCGTATCTTTGGGATGGCGCTGGAGGAAAGTTTGATAATACGGTTCGTCGCTGGCCGTTGGGCCAAGCCAAAGCAATGCCTGGCGCAGGGCTTTATCCGCATCCGGGCTGCCACTCGCCATATTTTGCAGGATGTCCATGCCTTCGCGGCGCGAGCCTTCCTGGTAGGTCAGCACTTTACCTAATGCAATGCGCCCGCCGTTATCCTGCGGGTTTTGCGCCGTAAACTGGCGCAAACCTTCAACCGCTTGCGGATAGAGGGATTTATCCCCCGCCATGGTCAGGTAATATTCCGGCGCGAGGCTCGGCGGCGGCTGGTCGCCATTAAACAAGCCGCGCCAGGTTTCCAGGGCTGCGGGGATGTTTCCGCTTCGCGCCTGCTGACGCGCCAAATCCAACTGCCCACGCGGGATCTGCTGAATTTGTTTCGCGTTATCGAGCGCCTGCAAATTGTTATCTTGTGGCGAAACCGCCGCAAGGCGCTCACGCCACTGCGCGGCCCCTTTCACATCGCCAGCCTGCTGCGCCCACAACGCCATCAGGTACATTGCCTGCGTGTTATTCGCATCCACCATCAGCACTTTTTGCAGGGCTTGTTTTGCCAGTTCATCGTGCGACTTTTCGTGCCAGTAATTCGCCTGATCAAACAAGGCTTTTAACGCCGGATTGTTATCCGCAGCCTGCGCGCCCAACGTCAGGCCGCCAAAAAAGCACAGCGTTAACAAGCGACGGGCGGTTTTATTTTTATGATTCATTAGTGACCACCTTTTTTTCCGTCATCCTGAGGATTAAGACGTTTACGTGCGCGTTTTTTCAGTAAGGCATACAGGCTCAGGCCGATGACTGTCGCGAATAACAAACCAAAAATAGCCAACAGCGCAGAATGCTGGTTGGCGTACCAGACCACCATCATGTACCAGGGCATCTGGCCGCTCGGGAATTGCTGCCCGACGCGGAAACTCCGCACACCGTTTTCATCAGTGATAATCGCCGCATCGCCACGGATACCGGCGTTAATGCGTGCTGAACTTAAATCCGTCTGAAGCCTTGAGAGCTGTTCATCAGAGCTGCCAATCGCCATCACCACCACACGATCCGCATTCCATTGCGAACGGAAGCTGACAAATCCGCGCCACGCTTCGTTAGACGAGAAGTAGCGGTCTGCGGCAGTCCCCTTCGAGCCCCAGTCACCCTCTAGCCAGCTCTGAATTTTGTCCCAGATGGAACGCTCGCGAACCCCGAACGAGTGCTCGTTACTGGTGAACGGTGACTGAGCCAGTAGCGTGCGGTTAAACGCGCTCTGATTAATGGTCGACACTGCCAGCACGTGGCTTTGTTCAAGACGTTGCATATTGGCCCCGCCGGTCGGCAGGCCAAACATCACCGCGTTGTTATTTAACGAGGTGCCGGTCGCATTCCCCGAACGTGCCGCCATATTCAGCAGCGTGCTGATTTCCGCCTCGCCTGGGTTTTCCGGCAGCAGCAAAATGGTATGCGCGAAGTCCGCGAAACGTGAGAACGGGAACGAAGCCCCCACGAAGTAAGAGAGGTTAGGCAGCAGCGAGAAGTGGCGCGTTTTGCTCAAATCAATGGTCGAGTTTTCATCGATTCGGCTCTTGATGTTGTTATTGAGCAGCACGCTACACGGTGCCGATTCTTTGGTTTCGATGTTGAAATAGAGCGACAACTGGTTGTCGCCATAAATCATGTAAGGCTCCAGCGCGAGGTTGTAGCTTTCCTGGCGCGCATCGCCGCCTAATTTACGCCACAGCGTTTCCAGCGCACCCTGTTTATTTACCGGCAGGTTGTTCAGGAAGCTGCCGTTGAGGGTCAACGAAAGATAGGAGCGATCTTCGTCTATCCAGTTTTCCGTCGGGAAACGGTAGCCAATCGTCACCGGAATAGTGTCGCCATCCCACAAGAACAAATCAGGAGCCGCGCGGAAGGCAACACTTAATGGCGCATGCCAGATGCCTGTTGCGGTCAGACTTTGGTCTTTACGCATCAACTCAGATAAACGCACCGGGCGTTCAGTGGAAATCCAGCGTGGAGCGTCATACGCCTTACTCGCCGGAATCGCCTGCTCTTCTACCGCAGTGCTGGCGGTTTGGCCTGCAAATTTACCCTGCGTTAAACGCCACGCCGCCGCACGCAGTTGCTGATCTGAATTTCCGACCACCAACAGTAATTTGTAAACCGGGTTGCCTGGATTATCGATGATTTGCAGCAGCGGTTTTTGCGTTGCAGGCAGGGTAAGGCCGCCAATTTGTTCGCCGGGTTTACCAAACAGGATGCCGTTTTTCTCCGGCAGTTTGTCGTGCAACGCATTAAAGGAGATACCGCGGTAATCCGCCTCAATACCTAACCAGGATGCGACCAGTGCCGCCGCGCTCACCTGCTCTGGCAAAGTTTTTGCCGGGAAAGCAAAGGTCAAAGACGCCGGCGTCATCTGCATCGAATCAAAGAACGGGCGTGGGAAATGGCTGAGATCCGCGCCGATATTAAGCTGCTGGCCTTCCAGCTCCAGCCGGGTGTCCGGCATGATGGTGACCTGATATTTATCAGACAGATCGCGCAGGCACAGCAGGGCGTCGCCATCGTTAATTTTAAAGCTGATGTTGTTGCTCGACACCACCATTGCCGCCGGAATTTCCAACTGGTAGTTCGAAACGTCGCTGTCGGCGGAACCCAACGGAACGGTGCCCAACGGCTGACCGTTCATCATCAGTTGCAATGTGGTATTTCGCGCCGCCATGGCGGGAGAGACTTTCAGGTTCAGCAACAGTTGCGCGTTGGTGATGACCTGATCGCCAGGCAAGGTAAAATCAATCCCCGCCTGCAATTGCCCGCCGCTGAGCATGATGCCACGCGGTTGGCCCATTTGCGCCACGGTGATACTGCTAACGTTCCCCGGCGTGAATACCGATGGCGCAGCCGGATCGGGCATCTGAACGGGAGCCGATACTGGCGCGGCTTCTTGCCCTGGCGCCGGTAAATCTATCGGCAACAGCGACTCTACTGTCGTCGGCTCTTCAGCCATCACAGGGGCAGCGAAAACTGTTAACGCGAACAAAACCTGGCAAACTTTAAAGGTCATCCGTTTCATGCAACGTTGTCCTCACTGGCACTTTCCATGCGCTTCGCTGCTTCCTGACGCAAACGGCGATTTTCACGGCGCGATTTCCACGTCAGCCAGAACAGGTCAAACACACAACGAATGATGATAAGCAGGGAACGGAATGGGTTGTCCTGCGGTTTCGGCGGGTGAATCCAGGCATCCGCACGCGCCAGCACCACACGCACCAGTTCACGGCGGCGGTCCAGGGGGATCTCCTCAAACATCAGGCGAATGGCTTGCTCGTCACTGGCAATCACTTGCACCGGAATGCTGATAGAGCCGGATTTCAACTGCAGTTCGATCTCTTCAATTTCATCGCTCAGATGCCGGTCATCCGGCACCGCGATTCGGCAGCCGCCCATTGATAAATCAAGCGTATGGCTGCGCGATGAAATACCGCTGGCGTAATGGATGACGACCGGAACATCGACATCAATACGAATCGTTTTGCGCGTCTGACGCGTTTCGCGGGCCACGGCAATGGCCGCCAGCAGGAACACCAGGCTGTATAAGCCCCAGCCGACGTTCAGGGCGATAACGTTGGGGTCGACGCCAAAGTAATCATGCGCGCAGGCACGCACAATCCCGGCGATGACCGCCACCGCCAGTAATATCGCGATAATCACATGAGGGCGCACCACGCTGAAATCGAAGTAACCGACGTTCAGTAGCGCACCTTTGTCCGTGACGTTGAACTTGCCGCGTTTCGGGAACAGCATGGTGATAAACGTCGGCAAAACCAGGTGGAACGCCAGCACCATGTCGTAAATCTCACCCCAGAAGCTGTAGCGGTAACGCCCGTTCATCCTGGAGTTGAGGTAGATCGTGAGCAACAGGTGCGGCAGCGCATAAGCAAAAATCAGCGCAGCCGAAGAGTGAATGATGTTCAGGTTAAACAGCAAATACGCCAGCGGCGCGGTGAGAAACGCGATTCGTGGCAAAGCAAACTGGAAATAGAGCATCGCGCTGAGGTAACAGCAGCGCTGCTGCCATGTCAGGCCGCGCCCAAACAGCGGGTTATCCATGCGGAATATTTGCGTCATGCCACGCGCCCAGCGGGTACGCTGAATGACGTGCAGCACCAGACGTTCAGTGGCTAACCCCGCCGCCAGCGGGATATCCAGGAAGGCAGATTTCCAGCCCAGGCGCTGCATTTTCAGCGCGGTGTGTGCATCTTCGGTAACAGTTTCGACCGCGAAGCCGCCGATTTCTTCAAGCGCGCTACGGCGGATCACGGCACAAGAACCGCAGAAGAACGTTGCGTTCCAGTTATCGTTACCCTGCTGGATTGGGCCGTAGAACAGCGAACCTTCGTTAGGGATATTGCGCCCGCCCGATAAGTTACGTTCAAACGGATCCGGCGAGTAGAAGTAGTGTGGCGTTTGTAACAGCGCCAGTTTCGGATCTTTGAGGAAGGCCCCTACCGTCGCCTGCAGGAAAATACGCGTGGCAACGTGGTCACAGTCAAAGACGCAAATCAGCTCACCTTTAGTGAGTTTCATGGCGTGGTTGAGGTTACCGGCTTTGGCGTGGGAGTTATCGTTTCGCGTGATATATCCGACACCTACGTCCGCCGCAAACACCGCAAACTCGCGCCGTTTACCGTCATCAAGCAGGTAGATTTTTATTTTATCGCGCGGATAGTCGATACATTGCGCGGCGAGCACGGTGTCGCGCACTACTTCCAGACTTTCGTTGTAGCTGGGAATATAAACATCCACCGTCGGCCAGGTTGAGGTATCGTCCGGCAACGGCACAATTCCCCTTTTCAACGGAAAAGCGGTTTGCAGATAGCTCAGTAATAAGATTACCCAGATATACAGTTCAGCTAAAAATAACCCCACGCCAAGAATGGCTTCTATTTCAGAATTAAAGTGCAGGGTTTGCGTGGCGCGAAAATAAATATAACGCGTGGACATCAAGACTGAGACCACCATCATGATTATCGACACGCTGTGTTTTTTGCTGAAGCCAAGAACAAACAGAATAGCGAGGCTAATAAAGCCAAAGATATACTGCTTCTGGCTGTCCATGGGCGTAATAATGATAAGCACCGCTATTGGCGCTAACACCAATAGCAGTAAACAAAACAGGACCTTTTTCATAGGACATCCTGGATGATTGTCAGAAATTTGACGTTCTCAAGGCGGCATGCACCGCGCCATCACCAATTTTTATATCGAGCAGGCCGGCCACTCGCTTGCTGATCAGCTCAATATCAAAAGCCGCAGCGGAAGCCGGGCTGAAATCGAATATTGATTGCTGAGAGGCGTTGGCTTCGGCCACACTTTCATCGCGGTTAATAATGCCAAGTAGACGATCACCAAGACGCTGCTGCATAAAGGCGGTTACGTCGCGACTAATATGGCGGCGATTATCGCTTTGGTTGAGAACAAAATAATATCCCGCTTTATTGTTTAGCGGCTCGCCAATCAGGCGATGGTTTTCAATGTGCGGCAGCAGTGAAAGCGAAGCGGTATCCGCAAGCAGGGTCACCAGATGCAAATCAGCCAGGCGCGATACCGCTTTAAGCGCAGGATTCGGCCCCGGCGGGAAATCGGCGATAATCACAAGCCCCGGATAATTAAGCAGCGTGCTTAATCCGCGCATTAAAAAATGGCTGTCGGTCGCCAGGCTGTGTTCAAATTCGAGGCGCTGTTCTTCGCTGACATCGCCATACGGCAGCACAAACATATTGCTACCGGCAGTGAGAACCGACTGGCTCCAGTCGGCTGATTCAATCGCTTTTGCCACGTAGCCGCGGCCATCAGACAAAGGCACACCAAAATGCAGGCGCAGCGCATTTTGCACATCAAAATCTATCGCCAGCACTTTGCTGCCAGCCCGAGCCAACGCATACGCCAGATTGGCGGTAACCGTGGTTTTCCCTACTCCGCCTTTTGGCGAGCAAACACACACTAACGGCATGACGCAATCATCTCCAGCAACGGTTGTAGCGGTAAGTCTTTGGCGGGATGACTCCGCGCCGTGTTCCCTTTGGCTGCGAACAGTTTGTCAAAACGCACAGGTTCTGGAGTTTCCGAGACCTGAGGCACAGAAACCAGGGCGGGTTTCACAGTTTCTTTTATCGCTTCTTTAACCGGTTCTATCGTCGCTTCAGGCTGAGCCGCAGGCGCAAGTTGTTCAAACAACGTTGCGGTTGCAGGTTTATTTTGCGCGGGCTCTGCACTTTGCGGCAGAGCGCTATTCAGGCTGTTAAGAATCGAGCCTTGCGAAGCAGAATTGTCGATAGGTTGCGCCGCCCCCGGTTTGAAGTGGCTGCTATCAAACTCATTCGCTTTCACCGCCTGAGGAACAGGCACGGCAATACTCTCTGCCTGAGAGAGCACCGAACCCTCATTCTCAGCATTCATTAACTGTTTGATTATCGCCCAGTTGCTTTTATCCGAGTGTTGGTTTTGCGCCGACATATCCTTGAATTCGATAGCGCCAGTGTGAGTCTTATCCTTGAATCGCTGTAAATCATCATAGTTTTTCATTGCGACACTCATGATTTATAAGACATTTATATTTGATACGTAAATATAAAGCGTAAACCATTACTATTAGAAAGTCTTTTCAGGTAATAAATTTGGCTTATTGACATAATGAATTATAATTAATTTCCATCCGTTATAATTTCTTTTCTTATTGTTATACGCCGAGTAAAACCACGCTATTTCAAGCCAATATATCGTTAGCAGGAGACATCTCTCCATCTTTTTTTCTTATTAATAACTATCTAAGCAGCAAGATGAATAGATTTGCGGTTAAGCGATATTTACAACTATTGCATTAAAGGTAGCAGACTTTTTTTGTGGATTCACACACATAAAGAGTATTTATGGTCAGCAAATATTTCGCGTAGAGAATTAACATTATAAGATGGGTGAATGTTTTTGGGGATTTTTTAGAGTGTGCTGCTATTCCACATAAAGGACAGTGAAATAGAATTGTGTGCTCGAGGGTAACTCCATTATTGATCGCGGTCTTAAATTACATCATTGGGGTGAGTGATATAAAAATGCGGCATGAGAGTTGAGCAGAAGGCGGGTGGCGCTGCGCTTATCCGCCCTACGAACACATTTTGTAGGTTTGATAAGCGTTAGCGCCATCAAACATCTTCGGATGGGTGACGCTGCGCACTCGCCCTACCATTAAAAAGCCGGGAAACTTCCCGGCTTTACCTTTTAACGAATCTCTACATTCTCATCCTGATCAACAGCAAAACAAGCCACCAGTTGACCACCGTACTCTTTAAGCTGCGGTTGCAACTGCGTGCACGGCCCGAAGCGGCGGCGGCAGCGGGCGTTGAACGCACAGCCTGGAGGTGGGTTCAGCGGGCTTGGCAGCTCGCCGGTTAGCTTGATGCGCTCGCGACGATCGTCCGGGTTCAGGCGTGGCGTTGCAGAGAGCAGCGCCTGAGTGTACGGGTGGCGCGGGTTCGAGAAGATCTGGTCTTTGGTGCCCTTCTCTACGCAGCGTCCCAGGTACATCACCATCACTTCGTCGGCGATGTGTTCAACCACCGATAAATCGTGGGAGATGAACACGTACGACAGCCCCATTTCCTGCTGCAAGTCCATCATCAGGTTCAGCACCTGCGCGCGTACGGATACATCGAGTGCGGAGACCGGTTCGTCGGCAATTACCACGTCCGGGTCTAACATCAGTCCACGGGCGATGGCGATACGCTGGCGCTGGCCGCCGGAAAACATGTGCGGGTAGCGGTCGTAATGTTCGGTTTTCAGGCCGACTTTCGCCATCATCGCCAGCGCTTTTTCACGTCGTTCCGCTTTGCTCAGGCTGGTGTTGATTTGCAGCGGCTCTTCGAGAATTTGCCCCACTTTTTTACGCGGATTTAGCGAACCGTACGGGTTCTGGAAGACGATCTGGATTTTCTGACGACGCAGCTTTTCCGATGTTTCATCCGGTTTAAGCAGATCCTGGCCCTGGTAGTAAAGCTCACCGCCGGTCGGGATTTCAATCATCGTCAGCAGGCGACCGAGCGTGGATTTACCGCAGCCGGATTCGCCCACTACCGCCAGCGTTTTGCCGCGTTCCAGGTCAAATGAAACGCCGTCCAGCGCTTTGACCAGGCGTTCCTGGCCGAAAATGCCTTTCTTCACTGGGTAGTGTTTTTTCAGGTCGATGGCCTGCAACAGCGGCTGCGTGGTGGCCTTATCGGTACTCATAGGGTTGGCCTCCCGGCATCATCGAGTGGGTAGTGGCATTTGGACTGACGCCCGTTATCCACCAGGTTCAATTCGGGTTCTACGCTGCGGCATTTATCTGTCGCATACGGGCAGCGCGGATTGAGCAGGCAGCCGTTCGGGCGATCGTATTTGCCCGGAACCACACCCGGCAGCGAGGCCAGACGGGCTTTGTCCTGCGCAAATTCAGGCAACGCACGCAGCAGCGCCTGGGTATACGGATGGCGTGGCGCACGGAAAATATCGTGCGACGCCCCCGTTTCCACGACCTGGCCTGCGTACATTACGATGATTTTGTGTGCCGCTTCAGCCACCAGCGCAAGGTCATGGGTGATCAGGATCAGCGCCATGTTCTCTTTTTGCTGGAGCTCCAGTAATAGCTCAATGATTTGCGCCTGAATGGTAACGTCCAGGGCAGTGGTCGGTTCATCGGCAATCAATAACTTAGGACGACAGGCAATCGCCATGGCGATCATCACACGCTGGCTCATACCGCCGGAAAGCTGGTGCGGGTAAACGTCCAGGCGCGAGGCCGCATCCGGAATACCCACCAGGTTCAGCAGGTCGATTGCGCGCTGACGACGGGTGCTTTTGTTCCCGCCCTGGTGCACTTTGATGGCTTCCATGATCTGGAAACCGACCGTGTAGCATGGGTTGAGGCTGGTCATCGGGTCCTGGAAGATCATCGCGACTTCCGCGCCCACCAGGTTACGGCGCTCTTTCTCAGAAATCTTCTGAAGATCCTGGCCGTTAAATTCCAGTTTGTCCGCCATTACGCGGCCCGGGTAATCGATCAGCCCCATAATCGCCAGCGAGCTGACTGATTTACCGGAGCCGGATTCCCCGACAATACCGACAACTTCGCCTTGATTTACGCTATAACTCACGCGGTCTACGGCACGGAACGGTGTCTTTTCGTCGCCGAAATGCACCGATAATTTATCTACATTCAATAACGCCATTACGTAGCCCTTTACTGCTTGAGTTTAGGATCGAGCGCGTCACGCAGCCCGTCACCCATCAGGTTAAATGCCAGCACCGTCAGCAGGATTGCGACACCAGGGAAGGTGACGACCCACCAGGCGCTTTGCGCGAACTGCAACACGTCAGAGAGCATGGTGCCCCACTCTGGTGTTGGCGGTTGCGCACCCATGCCAAGGAAGCCGAGGGCGGCCATATCGAGAATGGCGTTAGAGAAGCCAAGAGAGGCCTGGACGATAAGCGGTGCCAGGCAGTTTGGTAAAATGTTGATGAACATCTGGCGCATCGAGCCCGCCCCCGCAACGCGCGAGGCGGTCACATAGTCGCGGTGTACTTCCACCAGCACCGCACCGCGCGTGAGTCGCACATAGTGCGGCAACGCAACGAAGGTTAGTGCCAGAGAGGCGTTCACGATAGACGGGCCAAAGATTGCCACCAGTACCAACGCCAACAGCAGGCTTGGCAGCGCCAGCATGATGTCAACCACACGCATGATGATGTTGTCGATAAGGCCGCCGAAGTAGCCTGCAATCAGGCCAAGTACCACGCCCATAATCAGCGACAGCACAACAACGAGGCAACCCACCAGCAGCGACAGGCGAGCGCCGTACATCAGGCGAGCCATGATGTCGCGACCTACGTCGTCAGTCCCGAGCAGGAACTGCCAGCTACCGCCTTCCTGCCAGACCGGTGGATGCAGCAAAGCATCGCGGAACTGCTCGGCAGGGCCATGCGGGGCAAGAACGTTGGCGAAGATGGCGATCAAAATCATCACGGTGACATACACCAGACCGACGACGGCACCTTTGTTACGTTTAAAGTAGTGCCAGAATTCCTGGAACGGCGTCATAGGAACAGGTGCCGCGACCACTTTATTTTCAGTCTCTTTATTTGCAGATAATTGCGTCATGATGGCCCCTTATTTCTTGTGGCGGATACGCGGGTTCACCACGCCGTACAGCAAGTCGACGATCAGGTTAACGAGGATAATCATCGTCGCTACCAACAATACGCCGCCCTGTACTACCGGGTAGTCACGACGTTGCAATGCATCAATCAGCCAGCGGCCAAGGCCCGGCCAGGAGAAGATGGTTTCGGTCAGAATCGCCCCTGCAAGCAAAGTACCAACCTGTAAGCCGATAACCGTTACAACCGGCAGCATGGCGTTGCGCAGAGCGTGCACCACGATAACGCGCATGCGGGTCAGGCCCTTAGCACGAGCGGTACGGATATAATCTTCGCCGAGCACTTCAAGCATGGATGAACGGGTCATACGCACGATAACCGCCAGCGGAATGGTGCCGAGCACCACGGCTGGCAGCACCATATGTGCCAGGGCGTCGATAAAGTCGCCCGGTTCGCCCCATATAGCGGTGTCTATCAGCATAAATCCGGTGAGGGGCAAGGTGTCGTCGAGGAAGACCGTATCACTGACGCGCCCCGATACTGGGGTGAGGTTCCAGTAGACGGAAACCAGCATGATTAACATCATACCCCACCAGAAAATAGGCATGGAATAGCCCGTCAGCGCGAGGCCCACAGCGGTGTGGTCAAACACGGAGCCGCGTTTAACCGCAGCCAAAACGCCAACCGGAATGCCCACGGCAACGGCGAAAATCATGGCGCAGATGCCAAGTTCCATGGTCGCTTTAAAGCGCGGTACGAACTCGTCCCACACGGGGAGACGGCTTTTTAACGAAATGCCCAGATCGCCATGCATCACGCCCCAAATATAATGGACATATTGCTGCCACATCGGCTTGTCGAGGCCGAGTTCGGCCAACAACTGAGCATGACGTTCAGGAGAGATACCACGCTCACCGGCCATAATCATCACCGGGTCACCGGGGATCATATGCACGAAAGCGAAGGTAAGAAGGGTGATACCGATAAACGTGGGGATGACAAGTCCCAGACGTCGGAGGATGAACTGCAACATAACCCGGATTCTCTGTAATGACGGATAGCCTGGTGACTGCCCGTCTTTATTGCTCACAAATCTTTCCCTCGACTGGAGGGAATAAGTAATTCACCCGAAGCGAAAAACGGCTAAAACGTAGGGCGGGTAAGCTGCGCGCCACCCGCCAAACCCACATAAGTGGTGGATGGCGCTATCGCTTATCCACCCTACGGTTCAGCTAGCTTCGGGCTGGGTCCGTTTTATTATTCGACTGACACGTTCTCAAAGTGGTGTTTGCCCAATGGATCAACCACGTAGCCTTTCACTTCTTTGCGAACTGGCTCATATACGGTGGAGTGAGCAACGATCAGCGCCGGAGCCTGGTCATGCATCACTACCTGAGCTTGTTTGTACAGTTCGATACGTTTGTTGTGATCTTCTTCAGCACGTGCAGGCTGAATCAGGTCTTCAAACGGTTTGTAGCACCAGCGAGAGTAGTTAGAACCGTCTTTCGCTGCCGCACAGCTAAACAGGGTCGCGAAGAAGTTGTCCGGATCCCCATTGTCGCCGGTCCAGCCCATCATGACAGCCTGGTGCTCACCTGCTTTAGCGCGTTTCAGGTACTCGCCCCACTCGTAGGTCACGATTTTGGCGGTGACACCGATTTTCGCCCAGTCAGCCTGAATCATCTCAGCCATACGGCGAGCGTTCGGGTTGTACGGACGTTGTACCGGCATTGCCCACAGATCAACGGTGAAGCCGTCCGCGTGGCCTGATTCTTTCAGCAACGCTTTCGCTTTTTCAGGATCGTAGGTGTAATCCTTCACGTCATCGTTGTAGCCCCACATGGTAGGTGGGATCAGGTTTTTAGCCGCAGTGCCTGCGCCCTGATAAACCGCTTTGATGATCGCTTCTTTGTTCACCGCGTAAGTCAGCGCCTGACGCACTTTCACGTCATCAAACGGTTTCTTCTCGGTGTTGAAGGAGAGGTAACCCACGTTCAGGCCAGCCTGTTCCATCAGGTTGATGCTCTTATCTTCTTTCATACGAGCGATGTCAGCCGGGTTTGGATACGGCATGACCTGGCACTCGTTTTTCTGAAGTTTTGCGTAACGCACGGAAGCGTCAGGCGTGATAGAGAAGACCAGACGGTCGATCTGCGGCTTGGTGCCCCAGTAGCCTGGGAACGCTTTGTACAGAATGCGGGAGTCTTTCTGGTATTGCAGCAGTTGGAACGGACCGGTACCGATTGGGTTCAGGTCGGTTTTTTCCGGCGTGCCGGCTTTCATCATGTTGTCCGCATATTCTTTGGAAAGAATAGAAGCGAAGTCCATCGCCAGATCGGCCAGGAACGGCGCTTCTGGACGTGCCAGTACGAACTGGACGGTTTTATCGTCCACTTTCTTAATTTCGGTGATCAGGTCAGGCAAGCCCATGCCTTCGAAGTATTCGTAGCTGCCGCCAGAAACTTTATGGTACGGGTTGTTGGCATTTTTCTGGCGATCGAAAGAGAACACCACGTCGTCAGCGTTCAGATCACGCGTTGGCTTGAAATCTTTATTGTCCTGCCACTTCACGCCCTGGCGAAGGTGGAAGGTATAAGTTTTACCGTCTTCGCTGACTTCCCATTTCTCAGCAAGGCCAGGAATGATTTCAGTGGTGCCGGTTTTGAACTCGACGAGGCGGTTATAGATTGGCACTGAGCTGGCATCGTAAGTGGTACCAGAGGTGAACAACTGAGGGTTAAAACCTTCAGGGGAACCTTCTGAACAGTACACCAGGGTTTTTGCCTGAACGCTAGCTGCTACGGTCAAAGCTACCAGGCTCAGACCAAATTTCAGCATCCCTGACTTCTTCAAGGAAAGACTCATTCTTCTGCTCCGTTGTGAGATGTGTTGTTTTTTCCGTTAGACCTTTGTTATTTGTGTGCGGTCCGTTCGGTATGCCCGGAGGCGATGGTGAGGCCAGGGATTCCTTTCTTCAGGCTAGCTGTGTGGTAGTGCGGACTGTCCATAATTTGCCCCTCACGCCCTACAATCTGTCAACAGATGACTTAAACGTCAATATAGGTAACGGGGATTTACAACCGAGGTGAGAAACAGCGAACAAAGTTAAAAAAAAGCCAGTGGGTCTATTTCCAGCAGGGAAATTTATGCTAGCGCCATCTACCCAGGATAATCCACTGATTAAAAGACGACCTGGAGTGGTAATCAGTTGTACCAATTCTGTAAAATTTCTTGCCAAATGCTGATTATCTGAACGATAAATTTTGTGATCTGTGTCTCCTACAGCGGATCGTGCTGGTATGAAACATAAGCAATGGCGCAATAATCCACGATTTTTCATAACAAAATACGATGGGAAATGTCACAAAATCCCCCTCCCGAGGTTGATACAGCGTAAACAGAATCGTAAATCCATTTTTGGTCATTTAAGGAGCTGAAAATCGTGGTTCTTGCAACGGACGTTTTACGTTGAACAAATACTAAGAATTAGCAGGGTATATATTAATAATTGATATAATCAGTAAATCCTTTTTAGGACAATAAGTAATAACCCTTGACCAACCAACATCATTATTAATACCGTTGATTCTTTCTGCCAGGAATTAATATGTATTCATACACGGAATGTATTAATAAGAAAATTACCACCACAATTATGGGTAGTCTATTCTCCGTCTTATTTCTTTCAGGGTGTGAGGATACACAGCAGGATGCTCCTCCTGTCAGCCCGCCTCCCGCACAAGTGCACACCAAAAACACGCAATGCTACATCTCACCCAAAATCCCGGTCAATATTCAGTATGGTTCTTATCCATACTGGGGTGAAAACCTGGCCGAGGATAATATTAAAAATTACCCGAGCAAACTTTCTGAGATAGAAAAAAGCCAAAACAAAACATTAGTCTATTATTCTCTCGCGGTTATTATTCAGACCGATAAAGTGACACAAATGGTGAGCAAAGAAACGTTTGCCCCGCAAGAAGCACAGATAGAGGTGGACGCACTCAACTTGCTGATTGTACAGGCGCAAGAGTGCTATAAAGCGGCACCGCTAGTAAACAATGAGAACCTCATTCGTTACAGCTTCCTGATAGATTCTGCGGAACAATACAGCAGGATTGTAGAAGAGCGTATTCAACGCCTGCGAGATAACGTCTCTTACACCGAGGGTGAGAAAGCTCAAATTGGCGGGGTGACAGAGTGGATGGTCAAGGGCTCGCCGGGAAAAGTTATCCGCGCCTACAACAACGTTGTCCGTGATTTTAATGGGCTGAATTAGTTTTTAGCGTCTGAAGAGTGATGAATGGGTTTATAGGGTTTGCGATGTTGTCGGGTGTCGCTGCGCTAACCCGACCTACGAAATCATCCAACAATGAGGTTTGTCATTCGGCTCAAACCTCCTTCGGAGGTTCTCATCCTCTTTAAACTACAGACGTAAAAAAACCCAACCTTGCGGTTGGGTTTTCTTGAATTTGGTCGGCGAGAGAGGATTATTCCCCTACGGGCCGTTGCTAAAGCAACGTTGTCTCGCTGCGCTCGGCTCAAACCTCCTTCGGAGGTTCTCATCCTCTTTAAACTACAGACGTAAAAAAACCCAACCTTGCGGTTGGGTTTTCTTGAATTTGGTCGGCGAGAGAGGATTCGAACCTCCGACCCACTGGTCCCAAACCAGTTGCGCTACCAAGCTGCGCTACTCGCCGAATGCGGAGCGCATCTTACTGCGCACCGCTATAACCGTCAATCCCTGATAATAAAAATCACGTCCGTTTGATTCAAATTCACGCACATGTATCCAAAAAGTTACTGAACAGCCTTTTCTGGCACATGGCACCAGTTGTTATTCTGGTTAATACCGCCGTCTGGCGAGGTATAACCCAGGCAACCCATAATGGTGTCATACAGCTCTACATGGCGGTGCGGCACCTTCATTTTGGCTTGTTCCTGCATATGCTCAAATTCACGCGCCCGGTCAGGGTTTTCCAGGTATTTATCAGATGCCCAGACAATCAGCGGCACGCGGAACTGTTCCGGTGGAGCCATTTTACGTGGCGTTCCATGCAGGTGTTTCTTTTCGTCGATAGATTCACCGTGGTCTGAAGCGTAGAAGATAATCGCACGCTTATCACGCAGTTGATCAATCACGCTTTCCAGAACGGTATCGGTGTACAGCACCGAGTTATCAAAGGCATTAATCAGTTGCTCTTTGCTGCACTCTTTATCAATGCTGACGCACTCTGGCGTCCATTTCGCGAAGCTACGCGGGTAGCGTTGAACGTACGAGAAGTGCGAGCCTTTGGTGTGCAACACAATCAAATGCTTGCCTTTAGGGTGCGTATCAACAGAGCGCTTCATCTCTTCAACCAGCAGCATATCGTCAACTTGCTTACCGCGGTTACGCGGCTCAGCAGCGATTTGCTCACGGTAAGAGAAGTTATCCGCCATGGTGTTGCCGTAGAACCACACTTCACTTTGCATCGCAAACAGGTTGGAGCTAAAGCCAAGCTGCTTGAGGACGGCAAAGACGTTCTGCTCTTTCAGGGTACGCTGCGGGTTTTCTTCCGCACCGCCTTCACGCACAAACATACAGCGCAGCGAGAGCTTAGTCGCGGTATCACAGGATTCACCGCGGAACGCGACGAGGTTTTTCTCTTTCGCGAGTTTTGGCGTGGTATCACGGCCATAACCCAAAATACCCATATGATCCCAACGCGTGGTTTCGCCAATCACGAACACCACATAAGTATCATCCAGCTCTTTTGGTGCGACATAAGTGAATTTTTTCGCCGGGTTCATCAGCGAGCTGTTATCCGTTGATTCATCCGCCTGCGCCCAGGCAAAAAGCCCCAGGGCTGAAACCCAGTTGGATGGCAGATAAGAGTTAGCCACCACGCCGCCATAGCTTGGCATATCAACGGTTGAGCGTTTTTCTGTCGTATTTTGTTGTTTATCCAGTAAACGCAATGGCGCCCAAACCATCAGCCCTGCCAGCAGCACGATAGCCACATTCTTGATGCGTTGGCCCGGCGTTTTCAGTTGATCGAGCAGGGTATCGCGAGCGTGACTTCCCCAGATAAGCAGCAGCGGGAGGGCGCTCACCAGCACCATCCACATCACAAATTGGTAGCCAACAATTTCTTTAGAAAGGTCGATATCCGTGGTCATTACCGAGGCAATAATCCCGTAGCCAATCACGACGTTAAGCAATGTCATGTAATAGCTGGCACCAACGGAACAGAGCACGACAAAGGTGGCGAGAACGCGCCAGACTTTGCGGCCAAACAGAGATAACACGCGGAATAAAAAGAAAGTGACCAATACGCAAGCCACAACTTCAGCAACCATGGAGAATGCTTTCAGGCCACTAAAGTCCTGAATAAATCCTTCAAAGCGATGATAAAAAACCGAAAGGTTTAAAAACAGGCCGATGTATACCGCTAACAGAAAACTGAGTTTCTGTTGGGTCATCGATTTAACGTAATTCATGCAGGTTTTCCGAGAAAATAGATCAAAAAAGAGATGTCATAAACATCACTCAGACTCCTCGTTACCAAGAAAATTCTGAGCAATAAAAAATAGAGTTTGAATCAGGATGAATCTTAGCCAATTTTTGGCGCGAATTAGTAAACCATAGGGAGGGTAAAAAGTATCGGCAAAAATCGTGATCAGGCCCGTTGTTTACATATCTGCGGGCAAAAACGCACAATTCGAGCCTTGCAACAACTCAATCGTACAGACCCTCATTAAGAAAGCATGGACGCCGCGGCTCGCTTATGGGAAATATTAAGAATAATGGGTAATGCCCTGAGGAAATAATGCTGACGTTAGAAGAACGCGCTCGCCGATATGCAACAAAGGCCCATGCTGCTTGCGATCAACGCCGCAAATACACGCTTGAGCCGTACATAGTCCACCCTGCGGCGGTGGTGGAGCTAGTCCGCAGCGTTTACCCCATTGAGGAAGTGCTCGCCGCGGCATGGCTGCACGATACGGTAGAAGACACCGACAGCACGCTTCTTGATATCCAGGAACACTTTGGCCCTGATGTGGCGGCTCTGGTGGCGATGGTCACCAATCCTGAACAACGCCCCGGCACCAATCGCATGCACCGTAAACGCGCGCATTTCCTGCATACCGCCAATGCCAGCCCTGAGGCGCAAACCATCAAACTGGCGGACATCATTGATAATACGCGGGAAATCTTACGTTACGATCCCCATTTTGCGCGTGTCTATTTAATTGAAAAACGCATTCAACTGGCAGGGTTACAACGGGGAAATGAGACGTTAAGAGCACAGGCGGAAGGGATTATAGAGCAGGGGATTTCACAATTAATGATGCCGCAGTATAACGTCCCGGCGGCATGGTTTGCGGCATTAATGGCTCGCTATCAAGCGTGAGCTTCTTGCAATACTTCTCGTGCTGGCTGGCGAATCGTGGTGGAAATTGCCAGAGACAAAATCAGCAGGGCGAAGATTACGCAGAAAGTAATGTAAAAACCGCCGAAGATAGAGGCAATAATCGAACCACAAATGCTGCCGATACCGAAACCTAAGTAAATCACGCCGTAGTTTTTGGTCAGGTTATTCAGGCCAAAGAACTCGCTCACCAAAGATGGATACACGGTGATGGTGCCGCCGAAGTTAAAGGCAACGCAACCAATCGCGGCGAAGAAAGTGGCTTCGTTAAGCGGGGCGAACAACAGTGCCGCCATGCCGACCAAAGAGATGACCTGGCCAATAGTAATCACACGGATGCGGGCAATTTTGTCAGACAGAATACCCAGCACCAGGCGACCACTCAGGTTCGCGATAGCGATAACCGTTACCGCATTCGCCGCAGATTCAGCCGTCAAATGCACCATGCCCTGCGCAATATCTTTCGCCACGCCAATCACATACAAACCGCTCATGCAGGCAGTCAGGAACATGATAGCCAGCATCCAGTACTGGGGTTTACGCATAGATTCTGCAAGGGTGTAATCTTTTTCAGCCACGCCGTTAACTGTTTTCACTTCCTGCAATGGCGCATCTTTCATCAGGCTGGCACCGAACAGAATCATTACCATCGCTAACGCACCCCAAATCATAAAGGTGTTTTCAAGGCCGTAGGTTGCCAGCAAATGGGTATCGATGTATTTGAAACCGAGGCTACCGAGGCCGTATGAACCGATGGCAAAGGCAGAAATCAGGCCTTTACGCTCCGGGAACCACTTCACGCAGTTGGAAAGCGTTAACAGATAACCCGCCCCATCGGCCAGGCCAACCAGCACACCGGCACTCAGCCATAACATCAGCAGGTTATTAGAATGCGCGGTCAGGAAGAAACCGACGCCCAGCAGCACGCCCGCCGCCATCGTTACTTTGCGAACACCAAAACGTTCCTGCAATTTACCCGCGATGGAAGAGGAGATCGCCAGACCCAGGCTTAACAAACCAAAGGAGAACGCGACCTGGCTGATGGGTTCATCCAGCTTTTGCGACAGGGCGCTATTGAACAGGCTCCAGGTGTAAACGGAACCGAGGGCAAACTGGGTAATGATGGTGCCGATCAGAGTTAACCAGCGAGTACGGTTGTAGCTAGCAGTGTTCATGGCTGATGTCCGCAAAATTTAAGAGAAATCTTCTGCTGCCAAGAGTAACGAAGTGCATTTTATTCCAGGAGAAAAAGGCATGAATTGCACTCAGGCCGGAATGAAATGCATCAGAGAGGGAATGAATGACCTGGACGCCGTCTTAATTAATCACTTTGTTAGTGGTTACTATCAATATAAGCTGCGTAAACACTGCGTATTAAATGTTAATTTAATACGCCATGCGTTAAATAAATGATCCGTTTATACCCAGAATAATTCACGTTGCAGCCAGGCAGCGACGCAGTGAATCTCCGGGCGCTAACTCCAGCCAGTGAATGAGGTGAGCCAGGAAAGCCAACGCACATGCAACTTGAAGTATGACGGGTATATATAAGCAATTAAAAGCGAGCGCTTACCCCGAGATTATAAATATAAGCCTCACCGGTGGTTAACCCTTCGGCTTGCGACATAGACGCAAATGCCGCCATATTCTTACCAATCGGCACATCCGCCCCGACGGTCACATCCATCCAACTCGCATCCTGGCTTGTGGCCGTATTTGATCTCAGGCCCGACTGAGCCTTCCAGAGATTTTCGCCATATTGATGGTTGTAGCTCACCTGAGCCCACGGGCGCAGATAGCCCACCGACGAATCCAGCCTCCAGCCCACGGTAGAAATGCTGGCATGCCAGAGCTGGTCGGTAAAACGCGTGGCAATAGCCGAGTCGCCGTATTCGTTATAAATCCCGGTGGATGAGCTGTCCCAACTGTATTTTGCGGTCGGCCCGGTAGTGATATTCCCAGGCAAAGAGATATTCCAGCCGATACCTAAAAGCGAGCTATCCGCGCTGGCGCTATCGTTACCCGAGACGAGTTTCAGCCCCTCCTGGTTTTGGGAGGTAAATGAAGAATTAATCCTTTCTGCCAGAATATCGTTATAACTTGGTTGGTGGTTGCTGTCCCATGTATAACGATCCTGCGCTTCGCCCGATGTTTCTTCGGCGACATATTCTTGTTGCCAGGCTAATACATTCGTAGCATGAGCCAGGCAATACAAAGCCAGCACCGTGGTGAGAGTGACACGGTGACCACTGCATATAGTTAATTTCATTAAACGACTCCAGAAAAGAGCCAAATCCGGCGATATTTTTTTGTCTTTTTGGCGGGCTTGCGGATAGCCCTGAATTAACTATTGTCTCTTTATCTGGCACGTCAAGTTGGCACGAGAAATTTCATCAAAGGAGAAGCGTATGATGCGTTGTGGATGGGTATCCCAGGACCCGCTCTATATTGAGTATCACGATAAGGAATGGGGCGTGCCGGTGACTGATGGCCAACATCTTTTCGAGATGATCTGCCTTGAGGGGCAACAGGCAGGTTTATCATGGATAACGGTGCTGAAAAAGCGTGAAAACTACCGCCGCTGCTTTAAAAACTTCGACCCACAAGCGGTAGCATTACTGCAGCCGGAAGATGTCGACGAGCTCGTGCAGGATGCGGGTATTATCCGCCACCGTGGAAAAATCGAAGCCATCATCAATAACGCAAAAGCGTACCTGGCGATGGAAGCCAACGGCGAGAAATTCCCGGAGTTTGTCTGGTCGTTTGTAGATAACAAAACTCAAGTTACCCGGGCGGCAACGCTGGCTGAAATCCCAACCACCACGCCAGCCTCCGATGCGCTATCAAAAGCGCTAAAAAAACGCGGCTTCAAGTTTGTTGGCTCGACCATCTGTTATTCGTTTATGCAGGCCTGCGGGCTGGTCAACGACCATGTCACCGGCTGTTTCTGCCACCCTGATAATCTCAAATGATTCGCCGCTTACAGCCCGATGAAATGGATGATCTGATTGAAATCTGGTTAGCCAGCACCATTCAGGCTCATCCGTTTATCAGCGAAAGCTACTGGCATGAAAGTGAGTCCATCGTACGCAATGTCTATATTCCGCAGTCTGCGACCTGGGTCTTTATTCATCAGGATGAGCTTCAGGAAAAAATGGTGGGATTTATTAGCGTACTGGATCCACAGTTTATCGGCGCACTGTTTGTCAGCGAGCCTTTTATTGGCAAAGGAATCGGGCAGGCGTTGATGGAACACGTTAAAACGCACTACCCAGAACTGAGCCTCGAGGTTTACCAGAAGAACCATCGGGCGGTGCATTTTTATCATCACCAGGGCTTTCGCATTGAAGAGAGCGCCTGGCAAAATGAAACGCACCATCCGACCTGGATTATGAGTTGGCAGGCCCAGAAAACGCGGTAACCGTTGGCACCGGGCCGAGATATTTTTCGGCCCACACCAGCGACGAGTTAGCCGCACAGCCGTTTGCCAGCCTTGAGGTGGGAATATCCCGCGTCAGCACGTTCACCGCCCCGTTTTTACACAGCTTCTGGTCATTCAGATCTGGCCACGCCCCTTCATGAATACACACCACGCCAGGTTTGATTCCGTCCGTCACCAGCGCCCCAACCAACACCTGCCCGCGCGCGTTCCATACCCGCACTAAATCGCCGTCGACAATGCCACGCTCTGCAGCATCTTTTGGGTGCAACGTTAACGGTTCGCGTCCGGCAATCGCGTATTTCTCACGAAGTGCCGCATAATTAAGTTGGCTGTGCAGGCGGTGGGCCGGATGAGATGAAAGCAGTTGTAGCTGGCCGGGTTCAGCGCTGCCCTGCCATTCGTCCGGAGCAAGCCAGGTCGGGTGCGGCGGGCAATCGGCGTAGCCAAAACTGGCGATACGCTCGGAGTAAATTTCAATTTTCCCGCTTGGTGTTTTTAAAGGATTGGCCTGCGGATCGCGTGTGAAATCAGCGAAGCGGATAAAATCGGCACTCTTTTCATTTTCCGGCATTTCAATCAGTTGGTTACTTTCCCAGAACTGCTGAAACTCCGGTAACTCCACCTGTTGCGCCGCCCCGCGCTGGCGGGCGATTTCATAGAATTCTTCCAGCCATTGCAGCTCGGTTTTGCCTTCCGTGAAACGCGTTTCACCGCCCTCTTCCCACAACGCGCTGAGCTTCGCAAAAACATCAAAATCATTGCGTGCTTCGCCCTGCGGGGAAACCACCTGCTTCATCGGCACCAGATGCTGGTTGCTGTAGTCGCCGGTCATCGTCAAATCGTTACGCTCAAACGATGTGGTGATCGGCAACACAATATCCGCGTGTTTTGCCGCCGCCGTCCAGAAGCATTCGGAAATCACCACCAGCTCCGGTTTTTGCCAGGCGTTGATCAGGCGATTGGTGTCCTGATGGTGCGTAAAATTCCCGCCGCCCGCCCACCACAGCATACGAATATCCGGGAAGGTTTTTTGCTGCCCGTTATGCTGATACTCGCCGCCGGGGTTTTCCAGGGCTTCAACAATACGGGCGACCGGGATTTTTTCCACCGCATCAACTCCGTTTGCCACCGAGCCCTGCATGGAACCCAACACCGCCGCACGGCGCGTAGGGTTCCCGCCGTTTGCATAGTGATAAGAGAGCCCAAAACCACCGCCGGGGGTACCGATTTGCCCGAGCATGGCCGCAAGCGTCACCAGCATCCAGTGCTTTTGCTCGCCATACTGCTGACGCTGCATGCCCCAGCCGGACATCAGCATGGTGCGTTTTTCGCTGAACAACCGCGCCAGATATTCGATGGTTTCTGAAGGAACACCGCAAATCTCTGCGGCCCACTCAGCGGTTTTTGGCACACCGTCTGATTCACCGAGTAAATAGTTCGCGAATTTGTCGTAACCGTAAGTGCAGCGCGCCAGGAATTGCGCGTCGTGCCAGCCGTGTTTAACCAGCGTGTGGGCGATGCCCAGCATCAGTGCTACATCGGTGCCCATATTCGGGGCAATCCACTGCGCCTTTTCACCGAAGAAATCCACCGTTTCCGAACGCATCGGATCAATGGCAATTACCGTTTTACCGCTATTTTTCAGTTGCTCGAAATACTTCACGCCCTGCTCGTCGCTGGCGTTCCAGGCAATTTTCAGCGTATTCAGCGGGTTGGCACTCCAGAGCACCACCACATCACTGTGCTCAAGCACCAAAGGCCAACTGGTTTGCTGCTGGTAAACTTCATTGGAGCCCACCACATACGGCATGATCACCTGTGCGGCACCGGTGGAATAATCCCCCAGATGCCCTGTATACCCGCCAGCCAGGCTCATATAGCGCTGCAATAACGTCGCGGCTTTATGGAGCACGCCATTAGAACGCCAGCCGTAGGAACCAGCGAAAATGGACGCCGCGCCAAAGTTTGTGCGAATACGTTGGTGCTGCTGATGAATGAGCTGCAACGCTTCATCCCAACTAATGCGCACATACTCATCCTTACCGCGCACGCCAAGCGGGGCATCCGGGGAAGCAAGAAATCCTTTGCGGGCCATAGGAAATTGCACACGGGCTTTGCTATGTACCTGGTCGGGTACCGCGCTTTGTAATGAGTTTTCATGCCCGGTATCCAATGCGCCAGTTGAAGCGAGGACACGCTCTCCGTCCGTTTCAACCAGCATCGGTCCCCAGTGAGCGGCCGTTAAGACTTTCTTGTGTGATGACAATTCGGGCTCCCCTATTTTTTGCAGGTGATGGGCAGGTGGCGGCCTGGTGGCCACTCAATAATGTTTACAAATTCAGACTACTCTATAGAAATTTCTACACATTCACGCGTCATAATCAACCGCCGCCGATCATGCGGTTGAGTTATTAAATTCACAAAGGAAATGAGATGAAAAAACGCGTCATGATGATTGCCGCTATTGTTTGCGGCACGTTAGCAGTTTCTGGTTGTACTACCAACCCTTACACCGGCGAACGTGAAGCAGGAAAGTCAGGGATCGGTGCGGGCATTGGCTCGCTGGTAGGCGCAGGCGTCGGCGTGCTCTCTTCATCGAAAAAAGATCGCGGTAAAGGCGCGCTGATCGGTGCCGCAGCGGGTGCAGCATTAGGCGGTGGCGTCGGTTATTATATGGATGCCCAGGAAGCGAAACTGCGTGACAAAATGCAGGGAACCGGTGTGAGCGTGACGCGTAATGGCGACAACATCGTCCTTAACATGCCAAATAACGTCACCTTCGACAGCAGCAGCGCAACGCTGAAACCTGCTGGTGCGAACACCCTAACCGGCGTGGCAATGGTTCTGAAAGAATATCCAAAAACGGCGGTTAACGTCGTGGGTTACACCGACAGCACCGGCAGTAACGACCTGAACATGAAACTTTCCCAACAGCGTGCAGACGGTGTGGGCAGCGCGTTGATTACCCAGGGTGTGGCCGCTAACCGCGTGCGCACCACGGGTGCAGGCCCGGCAAATCCAATTGCCAGCAACAGCACGACTGAAGGTAAGGCGCAAAACCGCCGCGTAGAAATTACGCTAAGCCCGCTGTCTTAATCCGTTCCTGTCCTCAAGTCTCGCTCAGGCACTCAGTTTGAGCGAGACCTGCAACACAATATCCGTGATTCCCTACGCATTCTCAGCCCGGTATAAAGCACATCCGCCCCTTCATGAGCCATAATGACATTCACTCTGGCCCGTTGTTCTGCGCTGTTTCAGGAAGAAATATGGCTTACAAATATGCTCTGCTATTGCTTATCCCGCTTGCTATTGCCGGTTGCTCTTCACAAGACACCTCGGGCTACGATGGGCATCGCACACACAGCCCATCCGAAAACGACGATGCATTTATTCGCCCGATGTATCCGGACCCTTATTACAACAGAGAGAATTTGACGGCGGAGCAGCGAAGAGCGATAAGCGAACAGATGCGTGCAGACAGGCTCGAAGCCCGCGGGCGAATGGATAACAGCACCGACAGCGGCGATGGTTTTGGGCAGTCAGTTCCCCGAGGCTTCTTTAACTAAAAGCCGTTCAGCAAACTTTTCCCCCTCTAAAAACAAAAAACCCCGCTGGTGAGGCGAGGTCTTTTGTTTTTACTGCATAGTGCTTTTTACTGCTTTGCACACCACACAACATCAACCCCCAAAATATACGACGAAAGCCGCTGTGGCGCAAATACTTGCTGCTATTGTGAGCGACGCATAAAGATGCCGTTTGCGAAGCTGTTCGCATTTTCATTACAAATACTGTTTATTTATACAGTAAAATGGATATACTGAGTGTGTTGAAAGTGATGCGCTCTGAGGCCGCAAACCGCCGCGGAATAAAAGTCCTGACTGAAACGGGTGGTGCCGTCAATGCCTTAACCTCAGAGGAGCACATCACACAACCTCAACAAATTCAGCAGGCTACAGGCAGCGGAAAGGCTCGTCGGCTGACAGTGCTCCTGGCCACAGGAGAAAGCGTATGGGCTTGATGGAACTGGCTATCTTGTTTCTGAAACTCATGGTTGCGTTGCTGCAACTGCTTGAAGGCATCATGAAATACGTTAAGTAATTCATCTTCAAGTCGCACCAAAGGGAGGCGAGAAATCGCCTCCCTTTAATAAACGGTTATTGCCGTTTCGCTGGCAACAATAATTGCCGCTCAGGCTTTACACGCTGCCATTTTTCACCCTAATCAAAAAGCGTTACGTCATAGGGCTTGATCTCTTTTGTGTGGTAGATTCCTCTCGATTTTTTGGCGCAGTCAGTTTTATAAACTGACTACTGGCACTTAAATCCCTACAACACACCTGAGAACATGAAAAAGTTAGCTAATATTCACCTGCTGATGATGTTAATTCTGCTGGTTGCCGTCGGGCAGATGACGCAGACCATTTATATTCCGTCGATTCCCGATATGGCTCAGGAATTAGGCGTGCGCAGCGGCGCTATCCAGCGCGTGATGGCCGCATATCTGCTCACTTATGGCGTCTCACAGCTTTTTTATGGGCCGATTTCAGACCGCATTGGCCGCCGTCCGGTGATTCTGGCTGGCATGAGTATTTTTATCCTCGCCACGGTGTGGGCCTTGTTTACCACCAGTTTGCCGTCACTAGTGATCGCCAGTGCATTACAAGGCATGGGGACAGGTGTCGCTGGCGTAATGGCTCGAACCATGCCGCGCGACCTCTACGAAGGCGCATCGCTTCGCCAGGCCAATAGCCTGTTAAACATGGGGATTCTGGTCAGCCCATTATTGGCTCCGGTGATAGGTGGCATGCTCGATTCGGTCTGGGGCTGGCGGGCGTGCTACGGTTTCCTGCTGGTGCTGTGCATCATTGTCGCGTTCTGTATGTTGCGCTGGCTGCCGGAAACACGTCCGGTACAGGAGAAACCGCAGCGTCTGCTGGCGAGCTATAAAACGCTGCTCGGCAGCGGTTCGTTTAATTGCTATCTGCTGATGTTGGTTGGCGGGCTTGCGGGCGTGGCGGTGTTTGAAGCCTGTTCCGGCGTGTTGATGGGTGGCGTGCTGGGGCTTAACGGTGTGGTCGTCAGTATTCTGTTTATTCTGCCAATTCCGGCGGCATTTTTTGGCTCATGGTACGCGGGCCGTCAGAACGCACGGTTTTCCTCGCTGATGTGGCAGGCGGTTTTAAGCTGCCTTTTTGCCGGTATTTTGATGTGGATTCCGGGCTGGTTCGGCGTAATGAATATCTGGACGCTGCTGGTGCCTGCCGCCTTGTTCTTCTTTGGTGCGGGGATGCTGTTCCCACTGGCAACCAGCGGCGCGATGGAGCCGTTTCCGTTTCTCGCTGGCACTGCAGGCGCGCTGGTTGGCGGCCTGCAAAATATCGGTTCCGGTGCGATGGCGTGGTTTTCCGCCCTGCTGCCACAAACCGGGCAGTTCAGCCTCGGCATGCTGATGACGGCGATGGGCGTGATGATTTTATTCTGCTGGCTGCCGCTGTCGCATAAGTTTCAGCAGCACGGCGAGGCGGTTTAGCTCCGGGCGCCCGGCCCCTGACCCCACCCCAACCCTTTCCAGGGGAGGGAACCGTTAACTCCTCCATCGGGCAAGGGGGAGGCTGGGTGGGGGTCAATTGTTCCCGGCGCTAACCTAAAGCACCTTACTCAAAAACTCTTTAGTACGCGGGTTCGTCGGGTTGCTGAAAAGCTGCGACGGCGGGCCTTGCTCCTGAATCACACCCTGGTCGATAAACACCACGCGGTCGGCCACTTCACGGGCAAAGCCCATTTCGTGCGTTACGATAACCATCGTCATGCCTTCCAGCGCTAGCTGTTTCATTACCGCTAGCACTTCGCCCACCAGCTCAGGGTCAAGCGCAGAAGTTGGTTCATCAAACAGAATGATTGACGGCTCCATAGCCAGCGCACGGGCAATCGCCACGCGCTGCTGCTGCCCACCGGAAAGGCTTGAAGGCCAGGCGTCGATTTTGTCGATCAAGCCCACTTTTTGCAGCAGCTTTTCCGCACGTGATACCGCTTCCGCTTTCGAAAGCCCTTTCAGTGACATCGGCGCCATCGTCAGGTTTTCCAGCACCGTCATGTGCGGGAAAAGATTAAAACGCTGAAACACCATTCCCACGCCTGCACGCAGCGTATTCAGGTTGGTTTTCGGATCGTGAACCGCAAAACCGTTCACCAAAACTTCGCCACCATCTGGTTTTTCCAGCGCGTTTAAACAGCGCAAGAAAGTACTCTTACCGGAACCGGACGGGCCAATGACGCACACCACTTCCTGCGGCGCAATGTCGCAAGAGATGCCACGCAACACATGGGTTTTGCCAAACTGTTTCTGTAAATCGTTAACGTGAATCACTTTTGCCAAACCTCTTTTCCATGTGTTGCACCATCAGCGATAGCAGGAACGTCAAGACCCAATAAACCAGAGAGATCGTCAGGTACGGTTCCCAATAGGTTGCATAAGCGCCTGAAACGGTGCGTGCCGCGTAAGCCAGATCTGCCAGGCCAATCGCCGAAGCAAGCGACGAGTCTTTCACAATGGCGATAGCGTTGTTGCCCAGCGGCGGCAGAATGCGACGGAACGCCTGGGGCAAAATGACTTTGCGCATCGTTTTGCCCCAGCCCATACCCAACGCCCGCGAGGCTTCCATCTGCCCTTTGTCGATAGATTGAATGCCCGCCCGGAAGATTTCCGAAACGTAAGCCCCTGCGTTTAGCGTGATCGCTACCACGCATGAGAGAAATGCGCCGTATTCGGAACGCAGCTCGCGAGCAAAATCCACCGACATCAGGCCGCTGGTAACCATAATCCCGTCGCGCGGGTTGATAAACAGCGGCACCAGCGCAAAGTGAACCACCATGATCTGCACAAACAGCGGCGTGCCGCGGAAGGCACTCACATAAACGCGCACCGGCCATTGCACGGCGTAACGCAGCACAGGCTTCCACGGGCCATCTTCGGCATGTGCCATACGGCCAAGCCCAAGCAGTAAACCCCAGGTAGTGCCGAGAATTACGCAGATGATGGTGCATTTGATGGTCATGATCGCGCCCTGCATAAAAAGCGGCGCGTATTCTGAGATTATCTCCCAGCGAAATCCGGTCATAACTGTCCTTGTTGGGGCCAGAGTGGCCCCAAATCATGCGTAATTATTCAGCGGGAAGAGTGGGAACGTTGCTATCAAACCAGGTGGAATAAATCTTCGTGTAGGTTCCATCGGCAATAATTTTCTTCAGGCCCGCGTTGATTTTACCCAGCAGTTCCTGGTTATCTTTCGCTACGGCGATGCCGAAATACTGGCGTTCGAATTTGCTGTCAGAAACGGTTTTCAGCGCTTTGTCAGGATGGGATTTGATGTAGTACTTAATCACCCCGACATCGCCCACCGCAGCGTCGATTCCGTCTTCAGCAAGTTCTTGTAGCATCAGCGGCGTGTTATCAAAACGTTTGATATCGGTGCTGTTTTTACCAAGGATATCGGACACCACAATGTCGCCCGCGCTGGAGTTCACCACGCCAACTTTCTTACCTTTCAAAGCGATAACAGAATCTACTTTCGAATCCGTTGGCACCACGATGGACTGCTCAGCCGGGAAATAAGGCACCGAGAAATCAACCATCGCTTTGCGCTTATCGGTGATCGTGATGCCGGAAATAATGATGTCGCGATCGCCGGAATTGAGCGTGGCGAAAATACCTTCCCACGGCGTGTTAACCAGTTTGATGTCAAAACCTTCGGCTTTGGCGATAGCTTTGATGATGTCGATATCAAAACCTTCCAGTTGCTTCTGGCTGTTTTCAAATTCAAACGGTCGGTAAGTTCCACCGGAACCCACGACATAAGTCTGCTGTGCGGCATAAGCGGAAGTGAGAACGGAGGAAACCACACACCCGGCTAAAAGAACTGATTTAACGAATTTCCTGAACACATCGCACCCCTAAAGAACTATTTATGCATTTAATTTGCATAAAAATACATAATTTAGCGAAGCGCTTCAACTGAAAGTTACAACTGATTCATTTTCCGGAATACTGTTCAGAGGATGTATAACGTTTAGGTAGCCATCAATTTTTATGACCGGATAACTCGTAATAAAGGGCCGATGACCTGACGAGGCGCTACGTTCCTGCTTTCATTTATCCTCTACGCGCAAAGAGATTGTCTTATGAACAACGCTGAAATAAACACATTGATTCAACAGTTTCCTTTAATCCGCGAGCTGATTGCTCTGCAAGAAACGCGTTGGTTCAATACGGCAACCACCTCGTTTGCTGAAGGATTGCCGTATGTCGGCCTGACGGCTGAAGATGTGCAGGAGGCCCACGATCGCCTGGCGCGTTTTGCCCCGTATCTGGCGAAGGCATTTCCGGAAACCGCAGCAACCAACGGCATTATCGAATCAGAACTGGTGGCTATTCCGGCAATGCAAAAGCGCCTGGAAGCAGAATATAAGCAAGAAATCTGCGGCCAAATGTTGCTGAAAAAAGACAGTCATCTGCCCATCTCTGGCTCCATTAAAGCGCGTGGCGGTATTTATGAAGTCCTGACCCATGCCGAAAAACTGGCGCTGGAAGCGGGTTTGCTGACCACCGAAGATGACTACAGCACGTTGCTGACGCCTGAGTTTAAAAAATTCTTTAGCCAGTACAGCATCGCCGTCGGCTCAACCGGCAACCTGGGTTTATCTATCGGCATCATGAGCGCCCGCATTGGTTTTAATGTCACCGTGCATATGTCCGCTGACGCCCGCGCGTGGAAAAAGGCCAAACTGCGCAGCCACGGCGTGACGGTGGTTGAATATGAGCAGGATTATGGCGTTGCCGTTGAACAAGGCCGTAAAGCCGCCGAAGCCGATGCCAACTGCTTTTTTATCGACGATGAAAACTCCCGCACGCTGTTCCTGGGCTACTCCGTTGCAGGCCAACGCCTGAAAGACCAGTTCGCACAGATTGGGCGCATCGTGGATGAACAACATCCGCTGTTTGTCTATCTGCCATGTGGCGTAGGCGGAGGGCCAGGCGGCGTGGCGTTTGGCCTGAAAATGGCATTCGGGGATAACGTTCACTGCTTCTTTGCGGAGCCGACGCATTCGCCTTGTATGCTGCTTGGAGTTTATACCGGCCTGCACGATGCGATTTCCGTACAGGATTTAGGTATCGATAATATTACGGCGGCGGATGGCCTGGCGGTCGGACGTGCGTCCGGGTTTGTCGGGCGGGCGATGCAAAGGTTGCTCGACGGGTTTTACACCCTTGAAGATCAGACGATGTACAGGCTGCTCGGCTGGCTGGCAGAAGAAGAAAATATTCGTCTGGAGCCTTCGGCACTGGCCGGTATGCCTGGTGCCCTGCACGTTAGCGCCGATACAAACTACCACCGGATGCACAATCTCACCCCTGAACAACTGCAAAACGCCACCCATATCGTTTGGGCGACAGGTGGCGGCATGGTGCCAGAAGAAGAGATGGCGCAATATCTGGCGAAAGCGAAATAGTGGCGCAGGCCTAAAGCCTTCTCTCGGGCACAGAGAAGGCAGATTGACATCACACCCAGAAAATCACCGCCAGCAGTTGCGGCGTGATAATGCGTAAGAACATCACCAGCGGATAAACCGTCGCGTATGAAAGCGCTGCGGCACCGCTTGTGGCGTGCAAACCATTAGCGAAGGCGAGTGCCGGTGGATCGGTCATCGAACCGGCCAGCATGCCGCACAGCGTCAGGTAGTTCATTCTGGCGAGCAGTCTTGCCAACAGCGCCGTCACCAGCAGAGGAATGCCGGTAATCAGGATCCCGTAACCAATCCAGCTAACCCCGTCGCCATGCAGTAAAGTGCCAACAAAATCACCGCCAGATTTAAGGCCGACAACCGCCAGGAACAGCACAATTCCCAGCTCGCGCAGCGCGAGGTTAGCGCTCGGCGGCATAAACCAGTACAGCGTACCGATGCTGCCAATTCGCCCAAGAATTATCGCCATTATGAGCGGCCCGCCAGCCAACCCAAGGCGCAATGCGACCGGGAACCCCGGAATGAAAAGTGGAATCGACCCCAGCAACACACCCAGCCCGATACCAATAAACACCGGAAGCATTTGCACCTGCTGAAGTTTTTGTTGCGCGTTACCCACTTCCGCCGCAACGGCTTCAATTGATTCAGGGCGGCCAACCAGATTCAAAATGTCCCCAAATTGCAGACTGGCATTGCTGCTGGCAACCAGTTCGACACCCGCGCGATTCAGGCGCGAGATCACCACGTCATATTTTTGCTTGAAATGCAGATCGCGGATTTTCTTGCCGAGCACTTTCTCGTTGGTCACCACCACGCGTTCGACGCGCAAATCGGTGCCGCGAGTAGAAAGCGAAGTTTCAACTTGCTGACCGATCACCAGCAGCGCGGAATGCAGATCTTTTTCCTGGCCCACCAGGTGCAGCAAATCTCCGGTTTGAATCACAGTGCCGGGTGCGGGCACCATAAGCAATTCACCGCGTTTCAGACGCGAACAAATAAGGGTATCGCTGTTGAGGACCGGCACATCCTGAATAGGCAAGCCGTTGAGGTTGGGGTTGGCGACACAGATATTCATGGTATGAAGCTGGGCGTGATGCTGGCCAGAGCGGCTATCAAAGTGTTTCGCTTCCTGGTTGACGTTAATGCGAAACACCAGGCGAATCAGCCACATGGTAAGCAGTATTCCGCAAATTCCGAAGGGATACGCCATCGCATAGCTCATCCCCATTTTGTCGACTAATTCTGACGGCGTGCCAAGATCCGTGAGAATTTGTTGGCCCGCACCCAATGCCGGGGTATTGGTCACCGCCCCCGAGAAAACGCCCAGCACCACGGGCAGAGGGACATCGAAAATTTTGTGAATAACAGCGGTCACCAGCGCGCCGATTGCCACAATCAAGAGCGCAAAGAGATTGAGCCGCAAGCCGGAAACACGTAATGAAGAGAAGAAGCCAGGCCCCACCTGAATCCCAATGGTGTAGACGAACAGGATCAGGCCAAATTCCTGAATAAAATGGAGCATATCGCCGTTCAGGCTAACACCGGCCTGATTGACGAAGTGGCCGACGATAATACCGCCGAATAACACACCACCGATACCAAAGCCGACCCCGCGAATTTTAATGTTGCCAATCCACAAGCCGACGACCGCGACCAATGCCAACATGCTGACGGTTAACGCTATTCCACTCATCGAAAAATCCCTGTGAATAACATTATTGTTATCAGGGATTCTGGCAGAGAGAAGCGGGCTTTAATGGGGGATAGAGCACAAAAAAGGCCCCATAAAATGGGGCCTAAAAAGGAGTAGCGACAATTAGCTATTGAGCGCCGGGCGCTCGCTGATAGCGATGCGTTTCGGTGCGATCGCTTCAGGAATTTCACGGACCAGGTCGATGTGCAGCAGGCCGTTGGTAAAGGTCGCGCCAGAGACTTTCATGTATTCCGCAAGGGTGAAGCTCAGGTTAAATGGCTGAGTCACTAACCCTTGATGTAACCAGGTGGTCTCTTTCTCTGGTTTGACCGGCGTCCCTTTCACATGCAGACGCGTCCCTTCCAGTTCAATCTCAAGATCTTCCTGACGGAACCCTGCCAGCGCAAGCGTAATGCGGTAGTGGTTATCATCGCCTTTTTCAATGTTATAAGGCGGGAATGACTGGCCTTCGTTGCTGGTTTGTAAGGCATTAGCCAGTTTGTCAAAACCGATCCATTGACGCAGCAGAGGTGATAAATCGTAGTTACGCATAAGTTTTCTCCTTCTTTGAAGCGAGTTAAGTCTTACCAGTATGCGAACTGGTATTGGCTCCCTGTCGGCAAGCCAGCCTTTTTGATTGGGCCGCTTATGCGACCCGCAGAATTAGTTGATTTCGATACGGCGTGGTTTCATCGCTTCTGGAATCACGCGCTCCAGATCGATATACAGCAGGCCGTTTACCAGGTTAGCGCCACGGATGTGGATGTTTTCAGCTAACTGGAATTTGCGTTCGAAGTTGCGCTCGGCAATCCCCTGATAGAGATAAGTGCGCTCTGGCTGTGGATCTGCATGTGCGCCTTTCACAACCAGCAGGTTATCCTGGGCGGTGATTTCCAGTTCGCTTTCCGCGAAACCGGCCACAGCTATGGCAATGCGATAGTTGTTTTCGTCAACCAATTCAACATTGTATGGAGGATAGCCCCCGTTGCCCTGACTCTGGTTGTTTTCCAGCAGGTTAAACAGACGGTCAAAACCAATAGCAGAACGATAAAGTGGGGATAAATCGAAATTACGCATAAATTAAAACTCCTGATAATCAGCGAGAATCAAACATTACCTTCCATCATGGACAGGCATCTAAAACGAAGTACCCTTGCGGCGTACTTCTTCGGGCTACATTCCTAAAATCGGTCCAGTTTCACGCTTTTCAAGGCCACAAAAGGAAATTTTTTGCGGCTTTCGCTGTCAGTACATAGACTCTGTTGAGAGTAAACAGGATTAATCTGCGATAGCCGCCACAGAGTGGCATGGCAAGTACGTTATCTTTATTCTCTGCGTGGGTGATGTAACCCAGCGCAACCAGGCCAGAACGGTCCCCTAACAACGAAAAATAGTGATAATGAAAAGCTATATTCCAACAATAATTCTGGGAAGCGGACTACTGACGATGAGTGGATGCTCAAGCGTCATGACTCACACAGGTGGGCAAGAGGGGTACTACCCCGGCACTCGCGCAAGCTACGAAATGCTAACTGATGGCAACACAAGCTGGGGATATAAACCGTTTGTCGCGCTGGATATGCCTTTTACAGCAGCGATGGATACCTTGCTGCTGCCGTGGGATATGTTCCGTGAAGATAAATCCGTGAAATCACGGGTAGAAGCCAGCGAGAGTAAGAATCTTGCGACCAATTCTGTCATCCCGCCGGTTCAATAATTACTGTCCTGTTTCCGTCGTAAATAACTGACGGAATCCGTCAACATCCTGCATCCAGGCGATCTGTTTTCCGTCTGGTGAAAACACCACGGCATCCGCAGAAGGCGCATCCATCGCCGGTGGCGTAAGTGGTGTAATTGCCCCACTGTTCACCTCACACATCACAATCTGGTTATTGAACACAAAGCCCAGGGCTTGCCCCGCAGGATGCCAGCTAAACGCCGACTGAATATCCGTTTCCCCATGAGTAAGCTGGAGCGGTGCGCCACCGTTGGGTGAAAGCAGATACATTTGCACGACGCCTGAATCGTCGCGCATCAAAAATGCCAGTTGGCTGCCGTCCGGGCTGCTGCGTACCCAATGCCGGGGCTGCGTCGTTAAGCCGGGATAGCGGCGCTGATGAGTAAACGTGAGGCGCCGTTGTTTGACGCCAGCGGGCGGCGCAGGCAACGAAGTAGTGGTTCCTTCAATGGGCTCATCACCCGCATGGAAATAAGATTCTTTGTTATCCGGCAAATCGACAATAAACAGCTCCGGCACTTTATCTCCGGTGACTGAAAGCGTATCGCCGATAAACGCCAACGCCCAGCGCTGCTGGCTGCCATCAGGTTTGCGATAGCCGTTATGCCCCACCCAACCTTCTTCATAGGCACGATTAATTTCGTCACCGCCCGGCTTTGGCGTTGGCGTGGTGCGGCTGACCAGCACGCAATAATGGCTACCGTCGTATTCACGAGGATGTTGTTTCTGAGGCGTCACCGATCCATAAGGCAGCGCAATGCCGACGTTACGCAAATCTTTCGCCGCATCATATTCATGCATGACGTGATCGTTATAGGTAAAGCTCAGGCGAGTACCGTCCGGGCTCCAGACATGCACATGGCTGCCGCCGCGTAATGCGCCTTTGGTGAACGGCGGGGTGATATCCATCGCATCGAGATTGGTTGCCGTGCCGTTTTCAACCACCACGCCACGGCGGTGATGAAAATCGTACTGCCAGTCAGAATCAGGGTTTTCCGGGCCGTGAATAAACACGTAGCGTTCCGGTGGCTGCGGATTCACCGTAACCACGCCCACATGCGCACCTTGTGAAGCCCGATAGACAACCTCAACTTCGCCGGTATGCACATTCACGCGCTCAATGGTTTCGCTGGTAAACGACGCGCCGGAAGGACGCACGTCAAACACCAGCCACTGGCTGTCTGGGGTCCAGGTATGGGTGTTGGTGAGTTGATGGTGGCGAGGTGCAAAAGTGAGTTGTTTGGACATGGTTTTACCCTGAGACATTGGACGCCTCAGGGTAAATCATTGCCGGTTTTTATCCCACCCTTTCTACTTTACCCACCAGCAGGATGTAAGAAAGTGCGCCAATTAAGGCTACCGCCGCAATGTAGACCAGCGCCGGAGCAAAGCCATATCCCTGCGCCAGATAACCAATGACCAGCGGAACCGTAATGCCGCCCAGACCCCCTGCAAAGTTAAACACCCCACCCGTCAGGCCAATCAAACGCATCGGCGCAAGGGAAGAAACCAGGGACCAGGTAATAGATGCGAATCCGTTCCCGAAGAAGGCGATAGCCATCAGCGTCATAATCCACACCGGATCGTTGGTGTAGTTCGCGCCCATAATGCAGGTGGAAAGCAGCAGGCCGCAGATGATCGGCGTTTTACGCGCGATACCCAGCGAATAGCCTTTACGCACCAGGCGATCGGCAACCCAGCCCGAAAGCAGCACGCCCACAAATGCCGCCAGGAAGGGCACCGTTGTCATAAATCCTGCTTTCAGCGCGGTGATACCTTTTTCTTGCGTCAGATAGTTCGGGAACCAGGTGAGGAAGAACCACAGGGTGGAAGCCACCGCGAACTGGCCGATATACATTCCCACCAGCTTACGGTTAAACACCAGTTTCCAGTCGGCAGCGGTCAGCGGAACGCGGGTTTTTTTGGTGACCTGGGCATCGCCATCCACCAGCCCCCCACCGTCACGAATATGCTCAAGCTCAGCCTGGTTAATGCCTTTGCTGGTGCGCGGCGGCTGGTAAACTTTAATCCAGATAAGCGACCAGACGATGCCAATAGCGCCGGTGATAATAAATACCCAGTGCCAGCTCAGTATTTCCTGAATCCAGATAAGCAGCGGGGTCAGAAATGCCAGGCCAACAAACTGGCCGGAGGTATAAAAACCTACGGCGGAAGCACGTTCACTTTCCGGGAACCAGCTTGTCACCATACGGTTGTTGGTCGGGAATGCGGGCGCTTCGAAAATACCGGTGATCGCACGCAGGCCAATTAACGACATAAGCCCCGTGGCAAAGCCCTGGAATAACGTCGCCACCGACCAACCGAAAATCGCAATAAAATAGGTCATGCGTGAACCGACGCGGTCAAGGAACCAACCGCCGGGGATCTGGCATATTGTGTACATCCAGGCAAAGGCCGAAAATATATATCCCATTTCGGTTTTGCTAATACCAAACTCTTCCTGAATATGCGCCGATGCCACAGCCAGGTTTGCACGATCGACATAACAAATAACAACCGTTATGAATATCATAATTAATGTCACATAACGGCGACGTGTAGGTTTTGTAGCGGTTACAGAAATATCCATAACATCTGTCTCCAAAATTAGGGCATGGGAATATCTATCACCATGCCCGGTTTAATACAGAGGGGGTTAAGATTTTTAAATCTATTATGTAGTTATTGTCTAATTACCAAAATTATTCATGTCGCAGGAAGGCGGCCAGGGAGCTTATCTCGATGAGCTTACTAAGGTAAGTGATTCGGGTAAGTGAGTGCAGCCAACACCCCTGTGGCTTGAATAATGAAGGGAATTTACCATTCAGCGACTGCGCCGTCCGGATACCGCCACAATGGATTGCGCCAGTCGGTGACATTTTTACTTCTGGCAATAACCTGCTCTTCATCAATATCAACGCCAAGGCCTGGCTTCATTAATGGCATAAAGTGGCCGCCATCCATTTTGAAGTCCTCTTTGTTTTTAACGAAGTCGAGTAGTTCAGCGCCTTTATTGTAATGAATGCCCATACTCTGCTCCTGGAATACCGCATTGCGGGAAACAAAGTCGATGTGCAAACACGCGGCAAGCGCGATTGGCCCCAATGGGCAGTGCGGTGCCAGCGAAACGTCGTACGCTTCCGCCATGCCAGAGATTTTGAAGCATTCGGTGATGCCGCCCGCATGGGAAAGATCGGGTTGCAGAATAGCCAGGCCACCGGCTTCCAGCACGCGTTTAAACTCGAAGCGCGAGAACATACGCTCGCCGGCAGCGATAGGAATATGCGTTTGCGCCGCCAGGCGCGGATAATATTCAGCTTGCTCAGCCAGAACCGGCTCTTCAATAAACAGCGGGCGGTATTGCTCCAGCTCTTTAATTAATACTTTCGCCATTGGCGCGCTCACGCGACCGTGGAAATCCAGGCCAAATTCAATTTCATTCCCGAAGGCTTCACGAATTTGCGCCACGGTATTAACGGCATCATCAATTTTACGGGAATTATCAATAATGCCCATTTCTTCGCAGCCATTTAATTTAAAGGTATCAAAGCCTATTTTCCGCAACGCGGTAATACCTTCAATAACATCGGCAGGGCGATCGCCACCGACCCAGCTATACGCTTTAATTTTATCGCGCACCTGGCCGCCTAATAATTGCCAGACAGGGGCATTTAAGACTTTGCCTTTAATATCCCACAAGGCCTGGTCGATACCGGCAATGGCGCTCATTAAAATTGGGCCGCCGCGATAAAACCCTCCGCGATACATTACTTGCCATAAATCGTTAATACGTGCGGGATCTTGCCCGATTAACATTTCACCTAATTCATGAACCGCCGCTTCAACGCTTTTTGCTCGCCCTTCAATAACCGGTTCGCCCCAGCCCACCACACCTTCATCCGTTTCAATTTTCAGGAACATCCAGCGCGGGGGTAAACGGTAAGTGGTTAATTTTGTAATTTTCATGATTGCACAGCCTCCTCGTATGCTTTTACAAATGCTTTTGCTTTTTCAGCGGTGACGGCAACGGACTGACCCGCTCGATATAAATCGCTGCCAAGACCCGCACCGGCACAGCCTGCGCTCAGCCAGAGAGACAGGTTTTCAGGCGTTACGCCGCCCACGGCAAAAACAGGCACTTCTGGCGGCAGCACCGCTTTCAGCGCTTTGATGTAATCAGGCCCGAAGGAGGATGAAGGGAAGATTTTCAGCGTTTGTGCGCCCGCATCCAGCGCATTAAACGCTTCCGAGGCTGTGGAACAGCCTGCGCACACCGTCATTCCGTGGCTGACTGCACGGCGAATAACACTCGGTTGGGTATTTGGCGTCACCACCAGTTTGCCGCCCATTGCGGCCAGTTCGTCAACCTGATCGGGCTTCAAAACGGTGCCTGCGCCAATCAACGCGCGATGACCAAATTCTGCCACCATCGCTGCAATGCTTTGCTGCCAGTTCGGCGAATTCATCGGGATTTCTATCGCGTCGAATCCCGCATCCAGCAACGCCACAACGTGCGAGCGAACGTCGTCTGGGGTGATACCGCGCAAAATCGCGATGAGCGGAAGTTTAGTTTGCCACTGCATTTGCAATACTCCTTATTCCTGCCTGGAATGCATTGTCGCCATCCAGCACTTTCGCCTGGTAACCCAACAACTCAAGCGCGTGGATATAACGCTGGCTCAAAGAGGGATTGGCAACAATGGTGATAGGTTGTTGACGGCTCGGTGCGTAGTGGCGAGTCATCGCCGCCGCTTCGTTACCAATCAACAATCCGGATAGAAATTCGCTGACTTCGCTACGCGGTAGTTCGCCCAATACGTGGGCCGCGCGTATTTCGAAAAGGCGCGGCAACAAAGCGCCGTCGTTGATACCGCGCTTCAACCCGGCTAGAAATGCGTCATGGCTGGTTTGTTGTTCAGGCAGGCCCGCGCCAATTAAGGAGTGATTGAGCAAGATATGATGCAGTTCACCGGTCATCACCGTGCGGAAATCCTGCACCGTGTCGTTATCCGCATGAACCCATTTGCAGTGTGTACCCGGCATAATGTAGAGCGAGGCCGGGCCGAGAGTTGTCGCGCCAAGAAGCTGTGTTTCTTCGCCGCGCATCACGTTGCAGTTATCTTCACTTTGCACGCTCAGGCCAGGGATAATCCAGACGTTATCCAGCACCGGCGTGAGCTGTTGGCTTAAATCAGAAAAACGAGCCGGACACGGCAGATAGGGGGCAATTTTCCAGCCCGCGTTACTGCCCACCATTCCGGCCATCAAAACCGGCGTGTTTTTTTCACGCCAGCCCTGAGTGACTTCATCGAACACCGCTTCTGGAGTTTTACCGTTCAGGCGCGTAACGCCTGCTGTGGTCTGGCGACTATCAATGCAAATTCCGTCCTGGTAATGCCAGGCGCGGAGGTTAGTCGACCCCCAATCAATAGCGATGTAGCGTGATGTCATGTGATTTCCTTTAGTCGTCTGGTGGAGCTGGCAATCATTGCCAGCGCGGCTTTTTCCGCAGCCTGGCTATCCTGATGGCGAATGGCATCGAACAGCATTTTGTGTTCCTGAAGCGTTCGCGGCATGTTGGCTTCATCGCCCATCCAGGTGCGTTCAAAAACGGCACGCTGGAGTGAACTGATGGCAATGCTTAACTGCTGTAAAACCGGGTTATGTACGGATTCCAATACCGCTTCGTGGTAGCGAATATCCGCTTCATTAAACGCATCCCGATCCTGATTATTTGCCACCATGTCGTTAAGTGCGCCTTCGATACGCGCCAGATCGCTGGAGGTGGCGCGTTCTGCCGCCCAGCGGGCAATCGCAGGCTCGACCAGGTTTCGCACTTCGCTCATGGCGCTAATCAGGCGCGGGTCATAGTCGTTTTCCAGCACCCACTGCAGCACGTCGGTATCAAGGTAATTCCACTGATTGCGTGGCTGCACAAAAGCACCGCGATAACGTTTCATTTCGACTAACCGCTTCGCCATCAAAGAACGAAAAACTTCGCGGATAATATTGCGTGAGGTTTCGAACTCCTCGCAAAGTTCGGCTTCTGACGGCAGTGCCGCACCCGGTGCGTACTTCCCGCCGATAATTTGTTTACCCAGCGTCACGATAATGCGATCGGTCTTAGTCATGGTTTGCCCTGTTCAAATTCAGTAGTAACCACACTTTACCGTGGGCGCTGAAAAACACCGCTACTTTGAAGTACAAATGTGAAGTACATAGCCCTCTACATGTGCACAATGTAGTACAAACATATTATGTTGTACTACAATCCAGATCACAAAACAGACAGCCCACAAAAATGAAAGCAAAAAAAACCCTGACGTAATCGGTCAGGGTTGTGTCGTGTCAAAGACATCTCAGTTCAAAACAAACTTCTCTATCGCGTACGCCACACCATCCTCAAGATTCGATTTAGTAACGAAGTTACTGACTTCTTTCACTTTATCGATGGCATTTTCCATAGCAACACCGATCCCTGCGTATTCCAGCATCGCAATATCATTTTCCTGATCGCCAAGCGTCATCACTTCCTCTTGCTTGATACCGAGGGACTCTGCCAGGGCTTTCACGCCGGTGCCTTTGTTGACGCGCTTGTCGAGTATCTCAAGGAAATAAGGTGAGCTTTTCAGCAAGGTATAACGCTCATACACATCGTCAGGAATTTTAGCGATCGCTTTATCCAGAATCGCAGGCTCATCAATCATCATCACTTTCAGGTATGCGCCATTTTTATCCATGTTTTCTGGCTCGCTGAACACCAGCGGGATATTGGCGATAAAGGATTCATGAACGGTGTAGTAGCTGATGTCGCGGTTCGCGGTGTACAGCGTGTGGCGATCCAGCGCATGGAAGTGAGAACCCACATCACGGGAGAGCTGTTCCAGGAAACGATAGTCATCGTAATTAAGTGCGGTTTGCGCCACGGTGCTGCCGTCACCTGCCTTCTGCACCAGCGCACCGTTATAGGTGATGCAATAATCGTTTGGCTTATCCATATGCAGCTCTCTGAGATAGCTCTCAACACCTGCAAAAGGGCGCCCGGTACACAAAACAACGTTAACGCCGCGTTCACGCGCGCTGGCGATGGCAGCTTTAACGGCTGGAGAAATGGTGTGGTCTGGCAGCAACAATGTGCCGTCCATATCAATAGCAATGAGTTTTATAGGCATAGGATTTTCTGAGGTAGTGAGTTTATCCCATGCTAACGCGATTAAGCTCGCAAAAATAGCGCTACGTTTCGCGTGAAAAAGGTCCGTTTTAGCCGTAAAAAAACGCCACCCGGAACCGCAAATAAAAAGCGTGAGTGGCGTTTTTTAGCTATCTGAAAAATTTATCCTTCAGCATATGGAAGCCTTTGGTCAGCAAATCTTCATCGTGAGCAACTTCACCTGCTGGCGATAAGGTATCGACTATTTTCGGAAACTGCTCGGCCAGCAGTTGTGATGCGCTTCCTACATCTATTCCGAGTTTATCAGCCAGTCCGCTGATTGCTGGTATGCCCAGCACCTCTTGTACTTGCTCAGGGCTAACGCTTTGATTATGCGCGCCGCTCAGCCACGAGGTAACGACATCAGAGAAACCTTTTTCTCGAAACTGTTCAAGAATGGCCTGAATGCCGCCCTGTTCATTAATCCACGTAAGGATGACTTTGAATTTACCTGCATCGCCACCCCCCATCATGCCAGTAACTTGATCGAATAAACCCATGACCGTGTCCTCTTGCAATCACGAAGTGTGCATTAGAAGTGTAGTCTCAAAGGGGTTTTAGCGCGGAAAAATAAGGGAGAGCAAGGAGGATTGCTGGTGAGCAGACGCCCACCAGCAGGGACTGACTTAGATATCGATGTTTGCCGCTTTCAGGGCGTTTTCTTCTATAAAGGCACGACGTGGTTCAACCGCATCGCCCATCAGGGTGGTGAACAGCTGATCGGCGGCAATCGCGTCTTTAACGGTAACGCGCAGCATACGACGGCTTTGCGGATCCATTGTGGTTTCCCACAGCTGATCCGGGTTCATTTCGCCCAAACCTTTGTAACGCTGAATAGAGAGGCCACGACGGGATTCTTTACCCAGCCATTCCAGCGCCTGCTCGAAGCTGGCGACTGGCTGTTGGCGCTCGCCACGTTCGATGAATGCATCTTCTTCGATAAGACCGCGCAGTTTCTCGCCCAGCGTGCACAGACGACGGTATTCACCGCCAACGATAAACTCTTGCTCCAACGGATAGTCAGTATCCACACCGTGGGTACGCACACGAATCACCGGCTCAAAAAGATTCAGTTCACGGTTATGACGAACCAGGGAGTTCCAGGTGCTGCCGTGCTGTTCGTTTTCGTTAAGCGCTGTTACCAGAGCAGAAACCCAGGATGTCACTTTGCTTTCGTCAACCAAATCGGCATCAGCAAGCGTTGGGTGATAAACCAGATTGTTCAGCAGGTTGCGCGGGTAACGGCGCTCCATGCGGCCAATCATTTTCTGGCAAGCTTTAAACTCAGACACCAGTTTTTCCAGCGCTTCGCCTGCAAGAGCTGGGGCGTGGGCATTGGTGTGAAGCGTAGCGCCATCCAGCGCGATTGCGATCTGGTATTGATCCATCGCTTCATCATCTTTGATGTACTGCTCTTGCTTGCCTTTCTTCACTTTGTACAGCGGCGGCTGGGCGATATACACATGGCCACGCTCAACGATTTCAGGCATCTGACGATAGAAGAAGGTCAGCAGCAGGGTACGAATGTGCGAGCCGTCGACGTCCGCATCCGTCATGATGATGATGCTGTGGTAACGCAGTTTGTCCGGGTTGTATTCGTCACGGCCAATGCCGCAGCCCAACGCGGTAATCAGCGTGGCAACTTCCTGAGAGGCGAGCATTTTGTCAAAGCGCGCTTTCTCAACGTTCAGAATTTTACCTTTCAGCGGCAGGATCGCCTGGTTCTTACGGTTACGCCCCTGTTTTGCAGAGCCGCCCGCAGAGTCCCCTTCTACAAGGTACAGTTCGGAGTGAGCCGGGTCGCGTTCCTGGCAATCAGCCAGTTTGCCAGGCAAACCTGCTAAGTCCAGCGCGCCTTTACGACGGGTCATTTCACGTGCGCGACGGGCAGCTTCACGTGCGCGAGCCGCATCAATGATTTTGCCGACAACGATTTTCGCGTCAGACGGGTTTTCCAGCAGGTATTCAGCCAGCAGTTCGTTCATCTGCTGCTCAACCGCGGATTTCACTTCTGAAGAGACCAGTTTGTCTTTGGTCTGAGAAGAGAATTTTGGATCGGGAACTTTTACAGAAACCACAGCAATCAGGCCTTCACGGGCATCGTCACCGGTGGCGCTGACTTTCGCTTTTTTGCTGTAGCCTTCTTTATCCATGTACGCGTTCAGAGTACGCGTCATCGCGGCGCGGAAACCGGCCAGATGAGTACCACCGTCGCGCTGTGGGATGTTGTTGGTAAAGCAGTAGATGTTTTCCTGGAAACCGTCGTTCCACTGCAACGCCACTTCCACGCCAATGCCGTCTTTTTCAGTGCTGAAATAGAACACGGTTGGGTGAATAGGGGTTTTGTTTTTGTTGAGGTACTCAACAAACGCGCGGATACCACCTTCGTAGTGGAAGTGGTCCTGGCGACCATCACGCTTGTCGATCAGGCGGATAGAGACACCGGAGTTCAGGAATGACAGTTCACGCAGGCGTTTTGCCAGGATGTCATATTCGAACTCAATCACGTTGGTGAAGGTTTCGTGGCTTGGCCAGAAACGAACTTGCGTACCGGTCGCGTCAGTTTCACCCGTTACAGCCAGAGGCGCCTGCGGCACACCGTGGATGTAAGTTTGCTGATGGGTTTTACCTTCGCGGCGAATCAGCAGTTCCAGCTTCTGGGAAAGGGCGTTAACAACCGAAACCCCTACGCCGTGCAGGCCGCCAGAAACTTTATACGAGTTGTCATCGAACTTACCGCCGGCGTGAAGCACGGTCATGATAACTTCGGCAGCAGACACCCCTTCTTCCGGGTGAATACCGGTAGGAATACCACGGCCATCATCGGTGACTGAAACAGAGTTATCCGCATGGATGGTGACAACGATGTCTTTACAGTGACCGGCAAGTGCTTCGTCGATAGCGTTATCTACGACCTCAAATACCATGTGGTGCAGACCGGTGCCGTCGTCCGTATCGCCGATATACATTCCCGGGCGCTTACGTACCGCATCCAGCCCTTTAAGGACTTTGATACTGGAGGAGTCATAAGAATTCGACATCAACGTTTCTCGCTCAATTATTCTTGGGTTAATCCGTTATTTTACCCTGATCCACGGCGAACATCTTCGAATTTTTGTCCGCCATATCCATCACATGTTCTGCGCTTATCGCACTGACAAAAACCTGTGATTCCGTCGCCTTTAACCGGCTGGCTAATAGACCACGACGTGCATCATCTAGTTCAGAGGCAAAATCATCTATCAGATACAGGCAACGCCGCCCGTTCTGTCGGGTGAGAAACTCACCCTGCGCCAGTCGTAAGGCGCACATCAGTAATTTAAGCTGCCCGCGCGACAATGTATCTTCTACCGGCGCACCGTCTGCACGGATCCTGAAATCCGCTTTGTGAGGGCCGTGAGCGGTGTAGGTCAGCATTCGATCGCGCTCGAAATTGCGTTCCAGTAGCTCGCCATAATCACTCTCTTTTTCCCAGCCGCGCTGGAAAGAGAAGTTAAGCGAGAACTCAGGTAGAAACTGCGCGCAGGTATCAGCCATATCATCGGCAATGGCTGCGCTGTACTCGGCACGCCAGCGGCTAATTTGCTCCGCTAGTGGGATAAGTTCTTGATCCCATGGCCGCAGTTGCGCATAGCGCGTTACCTGTCGCAACGCAGCGTTACGTTGCTTGAGCAGGCGCTTGAGATTGCTCCAGGCGACAAAAAATCCTGGTTCGTTGTGGAAACATCCCCAATCGAGGAAAGCTCTACGGTATTTAGGGCCACCGTTAAGCAAGGTAAAACCCTCGGGGGTGATGAGTTGCATGGGCATCAATAGGGCAAGTTCAGCCACTTTGTGGCCGTCGCTGCCGTCAATGCGCACTTTGCTATCGCCTGCGCGGTCTTTGGTCAGGCCAACTGCGGTTTCCCGCTCGCCGTTCTGTATGCGCCCGTGCAGGACAAAGGATGCTTGTTCATGACGAATCACGCGCTCTATTTTCAGACTACGGAAAGCGCGCCCGTGCCCGAGGGTGTAAATCGCCTCTAACACGCTGGTCTTGCCACTTCCGTTGGCTCCTACCAGGAAATTAAACCCCGGAGAGAGAGCCAAATCCGCATTTTCGATATTACGAAAGTCTTTAATCAATAAACGCGAGAGCGACATCTACAGTCTCATTGGCATTACGACATAGGCCGCAGCCTGAGACGCTGCATCTTCAATCTGCACACTGGAAACGGAGTCGGTCAGCAAAATGCGCACGTTCTCGCATTTCAGCGCATTCAACACGTCCAGCACGTAGCTGACGTTGAAGCCAATTTCCATATCTGTGCCGTCGTAGGTAACGTCCAGAATCTCTTCGGCTTCTTCCTGTTCCGGGTTGTTAGCCGTGATCTTCAACTGATTGGCGATGACTTGCAGACGAACACCGCGGAACTTCTCGTTCGACAAAATAGCCGCACGTGAAAACGCCTGTTTCAGCAAATCACAACTGGCATCGAGATGTTTGTCCGGATTCTTCGGCAATACGCGGCGATAATCCGGGAAACGGCCATCAACCAGCTTAGAGGTGAAGATAAAGTCACCAACGTGCGCACGAATATTGTTGCTGCCAATCTGGATACGCAGCGGTGAATCACCACCGTCCAGCATACGCATCAGCTCAATCACGCCTTTACGCGGCACGATCACCGAATGGTTAGGCAAAGACTGACCGACCGGCATGGAACATACCGCCAGGCGGTGACCATCGGTCGCCACGGTGCGCAGCTCTTCGCCTTCGGTTTCAAACAGCATGCCGTTCAGATAGTAGCGAACGTCCTGATGCGCCATAGAAAACTGCGTGGCTTCGATCAGGCGTTTCATAGTCGCCTGTGGGAGCGTGAATTCTACTTCACTCTGCCAGTCGTCCAGGTTCGGGAAATCTGCCGCTGGAAGCGTAGAGAGCGAGAAACGGCTGCGCCCAGAGCGCACTAGCATGCGGTCGCCCTCAAGCGTCACGGCGATTTCCGCGCCTTCCGGCAAACCACGACAGATGTCGAAAAATTTACGCGCAGGCACCGTAGTCGCACCCGGCTCATGCGGCTGCACCAATGCAACGCGCGCCACCATCTCCATTTCCAGGTCGGTGCCTGTTAATGAAAGCGTTCCTTCCGCGACTTGCAACAGCAGGTTGCCGAGAATCGGTAACGTCGGACGGCCACCTAATGGGCCACTCACCTGTTGCAGCGGTTTTAATAAAGTTTCACGTTCAACGGTAAATTTCATAGCGTCACGAAGATAATGTTCTGATTAAGTTGGAGAAATCTTCTTTGATGTCGTGGCTTTCTTCACGCAACTGCTCAATCTTGCGGCAGGCGTGCAGAACCGTAGTATGGTCGCGGCCACCAAAGGCGTCGCCGATTTCTGGCAAGCTATGGTTTGTCAGTTCCTTCGCCAGAGCCATCGCCATTTGACGTGGGCGGGCAACCGAGCGGGAACGACGCTTGGACAACAGGTCAGCAATCTTGATTTTATAATACTCTGCCACCGTCTTCTGAATATTGTCGATGGTGACGAGTTTCTCTTGCAGCGCCAGCAGATCGCGCAGCGCTTCACGCACGAAGTCGATGGTAATCGCCCGGCCAGTAAAGTTGGCGTTGGCGATGACACGGTTCAGTGCCCCTTCAAGCTCACGCACGTTGGAACGTAAACGCTTAGCAATAAAGAAGGCGACTTCACCCGGCAGACGAATGTCGTTCTCGTCTGCTTTTTTCATCAGGATCGCTACGCGCGTTTCTAATTCTGGCGGTTCTATAGCAACGGTTAAACCCCAACCGAAGCGAGATTTCAGACGATCTTCAACACCGTTGATCTCTTTTGGATAACGATCCGAAGTCAGAATGATCTGTTGGTTGCCTTCAAGCAGGGCGTTGAAGGTGTGGAAGAATTCTTCCTGTGAGCGCTCTTTGTTAGCAAAGAATTGAATGTCATCTATGAGCAGCGCATCAACAGAACGGTAGTAACGTTTGAACTCTTCAATGGCGTTATTTTGCAGCGCTTTTACCATGTCCTGCACGAAGCGTTCGGAGTGCATATACACCACTTTCGCATTCGGTTTGCGCGCAATAATGCCGTTGCCAACGGCATGCAACAGGTGAGTTTTACCCAGTCCCGTGCCGCCATAAAGGAATAAAGGGTTATACGCGCCGCCTGGGTTATCCGCCACCTGACGCGCCGCCGCGCGAGCCAGTTGGTTAGACTTACCCTCAACGAAGTTATCGAACGTATGCTTTACGTTGACGTTAGAGCGGTATAGCTGTTCAGCCGGAGCCGGAAGGTTATCCCAGCTTGGGCGATGATGAGTTGTAGGGCGTGCAATGTGCGCAGGGGCAGTAGTAGCAACAGTCTGCTGGCTCAGGACCTGGCTGACCGGTTTGCTGCCCACTTCAAAACGCAGAGCGGGTGCATCATTACCACAAAAATCATTGAGCAGGCCATTGATGTTATTGAGGTATTTGTCTCTCACCCAGTCGAGAACAAAACGGTTTGGCGCATACAAGGCCAGCGTGTTATCGCTAAGTTCCGCCTGTAGGGGGCGTATCCACATACTAAATTCTGTGGCTGGTAACTCATCCTGCAATCGGGCAAGACACTGCTGCCAAAGCGAAAGTGACACGGCGGACTCCACTCGAACAAAGTCGATAAAATGACGAAGACTGAAAGTTTATATTCATGATTGTTGACACACGCCGACTCTTCCTCATCGGAACCCCGGTACGGGAAGCGTGCGAACCGCTATCTGCGGTTTACCCCAGGGTGAACGCTAAAGGATCACGATCGGGACCGCGGATCATAGCCTAAAGTGCGCCAGAGATCTTCTGTTTCTCACAGTTTCTTCCCGATTTATCCACAGGGCTATTTTGTGGAGTGTAAGTGTAAACGATCCTGTCAGACGCGCAGCGCTTTACCTTCCTATATTGGAAAAATTACTGACTAGTGCACAAAATCGACTCATCTGATCTAAGGAAGATCCCTGACGATCCTTGCGCTTTAATGGGGACGCCGTATAATTCCCCACCCGTCGCGTGTCACCACGGCTTTATTTTGGTCAGATCCTGGTCGTTTTTGGGGTCAAAAAGCGAATTAAGGCACGGGAATTAAGGAAAGAGAATTGACTCCGGAGTGTACAATTATTACAATCCGGCCTCTTTAATCAGCCACACTGAGGCGTAAGTCGTTTGCAGTTTATGCAAGGCTTCGCGCTAACCCAGTGAAATTTATCCAAGTTTAGGTAGAAATCGCCATGAAACGCACTTTTCAACCGTCTGTACTGAAGCGCAACCGTTCTCACGGCTTCCGTGCTCGTATGGCAACTAAAAATGGTCGTCAGGTACTGGCACGTCGTCGTGCTAAAGGCCGTTCTCGTCTGACCGTTTCTAAGTAATAAAAGCTAACCCCTGAGTGGTTAAGCTCGCATTTCCCAGGGAGTTACGCTTGTTAACTCCCACTCATTTCACTTTCGTCTTCCAGCAACCTCAACGGGCTGGCACGCCGCAAATCACCATCCTCGGCCGCCTTAATTCGCTGGGGCATCCCCGCATCGGTCTTACAGTCGCTAAGAAAAACGTTAAACGTGCACACGAACGCAATCGGATTAAACGTCTGACGCGTGAGAGTTTCCGTTTGCGTCAGCACGAACTTCCGCCAATGGATTTCGTGGTAGTGGCTAAGAAAGGGGTTGCAGACCTGGATAACCGGGCTTTATCGGAAGCATTGGAAAAGTTATGGCGCCGTCACTGTCGCCTGCATCCCGGCTCCTGATAGGCCTGATTAGGGTCTATCAGCGCCTGATAAGTCCGCTTCTCGGGCCGCATTGTCGTTTTACTCCAACCTGTTCTCACTACGGAATTGAGGCATTGCGCAGGTTTGGGGTACTAAAAGGCAGTTGGTTGACGGTGAAACGCGTATTAAAATGCCACCCTTTGAACCCCGGTGGAGACGATCCCGTCCCACCTGGACCTTTTGATACCAGAGAACACTAACGATGGATTCGCAACGCAATCTTTTTCTCATCGCTTTGTTGTTCGTGTCTTTCATGATCTGGCAAGCCTGGGAGCAGGACCACGCTCCGCAACCTCAGGTGCAACAGACCACGCAGACTACGACCACCGCAGCAGGTAACGCCGCAAGCCAGGGTGTGCCGACCAGTGGCCAGGGGAAAATCATCACGGTTAAAACTGACGTCCTTGAGCTTTCCATCAACACCCGTGGTGGTGATGTGGAGCAGGCACAGTTGCTGACCTACCCGAAAGAGCTCAAATCTAATGAGCCATTCCAGTTACTGGAAACGACGCCACAATTTGTCTACCAGGCGCAAAGTGGCCTGACCGGTCGCGATGGCCCGGACAACCCGGCTAACGGTGAGCGTCCTCTGTATAACGTTGATAGCGAAAGCTTCGTACTGGCAGACGGCCAGAACGAAATCGTTATTCCAATGACTTATACCGATGCGGCGGGCAACACCTTCACTAAATCTTTCACTCTGAAACGCGGCGAGTTCGCGGTAAGTGTGGATTACAACGTGAAGAACGCCGGTGAGAAACCGCTGGAGCTGGCTACTTTTGGTCAGTTGAAGCAGTCCATCAATTTGCCGTCTCACCGCGATACCGGAAGCAACAACTTTGCGTTGCATACCTTCCGCGGTGCTGCGTACTCAACGCCTGATGCGAAATACGAAAAATATAAATTCGATAAAATCGCTGACGGTGAGAACCTGAACGTTAACGCCAGCAATGGTTGGGTAGCGATGTTGCAGCAGTATTTCGCAACAGCCTGGGTTCCGCGTAATCAGGGTACCAACAACTTCTATACCACCAAACTGAACAACGATGTGGCCGCGATTGGTTATAAATCCGCTCCACAACTGGTTCAGCCAGGCCAAACAGCTCAACTGGGTAGCACCCTGTGGGTTGGCCCGGAAATTCAGGACAAAATGGCAGCCGTTGCGCCACACCTTGACCTGACTGTGGATTATGGTTGGTTGTGGTTTATTTCTCAGCCGCTGTTCAAGCTGTTGAAATTCCTGCACAGCTTTATCGGTAACTGGGGCTTCTCCATTATCGTTATCACCTTTATCGTTCGTGGCATCATGTACCCGCTGACTAAAGCGCAGTACACCTCCATGGCGAAAATGCGTATGTTGCAGCCGAAACTGGCGGCCATGCGTGAGCGTATTGGTGACGACAAACAGCGCATGAGTCAGGAAATGATGGCGCTGTATAAAGCAGAGAAAGTTAACCCGCTGGGTGGTTGCCTCCCGCTGGTTATCCAGATGCCAATCTTCCTGGCGCTGTACTACATGCTGATGGGTTCCGTGGAGCTGCGCCATGCGCCGTTCGCACTGTGGATTCATGACTTGTCTGCACAAGACCCGTACTACATCCTGCCGATCCTGATGGGTCTGACGATGTTCTTCATTCAGAAGATGTCGCCGACCACTGTGACCGACCCGATGCAGCAGAAGATCATGACCTTTATGCCGGTCATCTTTACGGTGTTCTTCCTGTGGTTCCCGTCAGGCCTGGTACTGTACTATATCGTCAGTAACACCGTGACCATCATCCAGCAGCAGCTGATTTATCGCGGTCTTGAGAAACGTGGCTTACACAGCCGCGACAAGAAAAAGACCTGATAGCGATTTAAGCATAAGCACACGGAAGGCGGTCAATTGACCGCCTTCTTTTTTTCGTAGAGTGGATAAGCAAAGCGCCATCCACCAGCAATCCCGAAGGGACAGTAATGAGCCATAACGAGACAATCGTTGCCCAGGCGACACCGCCGGGACGTGGTGGGGTTGGTATCCTGCGCGTCTCAGGCCTTCAGGCACGTGAAATCGCACAAGCGATTCTGGGTAAACTTCCCAAGCCACGCTACGCCGATTACCTGCCATTCCGCGATGCAGACGGCAGCGTTCTGGATCAAGGTATCGCGCTGTGGTTCCCCGGTCCTAATTCCTTCACCGGTGAAGACGTGCTGGAACTGCAGGGCCATGGTGGCCCGGTTATCCTCGATTTGCTGCTAAAGCGCATCCTGGCACTTCCAGGCGTACGTATCGCACGACCTGGCGAGTTCTCCGAGCGTGCATTCCTGAACGACAAGCTGGATTTGGCGCAGGCCGAGGCGATTGCCGACCTGATTGACGCCAGCTCAGAACAAGCCGCTCGTTCAGCGTTAAATTCTTTGCAGGGCGCGTTCTCCGCCCGTGTAAACCATCTTGTTGAAGCCCTGACCCATCTGCGTATTTATGTGGAAGCGGCGATTGATTTTCCGGATGAAGAAATCGATTTTCTCTCTGATGGCAAAATTGAAGCCCAGCTTAACCAGGTGATTGGCGATCTGGACGCTGTCCGCGCCGAAGCGCGCCAGGGCAGTTTGCTACGCGAAGGGATGAAAGTGGTTATTGCCGGGCGTCCAAACGCCGGGAAATCAAGCCTGCTGAATGCCCTTGCCGGGCGCGAAGCGGCGATTGTGACGGATATTGCCGGAACCACTCGCGACGTACTGCGCGAACATATCCACATCGATGGGATGCCGCTGCACATCATCGATACCGCGGGTCTTCGCGAAGCCAGTGACGAAGTTGAGCGCATCGGTATCGAACGTGCCTGGAACGAAATCGAACAAGCTGACCGCGTGCTGTTTATGGTTGACGGTACCACGACTGACGCAACCGACCCGGCAGAGATTTGGCCTGATTTTATCGCCCGCTTACCGGCTCGTTTGCCGATTACCGTGGTGCGTAACAAAGCTGATGTTACTGGTGAAACGCTGGGCCTGAGCGATGTAAATGGTCACTCACTTGTGCGCCTTTCTGCGCGTACCGGTGAAGGCGTAGATGTGCTGCGCGATCATCTAAAACAGAGCATGGGTTTTGAAACCAACATGGAAGGCGGATTCCTGGCGCGTCGTCGTCACCTGCAGGCACTGGAGCAGGCCGCAAACCACCTGCAACAAGGCAAAGCCCAACTGCTGGGCGCGTGGGCCGGAGAATTACTGGCCGAAGAGCTGCGCCTGTCTCAGCAAAGCCTGAGTGAGATTACCGGCGAATTTACCTCGGATGATTTGCTTGGACGCATTTTCTCCAGCTTCTGCATCGGTAAATGATTTAAAAAAGTAAGCGTGCGCTCACTTTTTATCCATCCCGTGACATGATGTGTGTTGCGGGATTTTTTTGCCTTTTTAGCCGAAAAAGCGAATGTATTTAGCCAGATAATCATCAATTGCAAAAAATGGCTTAGACCGCACAGCATTAAATCCAAAATATTCATACAGTTGATCATTCACGGAAGAGTTGCCGTTTTTTTACACATACCTGGCCGTGCGTTTCGCTGCTAAAAAACCTACAATCAAGAAAAGTGTACATTGCCCATTATCAAGGAGAGACAAATGGCAACGCATTTCGCAAGATGGACGATCACCCCAAAATACCCCTTTTCGAGCCGGCTAAATGACGAGTGTCACGCTCACGCCCGGCAAATGCCAGAGCATCGCCGTTTACGATTTTTAGCCTCGCGCAGTCTGCTGGCTGAGTTACTGCACATGTTGTACGGCATTCAACAACTGCCCACGATTATCACCACCGCAGCTGGACGACCGCACTTTGCCGACCC